>NZ_LYVQ01000272.1 GCF_001984095.1 Pelomonas sp. KK5
TCTTCATCGACTTCGACGGCACGGTCAGCTGGGACGGCGTGGCCCTGGCCGGCATGCCGGCCGTCGAGGCCAAGCTGCAGGAAGTGGCCAACGAGCCCGACCAGTCCGAAGTCCACATCAAGCCGAACAAGCTGGTGGACTATGGCGCCGTCGCTGCCGTGATGGCCTCGGCCCAGCGCCTGGGTGTCAAGAAGATGGGCATGGTCGGCAACGAGCAATTCGTCAAGTGACCGCCATTGCGTTTTGAATGACGCGCCACCCGCGAGGGCGGCGCGTCTTTTAGTTTGCAGGAGAGCAAAAGATGAAACTGAAGAAGACTCTGGCCCTGGCAGCCTTCGGTGCCGCGGCCCTCGTGTTGGGCGTGTCGCCGGATGGCGAGGTCGGCTTCACGCAGGCGCAGGCCCAAGCCGAGTCGGTGCGCCCCGAGGTGGGCAAGCACCTGAAGGATGCGCAGACCCTGTACAAGGCCGGCAAGTACAAGGAAGCACTGGGCAAGGTCCGTGATGCCGAAGGCGTCGCCGGCCGCACCGCCGCCGAGAACAACGCCATCGAAGGCATGCGTGTCGCGGCCGCTTCCGGCGCCGGCGATACCGAACAGATGGTCAAGGGTTTCGAGGCGCTGAGCGCCTCGGGCCGCCTGGGTGGCGCCGACAAGCTGCGCATGGAAGAGTCCATCGCCGGCACCTACCTGCGCAACAAGGACAACGCCAAGGCGCTGGCCTGGGCGCAGCGCTACTTCAAGGATGGCGGCACCAGCCCCTCGATGAAGCAGGTGCTGACCAGCGCCCAATACCTGTCCGGCGACATGACCGCCGTGATCCGCGACACGCAGGAAGAGATCGCCGCCGACGAGAAGGCCGGCCGCACGCCCTCCAAGGACAAGCTGAACCTGCTGCTCGGCGCCGCCCAGAAGAAGGGCGACTCCGCCGCCGAAGGCGTGGCGATGGAGAAGCTGCTCAACTACTACCCGAGCAAGGAACTGTGGGGCCAGGTGCTCGGCTCGCTGCCGCAGAAGAAGAGCTTCTCCGACCGCTTCACGCTGGACCTGTACCGCCTGAAGCTGGCGACCGGCAACATGAAGGACGCCAACGACTACATGGAGATGGCGCAGCTGGCCGCCCAGGCCGGCTATCCGGATGAGGGCAAGACCGTGGTCGAGAAGGGCGTGGCCGCCGGCGTGCTGGGGCAGGGCGCCGAAGGTGCCCGCCACAAGCGTCTGGCCGACCTGATGGCCAAGAAGATCGGCGAAGCCAAGGCCGGCCAGGCCGAGGCCGAGAAGCTGGCGAACGATTCGCGCAGCGGCGACCAGCTGGTGCAGCTGGGCCTGGCCTCCGCCTTCCGGGGCGATGCCGCCAAGGGCGCCAAGATGATCCAGGCCGGCATCGACAAGGACCAGCTGAAGCGTCCCGACGACGCGAAGCTCTACCTGGGCCTGGCGCTGTACATGGCTGGCGACGTGTCCAAGGCACAAGCCGCTTGGCGTGGCGTCAAGGGCAGCGATGGTGCGACCGATATCGCCCGCATCTGGATCGTCCAGTCGCGTAGCAAGAAGTGATCTTCAGGCTGCACAAGTAGGAAGAGGCCCTCTCGAGGGCCTCTTTTCATTTGTGCGAACGACGCGGCGCTGCTTACTTCGGTGCCAGCCGGATCGCGCCGTCCAGGCGGATGACCTCGCCATTCAGCATCTCGTTCGTGACGATCGCCTGCACCAGCTTCGCGTAGTCCTGCGGCGTACCCAGGCGCGAGGGGAAGGGCACGCCCGCCGCCAGCGCGTCCTGCACTTCCTGGGGCATGCCGAACAGCATCGGCGTGCCGAAGATGCCCGGGGCGATGGTCATGTTGCGGATGCCGTTGCGAGCCAGGTCGCGCGCGATCGGCAGCGTCATGCCGACAACGCCGCCCTTGGAGGCCGAGTAGGCCGCCTGGCCGATCTGGCCGTCGTAGGCCGCCACCGAGGCGGTGCTGATCAGCACGCCGCGCTCGCCGGTGGACTCGGGCTCGTTCCTGGCCATCGCTTCCGCGGCCAGGCGGATCATGTTGAAGGTGCCGATCAGGTTCACGTTGATCACCTTGGCGAAGGTCGCCAGCGGGTGGGCGCCGTCCTTGCCGACGGTCTTCACGGCCGGAGCGATGCCGGCGCAGTTGACCAGGCCCATCAGCTTGCCCAGCGACGCGGCCTTGGCGACCACGGCCTGGCCGTCCGCCTCCTGGCTCACGTCGGCCTTGACGAAGGCGCCCTTGATCTCCGCCGCGATGGCTGTGCCGCGCTCCTCGGCCAGATCGGCGATCACGACGGTGGCGCCGTTGGCGGCCAGCATGCGCGCCGTGCCTTCACCCAGGCCGGACGCGCCGCCGGTGACGATGAAAACCTTGCCTGCGATATCCATGATGAACAGTCTCCTCAGCTAACGGGTTACTTACGTTGACGTAAACGTCAATTGGCCGACATGATAAAGCCGCGACGAGCGCGGCTTGTGGTGGTCTAAGCGGAGCGGATCGAACTCAGCCCAGCGCCGCCAGGGCACGCGCGGTGATCTCGTCCACCGAGCCCACGCCTTCGATGCGGCGGTACTTCGGCGCATTGGCGTCGCCATTGGCGGCCCATTGCGAGTAGTAGTCGACCAGCGGGCGGGTCTGCGACTCGTACACCTCCAGGCGCTTCTTGACGGTTTCTTCCTTGTCGTCCTCGCGCTGGATCAGTTCCTCGCCGGTGGCGTCGTCCTTGCCTTCGGCCTTGGGCGGGTTGAACTTGGTGTGGTACGTGCGGCCCGAGGCCACGTGGACGCGGCGGCCGCTCATGCGCTCGACGATGGCGCTGTGAGGCACGTCGATCTCGAGCACATAGTCCAGCTTCACGCCGGCGGCCTTCATCGCATCGGCCTGGGGAATGGTTCGCGGGAAGCCGTCGAACAGGAAGCCCTTGGCGCAGTCCGGCTGGGCGATGCGTTCCTTGACCAGGCCGATGATGATGTCGTCGCTCACCAGGGCGCCCGAGTCCATCACCTTCTTCGCGGCCAGGCCCAGTTCGGAACCGGCCTTGATCGCGGCACGCAGCATGTCGCCGGTGGAGATCTGCGGAATTCCGAATTTTTGGCAGAGGAAGGCAGCTTGAGTGCCTTTGCCGGCGCCGGGAGCGCCCAGAAGAATCAATCGCACGGGAAGTGTCTCCTCAATATAAAAAAGGGCAGAGACCAGCTGCTCTCACGCCCTTGTCAACTGCGGGCGAGGATAGCATGTGTCATCAATCACGAAACTTACGCCCGGAGCCGGTAATCCGCTCCGAACACAGCGCAATCGCGGGCTTCGCTGCGGCTCGGTTCAACCGGCGGCCTGCAGCAGCGCACGCACGCGCTCGAGGTCCTGCGGGGTATCCACGCCGGGTCCCGGGCGCTCTGCGCTCACATGCACCGCAATGCGCTCGCCGTGCCACAGCACGCGCAACTGCTCCAGCGACTCGATCTGCTCGAGCGGGCTGACCTCGAGCTGAGGGAAGCGGCGCAGGAAGCCGGCCTTGTAGGCGTAGAGCCCGACGTGGCGCAGCGCGCTGCCGGGCTTGGGGCCGCTGCCGTCGCGCCACCACGGGATCGGAGCGCGGGAGAAGTACAGGGCCAGGTCTTGCCGGTCGGTCACGACCTTGACCACATTGGGGTTGGCGAATTCCTCAGCGCTGTCCAGGTCGTGGGCGACGGTGCTCATCACGCATTGCGGGCGCTCGCGCAGCAGGCGCGCGCAGGCGTCGATCATCGTCGGCGCGATCAGCGGCTCGTCTCCCTGCACGTTGACGACCAGGTCCTCGCCGTCCAGGCCCAGCAGGTGGCAGGCCTCGGCGAGGCGGTCGCTGCCGGACGGGTGGTCGGTGCGGGTCATGACGGCCTCGACGCCGTGCACCGCGCAGGCGGCACGGACCTCGTGCGAATCTGTTGCGACGACCACCCGCGCGGCCTGCGACAGGGCCGCGCGCTGGGCCACGCGCACGATCATCGGCAGGCCGGCGATGTCCGCCAGCGGCTTGTTGGGCAGCCGGGTCGAGGCCAGCCGCGCTGGGACGATGACCGTGAAGCTCATATGTCTTGCCCCTCGGGCGAGTACGCCCGATCCCCCGAGGGGATGCGAGCTTGCCTGGGGCGGCCCGGCGCTGCGCTCATGGGCCGTCGGCGTCCGGCTCGACGGTGCGGGCCTCGGTGGCCAGCATCACGGGGATGCCGTCGCGCACCGGGAAGGCCAGCCGGTCGGCATGGCAGATCAGTTCGCGGCCGGTCTCGGTGCGCAGGTGTTCCAGCGGGCCCTTGCACAGGGGGCAGACCAGCATGTCGAGCAGTCGGTTGTCCATCGGGGAGGAGGATGTCTAGGCGGCGGGCAGCAGCAGGCGGGCGAGATGCCCGTCCAGCGCCCGCTCGAATTCGGGTTCGGGGTGGAAGTCTAGCGTGACGACCCAGACGCGGGTCGTTCCGCAGCGGGCCGGGTCGACCTTGACGGCGTCCTTTTCGGTCAGCAGCACGTCCGGCGTGCCAGGCGGCCAGGGCAGGGTGGCGAAATCGTGATGGTCGGGCAGCGGCAGCGGTTCGATCGTCGTCAGGCCCTCGGCGCGCAGCATGTCAAAGAAGCGCTGCGGCTGGGCCATGCCGGCGGTGGCGATGAGCGGCCGGCCCCGCAGCGCGTGCAGCTGGTCCAGGCGCGCCGGTCCGCCTCGCCACCAGTCGCCCAGTTCCACCGCACCCGACAGGCGTCGCCCTGCCAGCGCGCCGGGCAATGCGGTGCTGGGCGCCGCTGCGTTGTAGAGGACCAGTTCCTGCGGCCCGAGCCGCGTGCGTGCGGGCTCGCGCAGCGGTCCGGCGGGCAGCAGGCGGCCGTTGCCGATGCCGCGTTCGTCGAAGACGAGAATGGACAGCGCGCGCGGCAGCCTCCAGTGCTGCAGCCCGTCATCGCTGAGCAGCAGTTGCAGGTCGGGATGGGTGGCGAGCAGCGCCCGCGCCGCAGCCACCCGGTCGCACCCGACGGCCACCGGCACGCCGCCGCGCAGCCGGATCAGCAGCGGCTCGTCGCCGGCCTCGGCGGCGCTCGACCGCGGCGTGACCTCGCGTACCGCCGCCTCGTCCGCGCGCCCGTAGCCGCGCGAGATCACGCCGGCGCGGATGCCGCGCGTCTTCAGTAGCGCGAGCAGGGCCAGCGTCGTCGGCGTCTTGCCGGCGCCGCCGACGATCCAGTTGCCGACGACGACCACCGGCACCGGCAGCACCTCGGTCTTCAGCCAGCCCAGCCGATAGAACAGGCGCCGCAGCCGCAGCAGCGCGCCGTAGACCGCGGCCACCGGCAGCAGCAGCAGGGACAAGGGCCCGCCCGAGATCCACTCGCGCTGCAGGCGCTGCGCCAGCGCCACCCTTCAGTGCCCCGTGCTGGTCTGTGCCGCGAAGGTCAGGTGCGAGAGGCCGGCGCGGCGCGCCGCGTCCATCACGTTGACGACCGACTGGTGCGCACTGGCGGCATCGGCCGAGACGACGATCATCGCGTCCGACTTGCCGCCCGAGGCCTGCGTCAGCGCCGCGGCCAGCATCTCGACCGAGCGGCCCTCGACCGCGTTGCCACCCACGACGTAGCGGCCATCGGCCGACACGGCCACGACGATCTCCGCCGGCCGTTCCTTGAGCTTGTCGGCATCGGCCACCGGCAGCGAGACCTGCAGCTCGGTGAACTTCGAGTAGGTCGTCGACAGCATCAGGAAGATCAGGATCACCAGCAGCACGTCGATGAAGGGGATCAGGTTGATCTCCGGCTCCTCGCTGCGGTGGTGGCGGCGGAACTTCATGGCGTGGTGAAGCGCAGCAGCTGGCCCAGCAGGCGGTCGCTGGACTGTTCCAGCTCCAGCACGTACTCCTCGACCCGGCCGCGGAAGTAGCGGTAGAACATCAGCGTCGGGATCGCGATGATCAGGCCGAAGGCAGTGTTGTAGAGCGCGATCGAGATGCCGTGGGCCAGCAGCGTCGGGTTGCTGCCGCCGGGCGCCTGGCTGCCGAAGATCTCGATCATGCCGACGACCGTGCCGAGCAGGCCCAGCAGCGGCGCGGCGGTGGCGATGGTGCCCAGCGTGTTCAGGTAGCGCTCCAGCTGGTGCACGGCGCGGCGGCCGGCCAGCTCGAAGACCAGGCGCAGCTTGTCCTCGGCGATGTTCGGCTCGGCGGTCGCGGCGCGCAGGCCAGAGGCGAGCACCTGGCCCAGGACAGAGTTTTCGGCGAGGCGGTTGACCATGTCGGGCGTCGGCACATGCTGGCTGGTGACGCCCAGCACTTCGTCCAGCAGCCGGGGCGGCGCCACGCGGCTGGTGCGCAGGCTGGTGAAGCGCTCGATCACCAGCGCCAGGGCAACGACGGAACACAGGAGCAGAGGCCAGATCGGCCAGCCGGCCGCTTGTATGATCGAAAACAAGGACAACCCCCGTCGAAGTATTGGGTGGAATCGTGCCCCGCACGGCCAGCCCGGCCGCCAGGAATTGCGCGCGATTATGGCCTGAAGCCGCAGCCCCATCGGGACAGGCTTGCCCGGTACGACAGGGCTCCGCAAACGACCTTGAAACAATCCACTTCCGCTGTGGATAACTTTGTGGGCAAGCCGCTTCCGGCCGAGGCCCGAGCCCGAAAAATCAGCGGCCTGAACAATTTGCCTAATTCTTGAGCAGGACAAAAGGACTTGAAAAACAAGCGCTTGTGTGCGTATGACGGCACCGTGACAGCCCGAACGGCCCGCCAGCCCAGTATTGGCGCGGCTGTGGAGTTCTCGACCCGCTTGGGGCCTGGGTTTGCGCATGGTTGAGCCCTGGCAGGCCCCATCGCAGCGTGTGGTCTGGTCCGTCGCGGGCCTGCTGGCTGCGCTGTCGGACAGCATCGCCGCACGCTTCGGCGCGGTGACCCTCAGCGGTGAGATCTCGGGCTTCACGCGGGCCGGCAGCGGCCACTGCTACTTCAGCCTGAAGGACGCCGACGGCCAGCAGGCGACGCTGCGCTGCGCGATGTTCCGCCGCGCTGCGGGCCTGGTGGATTTCGCGCCGCGCGACGGCGCGCTGGTCGAGGTGCGCGGCCGGCTGGACCTGTACGCGCCGCGCGGCGAACTGCAGTTCATCGTCGAGGCGATGCGCCGCGCCGGTGCCGGCGCGCTGTACGAGCAGTTCCTGCGGCTGAAGGCGCGGCTGGAGGCCGAGGGCTGGTTCGATGCGGCGCGCAAGCGGCCTCTGCCGGCGTTTCCGCTGAGGCTTGGCGTTATCACTTCAACGGCCGGAGCGGCGCTGCACGACGTGCTCACCGCGCTGGAGCGCCGCGCGCCCCATGTCGAGGTGGTGGTCTACCCCAGCCTGGTGCAGGGCGAGCAGGCGCCGGCTGCGCTGGTGCAGGCGCTGGCCGTGGCGAACGAGCGTGCCGAGGTCGATGCGCTGTTGCTGGTGCGCGGCGGCGGCTCGCTGGAGGACCTGTGGGCCTTCAACGACGAACGCGTCGTGCGCGCGGTGGGCGAATCGGCGCTGTCGGTCGTCTGCGGCGTCGGCCACGAGACCGACGTGACGCTTTGCGACCTGGCTGCCGACCTGCGCGCGCCCACGCCGACTGCCGCCGCCGAGCTGGCCTCGCCCTCGCGTCGCTCGCAGCTCGAATTGCTGGACGTGCTGGAACGCGGCCTGACGCGCCAGTTGCGCTCGCGCCTGGATGCCCAGGCCCAGCGCCTGGACCGGGCCGGCATGCGGCTTGCTCGCCCGAGCGACACCCTGGCGCGCCAGCAACGGCGGTTGGCGG
>NZ_LYVQ01000273.1 GCF_001984095.1 Pelomonas sp. KK5
CCTGGCCGGCAAGGGCGCGGTGCCCGAGACGCCCGCCCCGATCGCCGACCGCGGCGCGCCGGAGGGCCTGGACCATGTCTGAGCGCATTCCGGTCGATGTGGCCGTCGGCGTGCTGGTCAGGCGCGATGTGGACGGCGTGGAACGCGACTTCCTGCTGACCTCGCGCCCCGAAGGCAAGGTCTACGCCGGCTACTGGGAGTTCCCCGGCGGCAAGCTGGAGGCCGGCGAAACGGTGGAGCAGGCGCTGCGCCGCGAGCTGCACGAGGAGCTGGGCATCACGATCGGCGCGGTCCATCCGTGGAAGGTCGAGATGATGGACTACGCCCACGCGCGGGTGCGGCTGCATTTCTGCAAGGTGTTCGACTGGAGCGGCGAGTTCGAGATGCGCGAGCAGCAGCAGATGGCCTGGGAGAACCTGCCGGTGCAGCAGCAGCCGGTGCTGCCGGGAACCATCCCGGTGCTGCAATGGTTCGCCGCCGAGCGCGGCCACGAAGGCCCGACGCACCGCAGCTGGCTCGACGAGGTGCGCTGGGACGCCGACGGCCTGGTGCCGGTGATCGCGCAGGAGCGGGACAGCGGCGACGTGATGATGTTCGCCTGGATGAACCGCGAGGCGCTGGCGCTGACGGCCGAGAAGGGTGAGGCCGTCTACTGGAGCCGCTCGCGCAGGAAGCTCTGGCACAAGGGCGAGGAATCGGGCCATACCCAGACCGTCCACGAACTGCGCCTGGATTGCGACAATGACGTCGTGCTGATGAAGATCACCCAGCACGGCCATACCCCCGGCATCGCCTGCCACACCGGCCGCCACAGCTGCTTCTTCCAGAAGCTCGAGGGCGGCGTGTGGACGGCGATCGAGCCGGTGCTGAAGGATCCGGAAAGCATTTACAAATGAATGACGACACCCTGCTGAAGCTGGCCGCGGTGATCGAGTCCCGCAAGGGGGGCGATCCCACGCAGAGCTACGTCGCCAAGCTGTTCGACAAGGGCACTGACGCGATCCTGAAGAAGGTCGGCGAGGAGGCCACCGAGCTGGTCATGGCCGCCAAGGACGCCGACCGCCAGAAGATCGTCTACGAGACCGCCGACCTCTGGTTCCACAGCCTGGTGGCGCTGGCCCATTTCGGCCTCGGCCCGCAGGAGGTGCTGGCCGAGCTGGCCCGCCGCGAGGGCCTGTCGGGCCTGCAGGAATTCGCCCAGCGCAAGGAGAAATGAAGCGATGAGCCACGACCCGAACTGCATCTTCTGCAAGATCGCCGCCGGCCAGATCCCGTCCAAGAAGGTCTACGAGGACGAGCAGGTGCTGGTCTTCCACGACATCCACCCCTGGGCGCCGGTGCACGTGCTGATCATCCCGAAGCAGCACATCGCCTCGATGACCGAGGTCACCCGCGAGCACGCGGCGCTGCTGGGCCACATGAACGCGCTGGTGCCCGAACTGATGCGCGAACTGGGCGTGACCAACGGTTACCGCACGGTGATGAACACCGGCCCGGACGGCGGCCAGGAGGTCTATCACCTGCATCTGCACGCGATGGGCGGCCCTCGCCCGTGGGCCAAGGGTTGATCCCTGGCTTGATTCCCAGGGTTGCACCCTCAAATGACTGACACGTGCGCCCTCTAGAATCGGGCCATTCGTTTCGAGGAGAAAGATTATGGGTTCCTTCAGCATCTGGCACTGGCTCATCGTGCTCCTGATCGTCGTGATGGTTTTCGGCACCAAGAAGCTGAAGAACGTCGGCCAGGATCTGGGCTCCGCCGTCAAGGGCTTCAAGGACGGCATGAAGGACGGCGCGGCGACCGAGGCGCCCAAGCAGGTCGCGGCCGACCCGAACACCGTCGACGTCGACGCCAAGACCAAGTCCTGATCGGCTGACGACAAGACATGCTCGATCTCGGCCTGGACAAGATGGCGCTGATCGGCGCCGTGGCGCTGATCGTGATCGGCCCGGAGCGCCTGCCGCGCGTCGCCCGCACCGTGGGCGCCCTGCTGGGCAAGGCGCAGCGCTACGTGGCCGATGTGAAAGCCGAGGTCAACCGCTCGATCGAGCTGGAAGAGCTCAAGAAGATGAAGACCTCGATGGAGGACGCGGCCCGCAATGTGCAGGACACCGTCCACAACGAGATCCACACCGCCAGCCAGGCCTTCGAGCAGACCTGGGCCGAGGCGACTTCCGGCCTGAACGATACCGAGGCCGGCAGCGATGCCGCCGCCTACAGCGGCCTGGGCTGGCAGCCCAGCTACAAGCATCCGAAGAAGAACTGGCGGCTCAAGCGCGGCGCCACGCCGCAGTGGTACAAGCAGCAGGCCGGCGTCCGGCGCAACGTGCAATCGGGCGCGGCGCGGGTCGCGCGCTTCCGCCCACCGGGCCAGCGCGCCTGACCAAGCAAATCCATGAGCGATGACAAGAAGCCCGACGACGAACTCGCCGGCACCGAGCAGCCTTTCGTCTCCCACCTGATCGAGCTGCGCGACCGCCTGCTGCGCGCAACGCTGGCGGTCCTGTTCTGCTTCGGCGTGCTGGCCATCTACCCGGGCCCCGGCGCGCTGTACGACCTGCTGGCCCAGCCACTGGTGCAGCACCTGCCGGCCGGCTCCAAGCTGATCGCCACCAATGTGATCTCGCCCTTCATGGTGCCGCTGAAGATCACGCTGCTGGCCGGCTTCTTCGTCGCCTTGCCCTTCGTGCTCTACCAGGTCTGGGCCTTCGTCGCCCCGGGTCTGTACTCGCACGAGAAGCGCCTGGTGCTGCCGCTGGTGGTGTCCAGCACGGCGCTGTTCTTCGCCGGCGTGGCCTTCTGCTACTTCTTCGTCTTCGGCAAGGTCTTCACCTTCATCCAGAGCTTCGCGCCCAAGAGCATCACCGCGGCGCCGGACATCGAGGCCTACCTCAGCTTCGTGATGTCCATGTTCATCGCCTTCGGCGCCGCCTTCGAGGTGCCGGTGATCGTCGTCGTCGTCGTGCGCATGGGCCTGCTGACCGTGGACAAGCTGCGCGAGTGGCGCGGCTACTTCATCGTCATCGCCTTCGTCGTGGCGGCGGTGCTGACGCCGCCGGACGTGGTGTCCCAGCTCTCGCTGGCGATCCCGATGTGCCTGCTCTACGAGCTGGGCATCTTCGCGGCGACCTACTTCGTGCGCTACTCGAAGGCGCCCGACAGCGAAGAGACGACGTCCTCGACCTGAGCGGCTACTCCGGGTCGGCGTCGTCCGCCGGCGCCTGCTGCGGCTGCGGCGGACGCAGGCCCACGGTCAGGTGCAGTTCCATCTGCTTCGCGCCACGCTGCACGGACAGCACCGTATCGCTGGCCGGCTTCAGCGCCGCCACCGCGGCCAGCAGCTGGGCCGGCGTCATCACCGCGCGGCTGCCCACCTTCACCAGCACGTCGCCGGGCTTCACGCCCGCCTTGGCGGCAGGCGCCCCGGCTAGCACGCCGCTGACCAGCACGCCTTCGCTGATCGGCAGCTTGAAGGCCTGGGCGAACTCGGGCGTCAGCTCGCGGGTCTGCACGCCGATCCAACCGCGCGCCACCTGCCCGTCGCGCAGCAGCGCCTCCATGATCTGGCGCGCGGTAGTGACCGGGATCGCGAAGCCGATGCCCAGCGAGCCGCCCGAGCGCGAGAAGATGGCGGTGTTGATGCCCACCAGATTGCCCTCGGCATCGACCAGCGCACCGCCCGAATTGCCGGGGTTGATCGCCGCATCGGTCTGGATGAAGTTCTCGAAGGTGTTGATGCCCAGCTGCGTGCGGCCCAGCGCGCTGACGATGCCGGAGGTGACCGTCTGCCCCACGTTGAACGGGTTGCCGATGGCCAGCACCGCGTCGCCGACCTGCAGGCCGTCCGCATCGCCCAGGCGGATCACCGGCAGCTTGTCGAGAGGGATCTTCAACAGCGCCACGTCGGTCTCGGGGTCGGTGCCGATCAGCGTGGCGCGGGCCTGGCGGCCGTCGTTCAGGCGCACCTCGATGTCGGTGGCGCCTTCGATCACGTGGTTGTTGGTCAGCAGGTAGCCGTCGGGCGAGACGATCACGCCCGAGCCCAGGCCCTGGTTGGGCGGGCGAGGCCCCTCGGGAATCAGGCCGCGGTGCAGGCGACGGATGGCCGGGCTGTCGGCCCGCGCGGAGCTGACGCGGATGCTGACCACCGCCGGCGAGGCCCGGCGGGCGGCCAGGCTGAAGCCGGGATGGACGGCACCGGGCTTGTCGACGCCGGTCGGTGCAGTGAGCAGGCGTACCGGCGCGGTCAGTGCGGGCTTGGCGTTAGGCGACACCGGCTGCGGCTGCAGCCAGCCCGGCCGCAGGGTGTTCAGCACGAACACGAAGGCCAGGGCCACCGTGGTGGCCTGGGCGAAAATCAGCCATAGTCTGCGCACTAATGAACTCCGCTCCGCACATGACGCATCGCAAGGATCTCGCCCGGCACCTGGACACCTTGCTGGACGCCCAACGCTTCAAGGATTATGGGCCGAACGGCCTGCAGGTCGAGGGTCGCGACGAGATTCGGCATGTCGTCTGCGGGGTCACCGCCAGCCTGGCGCTGATCGACGCGGCCATCGAGGCCAGGGCCGATGCGATCCTGGTCCACCACGGCCTGTTCTGGCGCGGCCAGGACGGCCGCGTCACCGGCTGGATGAAGCAGCGCCTGGCGAAGCTGCTGGCCCATGAGATCAACCTGTTTGCCTACCACCTGCCGCTGGATGCGCACCCGGAGCTCGGCAACAACGCCCAGCTGGGCCGGCAGTTCGGCTGGCGCGCCGATGGCCGCTTCGGCGACCAGGACCTGGGCTTCATCGGCCCGCTGGATGCGGCGAGCCTTGAGGCGCTAACGGCGAAGATGAGCGGCGTGCTGGGCCGCCAGCTCGTGGCGGTGCCGGGGGATGGACGCCCGCTGCGCCGCGTCGCCTGGTGCACCGGCGGCGCGCAGGGCTTCTTCGAGGCCGCCATCGCCGCCGGGGCCGACGTCTACGTCACCGGCGAGATCTCCGAGCCGCAGGCCCACTATGCGGCCGAGACCGGCGTGGCCTACATCGCCGCCGGCCACCACGCCACCGAGCGCTACGGCGTGCAGGCGGTTGCGGCACAGGCCGCGGCGGAACTGGGCCTGAGCCAGCAGTTCATCGACATCGCGAACCCGGCATGAGCGCGGAACAGGCCCCGTTGCTGTTGACGATGGGCGATGCCTGCGGCATCGGGCCCGAGATCTGCGTGGCGGCCTGGCTGGCCGAGCAGCGCGGCGACCTCTGCGTCGTCGGCGACGTGGCGGTGATGCGCCGCGCGATCGGCTGGCTGGGCCTGACGCTGCCGGTCGCGCACTTGGCCTCGCCGGCCGAACTGCCGACGGTGCCGCCCGGCTGCCTGCCGGTCTGGCAGCCGCACGAGTTGCCGGCGGGCCTGGTCGACAGCCCGGTGGGCCAGGTCGATGCCGCCGCCGGCGCCGCGGCCGGCCAGTGCATCGAGGCCGCGGTGCGGGCGGTGCAGGCTGGCGAGGGCGCGGCCATCGTCACCGCGCCGATCCACAAGGAGGCCTTCTACCAGGCCGGCATCGAGTACCCCGGCCACACCGAGATGCTGCAGGCGCTGGCCGCGCGCAACGGCGTGCTGCCGCCGGTGCGGATGATGCTGGCCAACGAGGAGCTGCGCACGGTGCTGGTGACGATCCACTGCTCGCTGCGCCAGGCGATCGAGCAGATCAACCAGGACAGCGTGTTGCAGACCTTGCGCATCGCCGATGCCGCGCTGCGCCGCTACGGCATCGCCAAGCCCCGCATCGCGGTGTCGGGCCTCAATCCGCATGCCGGCGAGGGCGGCCTGTTCGGCAGCGAGGAGATCGACCACATCGCCCCGGCGGTGGCGGCCGGCCGTGCCGAGGGCATCGACGCGCGCGGGCCCTATGCGCCCGATACGGTCTTCATGCGTGCCCGCACCGGCGAGTTCGACGTGGTGGTCTCGATGATCCACGACCACGGGCTGATCGCGGTGAAGTACCTGGGGGTGGAGCAGGGCGTCAACGTGACGCTGGGCCTGCCCTTCGTGCGCACCAGCCCGGACCATGGGACGGCCTTCGACATCGCCGGCAAGGGCGTGGCCGATGCGTCGAGCATGCGGGCGGCGATCCGGATGGCTCGGACGATGGCCGGGCAGTGACGGGCGTCAGTGCTGCGGCGCGGTCGCGGGGCTGCCCAGCGCGGCCAGCTGCTTGCGCGCCCGTGCGGTGGCCCGCTCCAGCAGGTAGGCGTTCTCGAAGGCGCGCAGGCGGCCGCTGTCGCACAGGCGCTTGAGCATGCGGGCCGTCATCGTGACGGTTTCCTGCTGCTTGTGGCCCTGGGTGAAGATGAAGAAGCTGCGGCCGGCGCTGATGTGGGCCAGGCGCACCTTGTGCCAGTTGTCGCCGGTGTTCATCTGGTAGGCGAAGCCCAGCTGCAGGTGGTCGATCAGCAGGGCGCCCTGGCTCGGCTCGGGGGCCTCGGTGGCGGCGGGCAGGCCGTCGATGCTGATGTCCACCGCCTGCAGCGGCTGCTGTTCCGCCTCGCCGCCGAGGTCGATGTCCACCTGGCCGTTCCAGTCCACGCCGGCCTCGTCCACCAGGCCCAGGCTGCGTGCCTCGGCGGGGGAGAGTCGGGCGCCCATGTCCAGGTCCTGCGGCACGGTGATCGGCGCGTCGGACGGGGTCAGGTCTTGCTCGGCCGGCGGAGCGCATCCGAAGACCTGGTCCAGCTGGCGCACCAGCAGGTTGGTGTCCAGCGCGCTGGGGGCCTGGCCCTTCAGCGATTCGGCATGGGCGGGCAGCAGCTGGCCGAAGAATTCCTTGCGGGCCGGTTCGGGCCAGCCGATCAGGTCCAGGCCCTCGTTGAGCGTGCGCATCAGCTGCGGCAGCTCGCCCAGGAAGGCCTTGCGCGCGGCCGAGCCGCCCTTGGGCTGCACGCTCATCACCAGCTCGCGGCCGAGCTGGCGCAGGCGCAGCGCGCGTTCCGGCGCCCACTCGCGCGAGGCCAGCACGATCGCCTGGCTCCACACCTGGGCCAGGAAGGCGCGCAGGAATTCCTCCATCGGCACCGCGGCCAGCGAGGCGTGCAGCTGCTGGGCGTAGCGCTGCTGCAGGCGCAGGTCGGTTTCCTTGCGGGCCACCAGTTCGGCGACATCGCCGTGGGCCTTCATGGCCTGGGCGGTCTGCTCGCTGATGAAGGCTTCGAGCGCGTCGAGCTGGGTCTCGTAGACGTCCATGCGCTCGAAGTCGCCGTTGGCCACGTCCTGGACCAGGTCGCGCACGTGAGCGAGGAATTCCCTGCCCGGGCTCTCGCTGAAGTCGTCGAAGGCGCAGGCCAGCGAGGCCATGCGGTTGACGAAGCGCCGCACCGGATGGCGGCGCGAGGAGAAGAATGTCGGGTCGCCCAGCGCCACGCGCAGCACCGGCAGCTGCAGCCGCGCGATCAGCCGTGCCATCTGCGGCGGCACCTTGTTGTCGGCCAGGATCTGGTCGAACAGGCTGCCGACGACGTCGATCACCATGTGATCCAGCCGGCCGGTGGAGGCCTGGCGCAGTTCCTCGCGGTGCTGGTGGATCAGGTTGGGCGGCATCGGCGCCGACTGCCAGTGCGCGTCGCCGACCGGATCGGCCCAGGCGCGGGCCGCCTCCATCGCCAGCGGGTGCTGATGAAGCTCACCCGGTTGCGTGAAGCTGGTGGCGGGGATCTGCGACAGGCGGCGCAGCAGGTCCATCATCTGCGCGTCCATCGGGGCCAGGCCGCCGCCGCGGGTGTAGGGTCCCGGG
>NZ_LYVQ01000274.1 GCF_001984095.1 Pelomonas sp. KK5
ACATGGGCTGGCGCAACGACCGTGACCGCCGCGGCCCGGATCGCGAGGGCCGCCCGCCTCAGGACGCGCCGCGCGCCCAGCAGGAACAGCAGCAGCAGCGCCAGCAGCAGATGTGGCGCCAGCAGCAGGCCGAGCAGAACCAGCGCGCGCAGCAGGAACAACAGCAACGTGGCCAGCAGGAGCAACAGCAGCAACGCTTCCAGATGGAGCAGCGCGAGCGCGCCCAGTTCGACCAGCAGCAACAGCAGCAGCGCGCACAACAGGAGCAGCAGCAGCGCCAGCAGCAGCGTGCTCAGCAGGAGCAGCAGCAGCAGCAGCAGCAGCGAGCTGAGCAGGACCAGCGGCGCCAGCAGCAGGAGCAACAGCAGCGGGCCCAGCGCGAACAGCAGCAACGCGGCGAGCAGGAGCGTGAGCGCCGCGAGCAGCAGGAGCAGCAGCGTGCCCAGCAGGAACGTGCCCAGCAGGAGCAGGCCCGCCAGCAGCAGTTGCAGGAGCAGCGCGCCCGCGACCAGGCCGAGATGCAGCAGCGCAACCGCCAGCAGCAGCAGGACCAGGCGCGGCAGCAGCAGGCCCAGCAGCAACAACAACAGCAGCAGCAGCGCCAGCCGCAACAGCAGCAGCCGCAGCGTGGCGACGACGGCAAGCGCGACAACAACAACAACCGCGGGGACCGCGATCGCGACAACCGAGGCGGCCGCGACCGTCAGCCGCAGCAGCAGGAACGCTGAGGACTAGGAGTCCGACAGACTCCTAGAGCAGTGGCTTCAACGCCGCCCAGACGTTGTCCAGCATCAGCGGATGCGCCTTGGCCACCGGGTGGATGCCGTCGGCCTGGAACCAGCCGGCCTCGCGCGCATCGGGCCGGTCGGCCACGCCCTTGAGCAGGAAGGGCAGCAGCGTGGCCTTGGTCTCCCGGGCCACCTGCACGAACATCGCCTCGAAGTCGCGCTCGTAGGCGGCCCCGTAGTTCGGCGGCATCTGCATGCCGACCACCAGCACCTTGGCGCCCGCTGCCTGCGAGGCCTTCACCATCGCCAGCAGGTTCTCGCGCGAGGCCGCCAGCGGCAGGCCGCGCAGCGCGTCGTTGGCACCCAGCTCGATCACCACCACCGCCGGCTTCACCTGCGCCAGCAGGGGCGGCAGCCGCGAGCGCCCGCCCGAGGTGGTGTCGCCGCTGATGCTGGCATTGCGCACCTGGTAGGGTTTCCTGCCCGTGCCCAGGCGCTGCTCCAGCAGCGCCACCCAGCCCTGGCCGCGCTGCAGGCCGTACTCGGCCGAGAGGCTGTCGCCGACAACCAGCACGGTCCGGCCATCCTTCGCGTCCGCCGCCGAGGCAAGACCTGGCACCGCCGGCGCGAGCAGAAGGGCCAAGCTACAGTGCAGCACTTCCCGCCGATTCATCGCCACTCCTCATCCTTCCATGTCATCGCCACACCTGATCGAAGTCGACAACGTCAGCAAGCGTGTGCAGGACGCCACCGGCGAACTGACGATTCTGCATGACATCAGCTTCACGCTGCGCGCGCAGGAGTCGGTCGCCATCGTCGGCGCCTCGGGCTCGGGCAAGAGCACGCTGCTGGGCATCCTGGCGGGCCTGGACGTGCCCAGCAGCGGAGCCGTCCGCCTGCGCGGGCAGGACCTGTTCCAGCTCGACGAGGACGCCCGGGCCGCCGTGCGCGGCGTCGAGCTGGGCTTCGTGTTCCAGAGCTTCCAGCTGCTGCCCAACCTGACCGCGCTGGAGAACGTGATGCTGCCGCTGGAACTGCGCGGCGAGCGCGAGGCCAAGGCGCTGGCGACGGCGATGCTGGGTCGGGTGGGCCTGGCGGGCCGGCTGGGCCACTATCCGCGGGTGCTGTCCGGCGGCGAGCAGCAGCGCGTGGCGCTGGCCCGCGCCTTCGTGCTGCGGCCGGCCCTGCTGCTGGCCGACGAGCCCACCGGCAGCCTGGATTTCGCCACCGGCGCCCAGGTGATGGAGCTGATGTTCGAGCTGAACCGCGAGGCCGGCACGACCTTGGTGCTGGTGACGCATGACAACGCCATCGCCGCCCGCTGCGAGCGGCAGCTGCGTATCGAGGCGGGAGCGCTGGCGCAGAGCTGACGAGGCCATGTTTTCCCTGCCCTGAGCTGGTGCAAGGCGGCGCACAATCCTGGCGCTTCGCCTTCTTCCCTTCTCACCACTCACAGCAGAAAAACATGAGTTCACTCTTCAGCTGGCGCGAGACGCGCCCGGCGCCCGGCGCCGTCGTGGCGCCGGACGAGCGCCTGCCCTGGCCGCAGACCGCGGCGATGGGCGTGCAGCACGTCGTCGCCATGTTCGGCTCCACCGTGCTGGCGCCGATCCTGATGGGTTTCGACCCCAATGTGGCGGTGCTGATGAGCGGCATCGGCACGCTGATCTTCTACCTGCTGGTCGGCGGCAAGGTGCCCAGCTACCTGGGCTCCAGCTTCGCCTTCATCGGCGTGGTGATCGCGGCCAAGGCCGGCGCGGCGGGCATCCCTGGCGCCCTCGGCGGCATCGTCGCCTGCGGCGCGGTCTACATCCTGATGGGCCTGCTGGTGATGGCCATCGGCACCCGCTGGATCAACGCGCTGATGCCGCCGGTGGTGACCGGCGCGGTGGTGGCCGTGATCGGCCTGAACCTGGCCGCGATCCCGATCAAGAACATGGCGCCCACGCCCTTCGACGCCTGGATGCAGGCGGTGACCTTCGTCAGCGTGGCGATGGTGGCGGTGTTCACCCGCGGCATGGTGCAGCGCCTGCTGATCCTGGTGGGCCTGCTGGTGGCGGCGGTGATCTACGCGGTGCTGGCCAACGGCTTCGGGCTGGGCAAGCCGCTGGACCTGTCCGGCGTTGCGAATGCGGCCTGGTTCGGCAGCCCGCACTTCGTGACGCCGGTCTTCGAGGCGAATGCGATGCTGCTGATCGTGCCGGTGGTGATCATCCTGATGGCCGAGAACCTGGGGCACATCAAGGCGGTGGGCGCGATGACCGGCCGCAACCTGGACGGCATGGTCGGCCGCGCCTTCGTCGGCGACGGCATCGCCACCGTGGTGGCCGGCAGCGTCGGCGGCACCGGCGTGACGACCTATGCCGAGAACATCGGCGTGATGGCGGCCACCAAGATCTACTCGACGGCCACCTTCATCATCGCCGCGCTGATCGCCGTGCTGCTCGGCTTCAGCCCCAAGTTCGGCGCGCTGATCCAGGCCATCCCGCTGGCGGTGATGGGCGGCGTGTCCATCGTCGTCTTCGGCCTGATCGCCATCGCCGGCGCCAAGATCTGGGTGGACAACAAGGTCGACTTCTCCGACAACCGCAACCTGATGGTCGCGGCGATCACGCTGGTGCTGGGCACCGGTGACTACACGCTGAAGTTCGCCGGCCTGGCGCTGGGCGGCATCGGCACCGCCACCTTCGGCGCGATCATCCTCTGGGCCATCCTCGGACGTGGTGGCAGGAAGTAAGGCCCGAGTCCCCTGACGACAAAGCCCCACGGCGCTCGCGCGCCGTGGGGCTTTTTGCATTGATCCTTGAGGCGCCTGCCGGGCCGCCCCAAGGGCGCCTCAAGCCGATGTGCGAGCTGGGCATCCCCCGCGAGCATCGGCGTCCCCTCGGGGGACCGACCAGTCCCGCCCGCGTTCAGCGCGGCGGGGCTGGGCGAGGGGCATCAGTTCGCGAACTTGTAGTCGGTCTTGGCGCTCTTCTTCAGGGCGGCCTGGAAGTCGGCGACCTTCTGCTGTTCCATGCGCTGCTTGACCTGCGCCTTGACGTCGTCGAAGGCCGGGAAGGTGGCTTCGCGAGTGTCTTCCAGCTTGATGATGTGGTAGCCGAACTGCGACTTGACCGGCTCCTGGGTCATCTCGCCCTTCTTCAGGCTTTCCAGCGCCTTGGTGAACTCGGGCACGTAGTTCTTGCCGTTGGCCCAGTCCAGGTCGCCACCGTTGGCGGCCGAGCCCGGATCCTTGGAGTTGTCCTTGGCCAGGTCTTCGAACTTGCCGCCGGCCTTGATCTTGGCGATCAGCGCCTTGGCGTCTTCTTCCTTCTCCACCAGGATGTGGCGGGCGCGGTACTCGGTGCCGCCGTTGGCCGCCTTGATCTTCTCGTACTCGGCCTTGGCGTCGGCGTCGGTCACCGGGTTCTTGGCGGCGTAGTCGGCGAACAGCTGGCGGATCAGGATGGACTGGCGGGCCAGTTCCATCTGCGCCTTGTAGTCGGCGGTCTGCGGGACGCCGCGCTTCTCGGCTTCCTGGATGAAGATCTCGCGCAGCACGACTTCGTCACGGACCTGGCTCTGCAGCTCCGGCGAATCCTTCTGCTGGCCGCCCTTCAGCACTTGGCTGACGAGCAGGTCGACGCGCGACTTGGGAACCGGCTTGCCGTTGACGGTGGCGACGTTCTGCGCGTGGGCCGACAGGGTGGCCAGGGCCGCGACGGTGGCGGCGAGCACAAACTTCTTCATGGGATTGGGGTGCTTGGATAAAAAAACAGCGCCGGGCCGGCGCAGGAGCGGAATGCTAACGGTGAGGATCTGCGGGCTGTTTCAGGGTTCACCCGGGGCGCGGGCCTCGATGGCCAGCGCGTGGATGCCGCGCTTCATCAGCTCGGCGAGCGCATGATAAACGAGGCGATGCCGCGCCACCTTGTGAACGCCCGTAAAGCGCGGACTGACGATTTTCACGGTGTAGTGGCCGCCTTCGCGGGCGCCCGCATGGCCGGCATGGAGGTGGCTGTCGTCGATGACCTCGAGGCTCTCGGGGGCCAGCGCCTCGCGCAACTGCGCCTCGATCAATGCGATGGTGCTGCTCATGGCTTGGCCTCGTCCTTGCCCTCGGCGGGCGCGAGGTACTTGCTGAGGTACAGGCCCTGGCCCAGCGTGAACAGGATGATCAGCCCGGTCACGCCCCAGGCCTTGAAGTCCACCCAGGCCGAACGGCTGAAGCTGTAGGCCACGTACAGGTTGACCACGCCTAAAGCGCCGAAGAACAGCACCCATGCGACGTTGAGCCGCTGCCAGACGCCGGCAGGCAGGTCCAGCTCGGCGCCAAGCATCGTCTTCAGCAGGTTCTTGCCCATGAAGGCATTGCTGATCCAGAAGGTCAGCGCCATCGCCCAGTACAGGCCGGTGGGCTTCCACTTGATGAAGTTCTCGTTGTGGAACCAGATCGTGGCGCCGCCCAGTACGACGACCAGCACCAGGCTGATCCACAGCATCAGGTCGACCTTCTGGCGCCTGGCCTTGAGGACCAGCACCTGCAGCAGCGTGGCGACGATGACCACCAGCGTGGCCAGCAGCATCGGCGCCTCTTCCGGGCCGACCTTGCCGCCGGACACCATGAAGCCGAAGTGCTCGCTGGTGAAGGCGGCGGCCCAATCCTGGTGCTGGTCCGCATACTTGAACGAGCCGAAGAACAGCAGCAGCGGCAGGAAATCGAGCAGTAACTTCATCAAGCAGGCAGGTTCAGGGTTTGGGCTCGAAGTCTATCGCGGCCGAATTGATGCAGAAGCGCTCGCCGGTGGGCTCCGGCCCGTCCGGGAACACATGGCCCAGGTGCGAGCCGCACTTGTTGCAGCGCACCTCCACCCGCACCATGCCGTGGCTGCGGTCGACGATGCGCTCGACCACCTCGGCGTTGATCGGCGCCCAGTAGCTGGGCCAGCCGCAGCCGGCGTCGAACTTGGTGTCGGCCTCGAACAGCGGCGTGCCGCAGCCGATGCAGTTGTACTTGCCGCCTTCCCAGTGGTCCCAGTACTTGCCGGTGAAGGCGCGTTCGGTGCCGTGCTGGCGGGCGACGTGGTATTGCATGTCGTCGAGCTGCTCGCGCCACTCGGCGTCGGTCTTCTTGACTTCGTATTCGTTGCTCATGATGAACAGGAAACCTCCAGGTGTTGCGCCCACTCGGGCGGCAGCGCGGCGTCGGAGCGCTGCAGGGGTTCGTCGTACGGCGAGCGCAGAACTTTCAGCAGCCGCGCGGTCTCGCTGAAATCGCCGCCCTGCGCGGCCCGGATCGCGCCTTCGGCCAGATGGTTGCGCAGGACCACAGCTGGGTTCGTGCGCTTCATTCTCAAGGCCCGCCCGGCGCCCTCGCTGCCTTCGGCGGCCAGCCGTGCCGCATAGCGATCGGCCCAGGAGTCGAAAGCCTCTCGGTCCAGGAAGTGATCGCGCAGTGCCTCGCGGTTCGTGTCGAAATCGGCCAGCAGGCGGAAGGCGATCGTGAAGTCGGCGCGGGCCGCCGCCATCAGCTTGAGCCAGTCGTCGGCCAGGGCCTGGTCGCCGTCCATCGCCACCGCCAGGCCCAGCTTGGCGCGCAGGCGCTCCAGCATGGCGGCGGGGAACTCGGTCTTGTACACCTCCAGCGTCGCCAGCAGCCGCTCGCCGGCCTCTTCATGAGGCATCAGGCCCTCGAACAGCGGCAGCATCGCCTGGGCCAGCGCATGCAGGTTCCAGAAGGCGACGTTGGGCTGGCGCATGTAGGCATAACGCCCGCGTTCATCGGAGTGGTTGCAGACGTGGCCGGGGTCGAAGGCGTCCATGAAGCCGAAGGGGCCGTAGTCGATCGTCAGGCCCAGCAGCGACATGTTGTCGGTGTTCATCACGCCGTGCATGAAGCCCACGGCCTGCCAGTCGGCCATCAGCCGGGCGGTCTGGCGGGTGACCTTGTCGAGCAGGGCGACATAAGGGTCGTCCGCCTCGCGGCATTCGGGGGCGTGGTGCTCGATGAAGAAGTCGGCCAGGCGGCGCAGCGCGGCGCCCTGGCCGCTATGGGCGAAGTGCTCGAAGTGGCCGAAGCGCAGGAAGCTGGGCGCGACGCGGGTGACGACGGCGGCGCTCTCCACCGTCTCGCGCCGCACCGGCAGGGCCGAGCCGGTGATGCACAGCGCGCGCGTGGTCGGGATGCCCAGCGCGTCCATCGCCTCCGAGCACAGGAACTCGCGGATCGAGGAGCGCAGCACCGCGCGGCCATCGCCCATGCGGGAGTAGGGCGTCAGGCCCGCGCCCTTGAGCTGCAGCTCCATCGGGCCGTTCGGCGTTTGCACCTCGCCCAGCATCAGCGCCCGGCCGTCGCCCAACTGGCCTGCCCAGACGCCGAACTGGTGGCCGCTGTAGACGGTGGCCAGCGGCCGCATGCCGGGCAGCGCGGCATTGCCGCTGAAGACGGCCAGCGCCTCGGGGTTCTGCCCGGTCCAGTCGGCCGGCCAGCCGAGCAGGGCGGCGCAATCGGGGCTCTGCGCCACCCAGTGCGGGTCGGGCATGCCGGTGGCGGGCAGTTCGGTGAAGAACTCGCGGCCAAGGCCGGCATAACGGTTCACCCAGACGGATTCGGGAAACTTCATCCGGCCAGTGTAGTCAGCGGCTCCCTTCCGCCGCTGAAGCGGGGCTTTAGAGGCGGAAGACGGAGACCACGTCGATCATCGTCTTCGCCTGGTGCTTCAGGCTCTCGGCCGCGGCGGCGCTCTGCTCGACCAGTGCCGCATTCTGCTGCGTCACCTGGTCCAGCTGGTGGATCGCGTCGCCGACCTGGGCGATGCCCTGGCTCTGCTCGCCGCTGGCGGCGCTGATCTCGGCGATCAGGTCGGCCACGCGGCGGATCTGGCTCACGATGTCGGTCATCGTCCCGCCGGCCTCGGCGGCCAACTGGCTGCCGGCCTCGACCTTGTCCACGCTGTCGCCGATCAGGGCCTTGATCTCGCGCGCCGCCTGGGCGCTGCGCTGGGCCAGCGTGCGCACCTCGCCG
>NZ_LYVQ01000275.1 GCF_001984095.1 Pelomonas sp. KK5
GTCCTGGGACGGCGAGGCCGACGCGACCCACACCGTCATCCGCTCGCCGCGCACCATCGCGCCGGGCCTGCCCGGCTCCCAGCCGCTGATCCCGCCGACCAGCATGCAGCCGATGCAGCAGCAGCGCCCGGCACCGGCGCCAGCGCCCGTGCAGCCGCCCGCGCCGGCGCCGATGGCCGCACCGGCTCCGCGCGCCGCCATGCCCAGCGGCGACAGCGCTGCCCTGCTGGCCGCCTTCCGCGACGGCCTGGGCGTGCCCCAGCTGCAGATCGACAGCCTCACGCCCGAGCTGATGCGCCTGATCGGCCAGATCCTGCACGAGGCCGCGGCCGGCACCGTCGACCTGCTGGTGGCCCGCGCGGCGCTCAAGCGCGAGGTGCGCGCCGAGGCCACGATGATCGTGGCCAAGGAGAACAACCCGTTGAAGTTCTCGCCCAGCGCCGAGACCGCGCTGCAGCACCTGCTGTCGCCGCCGGCGCGCGGCTTCATGCCGGCGGCGCCGGCGATGAAGGATGCCTACGACGACCTGCGCGCCCACCAGTTCGGCTTCGTGGCCGGCATGCGGGCAGCGCTGGAGGGCGTGCTGGACCGCTTCGACCCGCAGGTGCTGGAAGGCAAGCTGACGCAGAAGTCCGCCGGCCTGCTGGGCGGCCTGCTGCCGGGCAGCCGCAAGGCGCGCATGTGGGAGGTCTTCACCGAGCACTACGAGCAGATCAGCTCGGAGGCCGAGGACGACTTCCACAGCCTGTTCGGCAAGGCCTTCCTGAAGGCCTACGAGGAACACATCGACCAACTCAAGGGTGGAGGCGGCTCGTGAGCTTCGAAGACACCTTGACATCGGCCATCGGGGGGCCGGCCCTGGAGCTGGCCATCCTGTCGCGCCAGGGCGGGCGCAACTACAACGAGGACGCCTGCGGCCACTGGAACTCGGACACGCACTTGTGCTGCGTCGTGGCCGACGGGGCCGGCGGCCACGGCGGCGGCGACATCGCGTCGAAGCTGGCGGTGCGCCACATCATCGAGCAGTTCGCCGCGGCGCCGCTGTCGCTGCCCGACGAAGTGACCGACCTGCTGCTGGACACCAATGCCACGGTGATCCGCCACCGCGCCGACGGCGAGGCGCAGGCGAACATGCACACCACGGTGGTGAGCCTGTTCATCGACATGAGCCAGGGCCTGGCGCTGTGGGGCCACGCGGGCGACTCGCGCCTGTACGTGTTCCGCAACGGGCAGATGCTGGCCCACACGCGCGACCACAGCGTCGTGCAGTCGCTGGTGGAAGCCGGCGTGCTGCAGCCCGACGAGACCCGCACCCATCCGCGCCGCAGCGAGCTGCTGTCGGCGCTCGGCAGCGCGCCGGAAGACCTGCACGTCACGGCCGCCAGCCGGCCCTGGCACATCCAGGACGGCGACGTCTTCCTGCTCTGCACCGACGGGTTGTGGGAGTACGTCAACGAGGTGGAGATGAGCGCCGCGCTGAACCGCGCCACCGACCCGCGCGCCTGGCTCGACGCGCTCGAAGTGCTGGTGCTGCGCCACGCCAAGGAACAGGCCAAGCACACGCACGACAACTTTTCCGCCATCACCGTCTGGTGCGGAAGAGGCCATTGAGCCGTCACGAAAGGGTCAGATCATGCCCAACCAAGTCTGCACCGGCGCCGTCCTGCAATGCACCTTCGGCATGGCGCCGTCCTCCTTCATCGCCACGCCCAAGATGATCCAGACCAGCATGATGGACGCCGGCAACATCATGGACAACAAGCCGATCGCCAACGTGCCGCCCTTCGGCATGTGCCAGTCGCTGGCCAATCCGACCGTGGCCTCCGCCACCGCCGCCGCGATGGGCGTGCTGACGCCGATGCCCTGCGTGCCGGTCTTCCCCGCGCCCTGGGTGCCGGGCGCGCCGACCGTGCTGCTGAAGAACATGCCGGCCCTGGACAACACCTGCAAGCTGATGTGCGCCTATGCCGGCGTGGTCAGCATCAATTTCGCAGGCCAGGTCACCCACCAGATTCCATGACGTGGAGCCCCTCGCCCAATCCCGCCCCGCTGAACGCGGGCGTGCCCGGTCGGTCCCCCGAGGGGACGCCGACGGGCCGGCTTGGGGCGGCCCATCGCTCGGCCCGAAACACCGAATAACTGACACCGCACAATGACCTGGACCAACAAAGTCATCTGGACGGAGGGCATGTTCCTCCAGCCCCAGCACTTCCAGCAGCATGACCGCTACACGCTCTCGCAGGAACTGCAGCGCTCCAACGCGCAGCAGGCCTACGGCTGGGGCTACACCAGCCTGCAGCTGGACAGCGCCGCGCTGAACCTGGGCAAGATCGCCATCAATGCCGCGCAGGGCCTGATGCCCGACGGCGTGGCCTTCGACATCCCCGGCCAGGACGCCGCCCCGCCCGCGCTGGACGTGCCGAGCGACGCGCGCGACGAACTGATCGTGCTGGCGCTGGCGCTGCAGCGCCCCGGCGTGGCCGAGTCCGATGCGGAGGGCGATGCCGGCTCGATGCCGCCGCGCTACCGCGCCGCCGAGGTGGACGTGGGCGACACCAACGTCACCGGCCAGCGCGTGGCGCCGATCCAGATCGGCCGCCTGCACCTGCGCATCATGCTGGCGCGCGATGCGGTGGAGGGCTACGCGACGATCAACCTGTGCCGCCTGGTCGAACGCCGTGCGGATAACAAGTTAGTTCTGGATGCCAACTTCATCCCGCCGACGCTGCACTCGCCGGCCAACGACATCCTGGCCTCGCACCTGCGCGAGCTGCACGGGATGCTGCACCAGCGCGGCGAGGCGCTGGCCGCGCGGCTGGCGCAGCCGGGCCGTGCGGGCGTGGGCGAGATCGCCGACTTCCTGCTGCTGCAGACGATCAACCGCGCCGAGCCGCTGATGGCGCAGTGGCGCCAGACCTCGATCCTGCATCCGAAGGACCTGTACTTCGGCGCCGTGCAGCTGGCCGGCGAGCTGTCCACCTTCGGCGAGCGCCGCCGCCCGCCCGAGCTGCCGGCCTACGTGCACGACGACCCGCAGCGCTGCTTCACGCCGCTGATGCTGAGCCTGCGTCAGTCGCTGACGATGGTGATGGAGCAGACCGCCGTCCCGATCGAGCTGCAGGACCGCAAGTACGGCATCCGCGTGGCGATGATTTCCGACGTGGAGATGCAGCGCAACGCGCAGTTCGTGCTGGCGGTGGCCGCGCAGCTGCCCGGCGATGCGCTGCGCGCGCGCTTCCCGACGCAGGTCAAGATCGGCACGGTCGAGCGCATCCGCGACCTGGTCAACCTGCAGCTGCCCGGCGTGCCGCTGCGGCCGCTGCCGGTGGCGCCGCGCCAGATCCCGTACCACGCGGGCTACAACTACTTCGAGCTGGAGACGCGCAACAACGACATGTGGAAGCAGCTGGAAAGCTCCGGCGGCCTGGCGATGCACATCGCGGGCGACTTCCCTGGCCTCGAGCTGGAGTTCTGGGCCGTCCGCGCCTGAGCAGAGAGATTGATCCATGAGTGACGACCACGACCCGTTTGCCGCCTTCAACTCCGACAAGACCGTCATCAAGCCCTCGGGTGGCCGGCCCAAGCCGGCCGCCCCCGGTGCCGCGCCTGCGGGTGGACCACCGGGCGGCCCGCCCGGAGGCGGCGCGGGCGGTGGTGGTGGTGCTGCCGGTGCAGGCGGCGCCGGCGGCCGCGAGGCGCCGCTGGCGATCGACGCGCTGACCACCTCGGGCCTGAACCCGCTGGTGGCCGCCGCGATGCCGCTGCTGGCCGCCGCGCCGCGGGTGCGCACGACCGCCCGCCACGCCAACCCGGCAGGCCTGAAGGAGGCGCTGTCGGAGGGCATCCGCAAGTTCGAGAACCAGGCCCGCACGCAGGGCCTGCCCAACGAGCAGGTGATCGCCGGCCGCTACATCCTGTGCACGCTGCTGGACGAATCGGCCGCCAGCACGCCCTGGGGCGGCTCGGGCGTGTGGTCCTCGCACAGCCTGCTGGTGCAGTTCCACAACGAGTCCTGGGGCGGCGAAAAGGTCTTCCAGCTGATGAGCAAGCTGGCCGAGAACGTGGCCGGCAACCGCAACCTGCTGGAGCTGCTCTACGTGGTGCTGGCCTTCGGCTTCGAGGGCCGCTACCGCGTCATCGACAACGGCCGCGCGCAGCTCGACGGTGTGCGCGACCGCCTGGCCCAGCTGCTCAAGCAGCAGCGCGGCGCCTATGACAAGGCGCTGTCGCCGCGCTGGCAGGGCCAGCCCGACCAGGGCCAGCGCCTGCGCGACGGCATCCCGCTGTGGGTGATCGCCTCGCTCAGCGCGCTGGTGCTGGGCCTGATCTTCGCGGGCCTGCGCTTCCGGCTGAACGACCTGGCGCAGCCGAGCTTCGCCACGCTGGCCGCGCTGGATGCCAAGGCGGCCTCGGTGGCCGCGCCCTCGCCGCCGCCGCCCGCGCCGGCACCGCGGCTGGCCGTACTGCTCAAGCCCGAGGTGGACGCCGGCCTGGTGCGGGTGGAGGACTTCGCCGACCGCTCGATCGTCACGATCAAGGGCGACGGCTTCTTCGAGCCCGGCAGCGCGGTGATCGCCAGCGCGGTGCGCTCGCTGCTGCCGCGCATCTCGGCGGCGCTGAACAGCATGCCCGGCCAGATCCTGATCACTGGCCACACCGACAACCAGCCGATCCGCACGCTGCGCTACCCGAACAACTTCGTGCTCTCGCAGGACCGCGCCAATTCGGTCAAGGACGAGTTGGCCAAGACCGTCAAGCCGGAGCGCATGCGCGCCGAAGGCAAGGCCGACAGCGACCCCATCGACAGCAACGCCACGCCCGAAGGCCGGGCGAAGAACCGCCGCGTCGTCATCACTCTCATCGTGCAGCAGCAGCAAGAGCAGCCGGCCCAATGAAAAAAGTTCTTTCGATCATCTTCCATCCGCTGGCGCTCGCGCTCTACGGTTTCCTGGCGCTGGCCGCGCTGGTCTGGTGGGTCGGCCCGCTGATCTCGTGGGGCGAGCACCATCCGCTGGACGAGCCTTCGTCGCGCTGGACGTGGATCGGCGTCATCGCGCTGATCTTCGCCATCGTCATCTTCTTCAAGTGGCTCAAGCGCCGCCGCGCCAACAAGGCGATGGCAGCCAACCTGAAAGGCCCATCCGCGGCGGACCGCGAGGCCGAGGTGCTGAACCAGCGCTTCGCCGAGGCGCTCACCGTGCTGCAGGACAGCGCCAAGAAGAGCGGCAAGGGCAAGGGCCTGTTCGGCGGCAGCGCCACGCTGTACGAACTGCCCTGGTACATGTTCATCGGCGCGCCCGGCTCGGGCAAGACGACCGCGCTGATGAACGCCGGCCTGACCTTCCCGCTGGCCGCCAAGATGGGCCAGGCCTCGGTGAAGGGCGTCGGCGGCACGCGCAACTGCGACTGGTGGTTCACCGACGAGGCGGTGCTGATCGACACGGCCGGCCGCTACACGCTGCAGCAGTCCGACGAGAAGACCGACTCCGCCGCCTGGGACAACTTCCTCGCGCTGCTGAAGAAGTCGCGTCCGCGCCGCCCGATCAACGGCGTGATGCTAACCGTCAACGTGCAGGACCTGCTGCAGCAGAGCCCGGCCGACCGCAAGGAGCACGCCTCCAAGCTGCGCGCCCGCATCCAGGAGCTGCACGACCAGCTGGGCGTGCGCCCGCCGGTCTACGTGCTGGTCACCAAGTGCGACCTGATCGCCGGCTTCAACGAGACCTTCGGCAACCTCGGCAAGGAGGAGCGCGACCAGGTCTGGGGCATGAGCTTCACCTACGACCCGCACGGCAACGACAGCCCGATGCAGCAGTTCGGCAGCGAGTTCGCCGCGCTGGAGAAGCGCCTGCGCGACCGCCTGCTGGACGGCCTGCAGGCCGAGACCGACGTGCTCAAGCGCGCCGCGATCTTCTCGTTCCCGCAGCAGTTCGCGGGCCTCAAGGGCCTGCTGGGCGGCTTCCTTGAATCGGTGTTCGACGGCGGCCAGGGCCTGGAGCAGAAGCCGCTGCTGCGCGGCATCTACTTCACCAGCGGCACGCAGGAAGGCACGCCGATCGACCGCGTGATGGGCACGCTGGCGCGCACCTTCGGCGTCGATGCCCGCGCGGCCTCGATCGCCTCCTCGCGCGGCAAGAGCTTCTTCCTGACGCGGCTCCTGAAGGAGGTCATCTTCGCCGAGCAGGGCCTGGTGGGCCAGAACCTGCAGGCCGAGGCACGCCGCCGCAAGTTCCGCCTGGCGGGCCTGGCCGTGATCGGCCTGGCCAGCGTGCTGATGCTGGCCGGCTGGGTCGTCAGCTACAGCCGCAACAAGGCCTATATCAACGAGGTGGAAGCGCGCCTGCCGGACGTCAAGGCCGCGGTGGACGCGCTGCCCGCGGCGCAGGTGGACGTGACCGCCCTGCCCCAGGTGCTGGACAAGGTGGCCGCCGCGCCGGTGCCCGCCAACTTCCCGCTGGAGGAGCCGCCGCTGCTCAACGGCCTGGGCCTGTACCAGGGCCCGTACATCGGCGGCGGTGAGGAGATCGGTTACCGCCACCTGCTCGACAAGGCCCTGCTGCCGCGCGTCACGCGCCGGCTGGAGGAGCGGTTGCGCGCGGTCAACCGCGACAACCTCGAACTCGCCTACGAGGCGCTCAAGGCCTACCTGATGCTGTACACGCCCGAGCACTTCGACCCCGAGGCGCTGCAGGGCTGGGTGATGCTCGACTGGGAGCAGAACCTGGGCGGCACGCTGACGCCCGAGCAGCGCGAATCGCTGGGCAACCACCTGGCGGCGGCACTGGCCAATGGCGCGCCGAGCAATGTGCCGCCGATGGACAAGACCCTCGTGGCCAATGTGCGCGACATGCTGGTGGCCTACCCACTGGAGTACCGCGTCTTCAGCCGCCTGCGCCGCGCCAACGTCGGCGCCGACTACCCGGAGTTCTCGGTGGCCTCGGCCGGCGGCCCGAACGCGATCAACGTGTTCGAGCGCGCCAGCGGCAAGCCGCTGACCCGCGGCATCCCCGGCCTGTTCACCCGCGATGCCTACTTCAAGGTCTTCAAGGCCAAGGTCCAGGCCACGGCCCGCCAGCTGGCCGACGAGGAACGCTGGGTGCTCGACGTCAAGACCCCGACCGACGCGCTGGCCAAGGCCAGCACCGGCGCCGAGGACCTGGACACGCGCGTGCGCCGCCTCTACCTGCAGGAGTACATCAAGCAGTGGGACGCCTACCTCGCCGACGTGCGGCTGGTGAAGCTCAGCGGCCTGGACCGCAGCCTGGCGGTGGCCCGGCTGATGGCCGCGCCGGACTCGCCGATGACGGCCTACATCCGCGCCGTGGCCCGCGAGACGCAGCTGGAGAAGCTGGCGCTGGAAGCGCGCGCCGCCGCCGCCAAGTCCAAGGTGCCCAGCGGCATCACGCTGCCGGGCAAGCTGACCAAGGCGCAGAAGGACCTGGCCGAGGTGACCGGCTCGAATGACAGCAGCGCCAGCGCGGCGCCGGGCCGGCCGATCGAGTCGATGGTGGACGACCATTTCGCGTCCATCCACAACCTGCTCACCGGCACGCCGCCGCAGCTCGAACAGGTGGCCAAGCTGTTCGGCGAGGTGTTCGCGCAGCTGACGGCGATCGACGCCGCGCAGAAGAGCAAGACCCCGCCGC
>NZ_LYVQ01000276.1 GCF_001984095.1 Pelomonas sp. KK5
GGCGTTGATCGCGGCGCCGAGCCGGTAGGGCGCGAGCATCCAGCGCGCCGCCCAGTGCATGCGGCCCTGCCTGTCCATCCGGAAGCCGCGCGCGCCGAAGCCCAGGTAGTTCAGCGCCACCAGCGCCAGCGCCGCCGCCGGCCAGCCGAGCCACAGCCAGACGCCGCCACCGGCCAGCGCCAGCAGCAGGCAGGCGATGCCGCCCAGCGCATACAGGCCGGCCAGCTTTAGCCGCTGCCGATCGGTCGAAAGCCGCCAGGCCTGCCGCATCGACACGACCCGTTCCAGCGGCCACAGCCAGATGCAGGCCATGCCCAGCAGCGCCCCGGTCGGGATGTCGATGAAATGATGCTGCCAGGTGGTCAGCACCGAGGCGCAGATCGCGAAGGTCCACAGGTGCAGCACCGCGCGCGCCACCAGACCGCGCAGGAACTGCCGGTACCAGTCCCACAGGATCAGCGCCAGCGCGATGTGCAGGGACGGCGCCTGGTTGAAGGGCTTGTCGAAGCCGCGCAGCGCGTCGAACAGCAGGGCCGGCGCGCCGCTGACCGGCGGGATGCCGAAGCTGAAGTGCAGCGGCCACAGCACAAAGCAGCTGCAGGCCACCAGCGTGGCCGTCAGCAGCCGCAGCGCGTGGCGGTCCAGCGTGTGCTTGTCGCGGGCGAGGAAGGGCGAGATCGCGTAGAAGACATTGATCGTCCAGTAGGGAAAGATCGTCCACGGCCAGAACGGAATGCCGCGCTCCCACTCGAAGGCCAGCGAGGGCACCTCGGCTTGCCGCCCCGCCCACCAGTTGGCCAGCCCGTAGCAGAGGTAGAACAGCGGCCCCAGCAGCGCCAGCCACGCCGCGGCGCGCTTCCAGGGCCGCGGCCTCGCATTCACCGGCTGATCCGCCGCGCCAGCGACACGGTGAAGATGCCCCAGGGATCGATCCGCTGCGCCAGCTTCTCGAAGCCCGCGGCCTCCACCAGCTGGTCCATCTCCGCCTGCGTGCGCCGGCGCATCACCCAGGCCGCGCCGCCGCGGTGGCTGGTCAGCGCGCGGGCGATCATCTCCAGCTGCGGATGCCAGGGCTGGCCGGTGTAGACGAGATAACCGCCTTCCTCGACGGCATCGGCCAGGCCGGCCAGCGAACGCGCCACCGGCTCGTTGTCGGGGAACAGCTCGTACAGCCCGGAGACGACCGCCAGCGTCGGCCGCGGCGACGTGGCCGCCAGGCTGGCGCGGTCGAAGGCATCGGCCTGGATGAAGCGGGCGCGGTCCTGCAGCCCGCGCGAGGCGATCAGCTTGCCGCCATCGCGCACATTGATCTCGCTGTAGTCGCGCAGCAGGATCGAGTCCGCCGGCACCGCGCTGCCCTGCACGGCATCAAGTACATAACGGCCATGTCCGGCGGCAATGTCCATCAGCCGCAGCTCGCGGCCGGCTTGCGAGAGCCGCTGCATCGCCTCGCGCAGCAGCTCCTCCACATGCAGCTTGCGCTGGCGGATGCCGCGCCAGCCGATCGACTGCAGGTAGGTGCCGTCGACCAGCTTGCCCAGCGGGCCCGCGCCCTGCGGCTCGTTGCGATAGACATAGTCCAGCGTGCTGCCCGAGTCGAAGCCGGTCTCGTGCCCCAGCGCGATCCCGCGCGACAGCAGGCCGCCGATGCGCAGCCCGCCGCGCGTGAGCGCCCAGTAGGCGCCGCGCGGGGACAGCGGCGAGAGCGGCGCCGCCAGCGCGCGCGACTCCTCGGCGGTGGCGCCGCGCAGGTGCGCATCCTTCAGCTCCACCGGCGCCGGCGCCTGCGCGAACAGCTTCACGATGAAGGCACGTATCGCCGCCACCGCCGGCGCGCGGTCGCGCTCGCCCAGCGTGTCGTGGAAGAAGCCGGGCAGCTCCAGCTTCTCCTTGACACGGCTGCCCAGGCGCTCGAAGAACTCATGCTGCGGCTTGTGGTGCACGACCCAGTCCGCGCCGGAGATAAGTAACTGGGTCGGTACAACGATCGCGTTCGCATCCGCCACGATCCGCTCCGCCGCCGCATACAGGTCCAGCAGGATGTTGACGGCGATCGGCCGCGAGATCAGCGGGTCGCTGTCATAACTGGCGATCCGCGCGGGGTCGTGGGTCAGGAACTTCGCCTTCACATAGCTGTTGACGAAGAACAGCCCGCGCAGCTTGTGCATCAGCGCCAGACCCGGCCGCGCGAAGGGCACGTAGAGCTTGACCTTGAAGGCGGGCGAGGCGAGTGTCAGGCCGCGCACCTTGGGCGCGTAGTCGTGCGCCCAGGTGGAGATCAGCACCGCGCCGACGCTCTGCGCGATCACGTGCATGTCCTGCGGCGCCACGCCGTCGGTGGCGGTGATGTGGTCGACGAAGGTCTGCACGTCGCGTACCGAGTCGGCGAAGCTCGGGCTGTGGCCGCGCTGGCCCGGCGAGCGGCCATGGCCGCGGGCATCCCAGGCGTAGAAGTCGAAGTCGGCCAGGTCCAGCTCGTCGACCAGGTGGGCCATGCGCGCGCCGTGCTCGTGGCCGCGGTGGAACAGCAGCACCGCGCCGCGCCGCGTGCCGGAAGTGGCCGGCCAGCGGCGGTAGAACAGCGAGACGCCGTCATGGGTCTGGAACTGCTGCTCCTGCAGCGGGCGTGCGGTGAGCCTCATGCCTTCTTCCTCCCCTCGATCTCCGCCAGCGCGCGGCGGACGCGGTTGACGATGGTCCAGGCCGTCAGCGCCGCGGCCAGCGGCATCAGCAGGGCGGTCCAGGCCGGCAGCGTCTCGGTGCAGGCCACGGCCAGGCCCAGCGCGCCGAACAGGAAGGCGCGGTCGCTCTTGCCGAGCGGCCCGTCGTAGCGGCGCGAGGCGCCGACGCTGGGGCCCAGGGCGCCGGCGAACTCCGACAACCCGGCCAGCACGATCACCGCGCCGACCCAGAAGGGATCGAGCGGCGCCACCCGCGCGAAGGGCAGGAACAGCGCCGCATCGGCAGCCACGTCGGTCAGCTCATTGAGGAAGGCGCCCAGCGGGCTTTGCTGCCCGTGCTCGCGGGCCAGCATGCCGTCGATCGCGTTGAAGGCCATGCGCAGGAACATCCACAGCGGGATCCAGGCGAAGGCCGTGCGCGAGATCGGCGCGAAGAACAGGCCCAGCCCCAGCGCCATCGACACCACGCAGGCCGCGACGGTGACCTCGTTGGCCGTGGCGCCGGATGCGTGCAGCTTTTGCACCAGCGGGCGCAGCAGGGACTGGAAACGAGGCTTCAGTTCGTAGATCGATGGCACGCCGCAAGCACCTCCTCAGTGCCTGCGGATTCTGCATCGGTGGCATGCGCTTCCCGCCGGTCGGCTCGGGTACTTGTGCCATTCCGGCGCATGGGTAAACGGGTTAGTTAGATCTGCACCCGCGTGCCCAGCTCCACCACCGCGTTGTCGGGCAGCCGGAAGAACTCCGCCACCCCGCCGGCGTTGCGGCTCATGGCCGCGAACAGGCGCTCGCGCCAGTTCGCCATGCCGGCGCCGGGCGTGGGCACGACGGTCTCGCGGCTGAGGAAGTAGCTGGTCTCGAAGACCGGGATGCGCAGGCCCTTGGCCTCGCACAGGGCCAGTGCGCGCGGCACGTCCGGCTGGTCCATGAAGCCGTAGTGCACCGCCACGCGCCAGAAGCCCGGCGCCAGCGCGGTCAGCGCGATGCGCTCGGCGTCGGGCACGAAGGGCCGGTCCTCGAAGCGCACGCTCATGATCACGTTGGACTCGTGCAGCACCTGGTTGTGCTTGAGGTTGTGCAGCATCGCCTGAGGCACCGTCTCGAAGCTGGCCACGGCATAGACGGCGGTGCGCGAGGCGCGGTGGGCGCCGCCCAGCGCCAGGCTCTCGATGAAGGGCTCCAGCTCCAGGCCGTCGCGCTGGATGCTGTCGAACAGCAGCTCGCGGCCGCGCGCCCAGGTGCTCATCAGCGCGAACAGCGCCAGGCCCACCGCCAGCGGGAACCAGCCGCCGTCGAGGAACTTGATCGCGCAGCCGGCCACCAGCAGCGCGTCCAGCGCCAGGAAGACGATGGTTGCCGGCACCGCGATGCGCCGCGGCAGCCGCCAGCCGTCGCGAATCACGAACCAGGTCAGCAGCGTGGTGATCATCATCGTCAGCGTCACCGCGATGCCGTAGGCCCCGGCCAGCGCCGAGGACTTCTTGAACAGCAGCACCGCCGCGACCACGCCGGCCAGCAGCGTCCAGTTGACCGCGGGCATGTAGATCTGGCCGGCCTCGCGGGCCGAGGTGTAGCGCACCGTCATGCGCGGCAGGAAGCCGAGCTGGATCGCCTGCTTGGTCATCGAGAAGGCGCCCGAGATGACTGCCTGCGAGGCGATCACCGCGGCCAGCGCTGCCAGCACGATGGCGGGCAGCAGCAGCGGCTCGGGGAACAGGCGGAAGAAGGGGTTCTGGATCGCCGAGGGGTCGCGCATCAGCAGCGCGCCCTGGCCCATGTAGTTCAGCGCCAGCGCCGGGAACACGAGCAGGCCCCAGGCCAGGCGGATCGGCCGGCGGCCGAAGTGGCCCATGTCAGCGTACAGGGCCTCGGCGCCGGTCAGCGCCAGCACGATCGCACCCAGGGCGGCGAACAGCTTCCAGCCCCGCTCGGTGAGGAACTCCCAGGCGTGCAGCGGGTTCAGCGCCGCCAGGATGGCCGGCTGCTGCACGATCTGGTGCACGCCGCTGACCGCCAGCACCAGGAACCAGAAGGCGATCACCGGCCCGAAGACCTTGCCCACGGTGGCGGTGCCGAAGCGCTGGATCAGGAACAGGCCCAGCAGCACCGCCAGCGAGATCGGCAGCACATAGGCGTCCAGGTGCGGGGCCACGACCTCGAGGCCTTCCACCGCGCCCATCACCGAGATGGCCGGCGTGATCACGCTGTCCCCATAGAACAGCGTGGCGCCGAAGACGCCCATCAGCAGCAGCCAGCGGCGCAGCTGCGGCCGCTCGGCGTCGACCGCCTTGGTGGCCAGCGCCGTCAGCGCCAGGCCGCCGCCCTCCCCGCGGTTGTCGGCGCGCAGGATCAGCACGATGTACTTCAGCGTGACCACCAGCATCAGCGCCCACAGGATGGTCGAGATCGCGCCGGTCACGTTGCGGGCATCCAGCGCGATGCCGGTGGCCGGCTGGAAGACTTCGATCACCGTGTACAGCGGGCTGGTGCCGATGTCGCCGTAGACGACGCCGATGGCGCCCAGGGTCAGGGCGGCCAGGCCGTGGCGCTGATGAGATTCGGAGTTAGGGTTGGACATGGGCTGTCGGGACTGCAGTGAGGCCCGCATGCTCCCGCCGCCGGCATCAGGAACGCATAAGTCCCGGCCCGGCCCCCTGCGGTGGCCCCTCAGACCAGCCGGTAGCCCACGCCCGGCTCGGTCAGCAGGCGCTGCGGCTCGGCCGGCTCGGCCTCCAGCTTGGCGCGCAGCTGGCCCATGTACAGGCGCAGGTACTGCGTCTGCTCGGTGCACTCGGGCCCCCAGACGTCGGCCAGCAGCGTGCGGTGCGTCACCACCTGGCCGGCGCTGCGCACCAGCCGCGCGAGCAGCTTGAACTCGGTCGGGGTCAGATGAACCTCGGCGTCATGCAGGCGCACGCGGTGGGCGGTCAGGTCGACCAGCAGGCCGTCCTGTTCGTAGCGGGTGACGGCCGGCTGCAGCGCCCGGCCGCGGTGGCGCAGCGCCACCCGCATCCGCGCCAGCAGCTCGCTGACGCTGAAGGGCTTGACCAGGTAGTCGTCCGCGCCGGCGTCGAGCAGGCGCACCTTCTGGCCGTCCTGTTCGCGGGCGGAGATCACCAGCAGCGGGGTCGACTGCTCGCGGCGCAGCGCCGTCAGCAAGGCCTCCCCCTCGCCGTCGGGCAGGCCCAGATCCAGCAGCACCAGGTCCACCCGCGCATGGGCCAGCAGGGCCAGGCCGTCGGCCAGGCTGGCGGCGGCATGGACCTCGTAGCCCTCGACGCGCAGGCTGTCGGCCAGCGTGGCGCGCAGCTCGCGGTCGTCTTCGACCAGCAGGACGGACAGGCTCATGGTTCCGGGTTCTCGAAGGTTTCGGTCGGGAGCGGCAGCCAGCACTCGAAGGCGGCGCCGCCGTGGCTGCGCGCACGGTAGCGCATCTCGCCGCCGTGGGCCTGGGCGATCGCGCGGCAGGCGGCCAGGCCGACGCCGGCGCCGCGGGTGGCGTCCGGCGCGCCGTCGCGGCCGCGCTGGAAGACGTCGAACACCCGCTCGCGCCAGGCCGGCGCGACGCCGGGGCCGCGATCCCTGACGGCGAGCATCAGCTGACCGTCGGCCTGCACCGCGCGGATTTCCACCGGGCCGCTCCCGCCGTACTTCAAGGCGTTGTCCAGCAGGTTGTCCAGCAGCTGCAGCAGCAGCACCGCGTCGCAGCGCAGCAGCGGCAGGCCGGGGTCAAGTCTTGCGCGCAGCCGCCCGGCCGCATCGGGGTGGCGCTGGCGCGCGCGCCGCAGCGCCGCGCCGGCCAGCTCCTCGGCGGATTCCCAGTCGGTCTTCAGGCGTGCGCCGCCGGGCGCGTCCAGCCGGGCGATCTGCAGCGTGTTGTCGGTCATCCGCGCCAGCGCCTCGCTCTCGTCGACGATGGCGGTGGCGAGCTTGCGGCGCTGCGCCGCGGAGAGCTTCTCGTCCTGCTCGCGCAGCGCCGAGGCGGCGCCCATGATGGTGGCCAGCGGCGTGCGGTAGTCGTGGGAGATGGCGGCCAGCAGCGTGTTGCGCAGGCCCTGCGCCTCGGCCAGTTCGCGGGCGCGCTGGGCGGCCCGCTCGCTGGCGCCGCGCTCCAGCGCCTGGCCCAGCTGGTCGCACAGCAGCTGCGCCTGGCTGCGCTGCCCCGGCTCGCCGGCCGGCAGCAGCGCGGCGCCATGGCTGCGGCCCGCGCGGCCGCGCAGCGGCAGGTACCACTCGGGCAGCTCCTCGTGCCGGCCGGTGCCGGGGCCGAAGGGCAGCGAGCGGCGCAGGCTCAGCCACAGGCCGGTGCGCTGGTCGGCATCAAGCGTGCCGAGGATCAGCGCGGCGGCATCGTCGTCGCGGGCCGGCAGCGTGTCGCGCAGCACGATCAGCCGCGCCTGCGGATGCAGCGCCGCCGCCAGCGCGGCCGCCTGGGTCGGCAGGTCGCCGTCGGCATCGCGCAGGGCCTCGCTGAAGGCCCGCAGCTGCTCGGCCTCGCGGGCATGGCGCTGCGCCAGCTCGGCCTGGCGGCGCAGCCGCGCGGTCAGGCCGGCCGAGCTCCAGCTGACGCCCAGCATCGTGGCCAGCAGCCAGGCGTGCTGGGCCAGGTCGATCTGCAGGAAATGGCCGCGCGGCTCGATGAAGGCCGCATTGAAGGCCAGCACCGCCACCAGGTCCAGCGCCAGCGCGGCGGCCAGGTTCAGCCAGTGGCTGGACAGCGCGGCGGCCAGCACCAGCAGCAGGGCCAGGTTGCCGATATGGGCCAGGTCGGGCTGGCGGTCCAGCCAGGCCATCAGCGCGAAGGCGGCGGCCCAGATGGCCAGCGGCGGGGCGAAGCGCTTGAACAAGGGCATCGATCAGCGCGCCGCCAGGCGGCCGGCGGGCAGCGCCTGCGGGTAGCGGGCCAGGCGGCGCCAGCGCTGCCATGCGAGCAGGGCCGTCAGCAGGGCCAGCC
>NZ_LYVQ01000277.1 GCF_001984095.1 Pelomonas sp. KK5
GGCCAGCAGCGCGCGCTGGTTGTCCAGCCCGGCGGCCGACTGAGCCAGCGCCGCGCGGCTCTGCGCGTGGGCGGCACGGGCCTGGGCCAGGGCCAGCTCGTAGCGGGCCGGGTCGATGCGGAACAGCAGCTCGCCGGCCTTGACGGCCTGGTTGTCGTGCACGTTCACCGCGGTGACCAGGCCGGACACGTCGGGCGAGACCTGCAGCACGTCGGCGCGCAGGTGGGCATCGCGGGTCCAGGGGTCGTCGGCATAGCGGGCGAAGACCTCGCGGCCGGCCAGCGCCGCCAGCGCGGCGACGGCCAGCGTCAGCGCCAGCGGGGCCAGGCGCGCGGCCAGTGCAGCTAATGAGTTACTCGAGCGGTTCTTGGTCTTCATGATTTGGTGGCCAGGACGATGGCCCACAGCGCGATCACATAGAGCGCGAGGTTGAACAGCGAGCGGTGCCAGACCCAGCGGTACAGGCCGGCGCGGCCGAGCAGCCAGCGCAGGCCGGCCGTCGCGGCCCAGGCCGCCAGCAGCGGCAGCGCCAGCGCGGGCAGGTAGATGCCGTAGAGGGTCAGGTCACCGATCATTCTTGGAAATCTCCGGGGTCGCGAGCGCCAGGCGCAGTTCGGCCAGCGCGAGCAGCGTGTCGGGCGCCGTGGCGCTGGCGGCGATGGCTGCCTCGATGCGCCGGCGCAGCAGCGGGCCGGCCGGCAGCGGCTGGTCCAGCGGCAGGCGGCGCCGCCGCCGGTAGTGCAGGGCCAGCGCGTCGAGCACGGCCTGCACGCGGCGGGCGGCTTCGGGCGCGAGCCCTGCCCGCTCGCGCTGCAGCAGCATCGCGCTGAAGCCCACGCGCAACTCGGCCAGGCCGTCGGTGCCCTGCGCGCCGCTGCTGGCGGCCAGGCGCGGCATCAGCTGGCCGAGCCGGTCGATCATGCGCGAGCTCAGCACCTGTTCGTCGCCGTGGCGGCCGGCTGCGGTCTCGGCCAGGTCGCGCCAGCTGGCGTGCAGCAGCCGGGTGAGGCTCAGCCGCGCGCCGAAGGGCCGGGTCAGCAGCGTCCACACCAGCGCCAGCAGGCTGCCGGCGATGCTGGCCACGCTGCTGTTGACGAAGGCGGAGAAGTCCGCGCTGTAGGCATCGGTCAGGCCCAGGCCGGTGGCCAGCGTGACGGTCAGGCCCATCGCCAGCACCGCGAAGGCAGGCCGCGTGACCAGGGTGCCGATAAACAGGAAGATCGGCGCCAGCAGCAGCATCAGCGTCTCGAACTCGTGCGCCGCCGGCATCACCAGGAACAGCAGCACCAGGCCCAGCAACAGGCACACGGTGTTGACGTGGAAGAAGGTGCGCTGCGCCGGGGCGGGCTCGTCCTGCGCGGCGAAGAAGCAGGAGCAGACGGCGCACATGATCACCGCGCCGGCGCCGTCGCTCCAGCCGCTGAAGATCCAGACCAGGCAGGCGATGAAGGTCACCGCGCTGACCGAGGCCGCCGAGAACAGCTGCATGCCGTGGTCATGATGGCGCAGCTCGGGGGTGAAGCTCCAGCGCTCGTAGGCGGGCGTCCAGCGCGGATCGAAGCGGCCCGCGGCCATCATGCGCTGAAGCGCGCGGCAGTCGCTCCACAGCTGCACCAGGCCTTCGAGCCGGCGCAGCGCATGGCGGCGCAGCAGTGGCGGATGGTCCTCGGCAGCGGCCTGCAGTCGCTCCAGCAGGCGCGCGGCGATGGCTTCGTCTTCATCGGACGCGGGGGCATCGATCCAGTCGGCGATCGCATCGATCGCGGCGGCCAGCGCCGGCGTCGTCGCGCCCGCCCGGCGCAGCGCGCCCATCGCGGCGCTCAGCGAGGACAGCGTGGGCAGCAGCAGGCCCAGGCGCATGCGCAGCTCGCGGGCGATGCGCACGACCTCGGCGCTGTCGGCGTCGTGGCGGAGGTGGCTGATGAACTGGTCCAGCGCCAGCACGTCGGCGGCCAGGCGGTGGCTGCCGGCCAGGCTCTTCGCATCGCGCGGCTGGCCGTGGGCCTCGCTGCGCAGCAGGCCGGTGGCCCAGCGAGCGGCGTCGTCCAGCCAGGCGGCGAAGCGCTGCTCCAGCACCGGCGCCGCCCGCCCGGGCATCAGCAGGGCCGAGACCAGGCCGGCGCAGGCGATGCCCAGCACGATCTCCTCGGTGCGCGCCACCGCGAAGGGGAAGGCCTGGTCCGGCGCCTGCACCATCGGCAGCGCGATCATCGGCAGCGTGTAGGCCGACAGCATGTAGACGTAGTTACTGGGCAGCCGGTCCAGGAAGGACAGGTAGAGCAGCGTGCCGGTCCAGATGGAGACCACCGCGCTGAACACGACCGGCATGTCCACCAGCAGTGGCAGCAGCAGCACCGCGGCGCTGGCGCCGATCAGCGTGCCCAGCACCCGGTACAGGCCCTTGGAGCGGGTGGCGCCGGTCAGCGGATGCGAGACCACGTAGACCGCGGCGAAGGCCCAGTAGGGCCGCGGCAGGCCGGCCGCCAGCGCCAGCCAGAAGGCCAGCATCGCGGCGAGGAAGGTGCGGGCCGAGAACAGCCACTCGCGGGCGGTGGGCAGGTGGGCGAGCGCGCGGTCCAGGCGCGGGAACGGCGATGCGGCGGCGCTGCTCATTGGGAGCCCGCCAGCCACGGATCGCGGTCGTCGTCGGGGAAGACCTCGAGGAGGAAGTCGATGAAGGCGCGGGTCTTGGCGGGCAGGTACTTGCGCGAGGGCATGGCCGCGTAGATCGCCATCTGGAACACATGCCAGCCGGGCAGCACCCGCTCCAGCCGCCGCTCGGTGATCGCCTGCGCCACCGCGTAGCTGGGCATCGCGGCGATGCACAGGCCGGCGATGGTGGCGGCCATCGTCACTTCCATCTGCGAGGTGGCCAGCGGTGAATGCAGCGGCGTGAAGGTGTAGGGCTTGAGCTCGGGCGGCATGCCGCGGTCCGGATGCAGCGTCAGGTCTTGCGCCAGCGGCGCGGTCAGCATCTCGTGCTCGTCGCGCAGCTGCTCGGGCGCGGTGGGCCGGCCGTGGCGGGCCAGGTAGGCCGGCGAGGCACACAGCACCACATGCGCGCGGGCGAGGCGCCGGGCGACGAAGTCCCCGCTCTCGATCGAATCGCCGCGGGCGGTGATCAGGCTCACGTCGAAACCCTCGTCCAGCGACTCGACCGGCCCCGGCGCCGACAGCCCCACCGTCAGCTTCGGATAGCGGCGCCGGAAACCGGTCAGCAGCGGCGCCAGCTGGTAGGTGGCGAAGGCCGGCGGCGCCAGCACCTTCAGGTGCCCGCTGAGCGAGCGGCTGGCCGAGCGCACCGAGGCCTCGGCCTCTTCCAGGTCGGACAGGATGCGGCGCACCTGCTCCAGGTATTCCTCGCCGGCCTCGGTCAGCACCAGGCGCCGCGTCGTGCGGTTGATCAGCCGCGCGCCGACATGGGCTTCCAGGTCGTTGATCAGCCGGGTGACCACCGAGGGCGAGAGGTTCATCTCGCGCGCCGCCGCGGCAAAACCCTGCCGGTCGATCACGCGGCAGAAAACTTGCAGGCTGTGGAGGCGGTCCATGGGGTGTTGCGGCTGAGGTCGGGTCCTGCCGGCCAGCATTGCCGCTCAGGCAATGACGAACGGTACAGCCGCAACTCTAGGGTTTACCCGCTGCCAAGCCAATCCGGCCGGAGGCAATGAATCATTGCTGATACAGCAAGAATCGCTGTTCAGGGGCGAACAATCGCCAGCTTCAGCCCGAGGCCCACGAAGGCCGCGGCGAAGCCCCGGCGCAGCCAGCGCAGCACGCCCTCCCGCGCCAGCACCCGCTCGCGCAGCGCGGCAGCGAACACGCCGTAGACCGCGAACACCGCGAAGGTCATCGCCATGAAGACGCCCGAGAGCTGCAGCATCAGCAGCGCCGGCCGGGCCTCGTCGCGGGCGATGAACTGCGGCAGGAAGGCGAGGAAGAAGATCGACAGCTTGGGGTTCAGCACGTTCACCAGGATGGCGTGGCGGATCGCCTGGCCGTCGGAGCGCGGCGCGCCCTCTGTGGTGTCGACCTTCAGCGGGCCGCCGGCGCGCAGCGTGGCCCAGGCCATCCACAGCAGGTAGGCGACGCCGAGCACCTTGATCGCCTGAAAGGCCAGCGCGCTGGCATGCAGCAGCGCGGCCAGGCCGGTGATGGCCGCCAGCATGTGCGGCACGATGCCCAGCGTGCAGCCGAAGGCCGTCACCACCGAGGCGCGGGCGCCGCGCGACAGGCCGGCGGCGATGGTGACCAGGGCGCCGGTGCCGGGCGAGGCGACGACGATCAGCGAGGTGAGGAGGAAGTCGGGGCTCATGGGGCCATGCTCGGCCCGTGCCCCTCAGCCCGTCTTGAACGAAATTGCAGCCGCCCAGGCCCCGGGGGCGAAGCCGAAGCTGCGGGTGAACAAGCGCGTCATGTGGCTCTGGTCGGCAAAGCCGCTGTCGGCCGCGGCATGGGCCAGGTCGTGGCCCGCGGCGATCAGCGCCCGGGCGCGGTGCAGGCGGCGCTGCATCAGGTAGGCATGCGGCGTGAGGCCGGTGGCGGCGGCGAAGCCGCGCAGCAGCTGCCAGCGGCTCAGGCCGGCCTCGCGGGCCAGTTCGGCGAGGGTGAGGGCGGCGGCGGGCTCGTCGTCGATACGCGAGCGGGCGGCGGCGATGCCGGGCGCTTCATCGGCGCGCGGCACTTGCCGCTGGCGCTTCAGCAGCCCGGCCAGCAACAGCAGCAGCTGCTGTTCGGCGCCCAGCGCATCCTCGCCGGTCATCGCGCTGAACACCGAGGGAAACAGCCGCGCCAGCCGTATATCGCGAAAGGCCGGATCGTGGAACTCGAAACCGGCGCGGCCGATGTCCTGCGCCAGCTCGTCAACCAGCGCCGGCGCCAGGTAGAGCATGCGCCAGGCACGGCCGGCCGCATCGATCGGCAGACCGTCATGCACCTCGCCGGGGTTGACGGTGAGCAGGTCGCCCGCGCCGGCCTCGACCGGCCCGCGCCCGCTGGCCGAGCGCTGCGCACCCCGCATGATCAGGCCGATGCCGAACTCGTCATGCACATGGCGGCCGAAGGCCCGGGCGGTGTCGGCCACGACGGCTTCGACGCCGGCGCGGCAGCAGGGCAGCGGGCGGATCGGGGCAGGTGCGGGGCGCGGCGCTTTCACCGGCCCATCATGCCTGCTCGGGCAGGTCCTCGTGCAGGCAGAGGAAGTTGCCCTCCGGGTCCTTGAACCAGGCCGCCTTCTCCGAACCGAGCACGCAGACGTGGTCGATCGTCTTGAAGTCCGGGAAGTCGTAGTCCTCGAAAACGACGCCCCTGCCCTTCAGCGACGCGATGCTGGCGGCGATGTCGTCCACGCGGAAGCTGATCGCGGTGTGGTCGGCCTTGGTCCCTTCCGGCTTCGGGAACAGCGCCAGCGTGCTGCCGCCGACGCTGTAGACGAACTTGCCGTCAGGCTTGAAGCCGCCGGGTTCCAGGCCCAGGCAGCCCTCGTAGAAGGCGCGTGCGCGGGCGATGTCCTTGACCGGCAGCATGGTGGTGACGGAGGCGTGGGTCAGCATGGCAACTCCTTTCGCGTCGGGCGGCTCAGCCCAGCTTGAACACGGCCACCGATTTCGACAAGGCGTCGGCCTGATCCTGCAGGCTCTGCGCCGCCGCGGCGGACTGCTCCACCAGCGCCGCGTTCTGCTGGGTCATCTGGTCCAGGTTGGCGATGGCCTGGCCGACCTGGTTGATGCCGGTGCTCTGCTCGGACGAGGCGTGGCTGATCTCGCCGACGATGCCGCTGACCCGCTCGATCGCCTTGACGATGTCCTGCATCGTCGCGCCGGCGCGCTGCACCAGCTGGGCGCCGGTGTCCACGTTCTCGCCGCTGGCGGTGATCAGCTCCTTGATCTCGCGCGCGGCCTGCGCGCTGCGCTGGGCCAGCGTGCGCACCTCGCCGGCCACGACCGCGAAGCCGCGGCCCTGCTCGCCGGCGCGCGCCGCTTCCACGGCCGCATTGAGCGCGAGGATGTTGGTCTGGAAGGCGATGCCGTCGATGGTGCCGATGATGTCGCCGATGCGCGAGGAGGAGGCGCTGATGCGGCCCATCGTGTCCACCACCTCGCCCACCACGTTGCCGCCGCGCTGCGCCACCGCCGCCGCGTCGCGCGCCAGCGCGCTGGCCTGCCGTGCGGCCTCGGCGTTATGGGTGACGCTGGCGGTCAGCTGCTCCATCGCCGAGGCGGTCTCCTCGAGGTTGGAGGCCGCCTGCTCGGTGCGCATGCTCAGGTCCTGGGCGCCGGTGGCCACCTCGGCCGAGGCGGTGGCGATGCTGTCGGTGGCGCCGCGCACGCTGCTGACCACGCCGGCCAGCGAAGCCTGCATCGCCTGCACGCCACGCATCATCGCCGCGGTCTCGTCGGTGCCGTCCACCTCCACCGGCCGGCTCAGGTCGTGGCCCGCGATGCGCCCCGCATGCTCCACCGCTCCCTGCAGCGGCTGCAGGATCGAGCGGATGTTGAAGAAGGTGTAGGTGCCGATGATCAGCACCGCCAGGCTCATCACCAGGGCCAGCGACCAGCGGATCCGGCGTTCGTCCGCGGCCAGCGCCTGGACCTGGTCGGCCGAGTGCCGGTCGATCAGCTCGGTCATCGTGCCCAGGGTCTGGTCCATCGCCCGCACCGGCGCCTTCAGCGGCTCCATGGACTTGTTGGCGGCGGCCGTGTCCGGGAACTCGCCGGCCACGATGCGCCCGGCGATCGACTCGTAGCCGCTGCGGTACTGCTGCAGCGCCGTCATCATCTCCGCCGGGAGCTTGCGCACGTCCTCGGGGATGTCCAGCTTCTCGATCGCCGCCAGGCCCTTGGCGACCTTGCCGTAGGTCTCGGTCCAGTCGGCGCGGTACTTCTCGACGGCCTTGGCATCGGCCAGGTTGATCAGCGTGTCCTTCTCGTAGCGGCGCAGGTTGCCGACGCCGGCACGCACGCCGGCCAGTTGGGTCAGCGACTCGACGTCGTTGTCCACATAGTGGGTCAGGTTCGCCTTGGCCCGGGCCAGGCTCATCAGCCCGTAGCCGCCGATCACGAGCATGCTGGCGATGGCCAGCGCCGCGAGCGCGTAGAGCCGCGCCCGAATGCTGTAGCTGCGCAAGGTCAACATCCGACCGCCCTCTTCGGAAAACGACAGTGCTCCCCTGCGCTGAGCCTAACAGTTAGGCTCGACGGAGACTAGCACCAGAGCTGGTGCATCAAGGCCGCGAACTCGGCGCCGATGGCTGCCTCCCGCGCATGCCGCCCCTGGCTGAGCACCTGGCGCCCAGCGACGAAGACATCGCGCAAGGCCTGGCCCTGGGTGGCGAAGACCAGGCCGTCCAGCAGGTGCCCGGCAGGCAGGCCGCGCAAGCCGTCGGCATGCTCGTCCAGCACCAGGAAGTCCGCGCGGGCGCCGACCTCCAGCCCCCAGCCCTCGCCCTGCCCGGCAGGTGCGGCGCTGC
>NZ_LYVQ01000278.1 GCF_001984095.1 Pelomonas sp. KK5
GTCCTGCTGCTCGCCGTGGATGTCGAACAGGCGCAGCTCCACCTCGCCGGCCCGCACGTCGAGCAGGCCGAAGTTCTGGCGCTCCTCGCCCGCGACGATGCCGCTGCGCAGCGCCGCGGCGGATGAGGTCGCCTCGTGCAGCGGGAAGCGGCCGCCGGTGTCGAACTGGTCCACGTCGTTGTAGTGGATGTCGCCGCTGACCAGCAGCGTGCGGCGCGCGGCGGCCTGGCCCTTGAGCCACTGCCAGTCGGTCGGGTACTTCTTCCAGTCGCTGCTGGTGGAGCCGTTGGCCAGCAGGTGGACGGCATCCGGATGGGCCTGCGCGATCGCCTGCTGCAGCTGGCCGCGCTGGGCCTCGCCGAGCAGCTGGCGCTTGTCGTGGCCCACCAGCAGCGTCTCGGTGCGCCAGCTGCGGCTGTCGCTGAGGTGCAGGTGGAGCAGCGGGTCCAGCTGCAGGCTCAGCACCGGCGGGGCCGGCTCGGCGGGGTTGCCGAAACGCGGATCGGTCGGTTGGTCCGGGAAGCTGCCCGGCGTCACCAGCGCCTGGCGGAAGGCCTTGAAGAAGGCGTTGCTCAGGTGCAGCTTGTCGCGCTGGGTCGGCATCGCGATGACGGCCGCGCCGCAGGCGTCGTTCCAGAGGAAGTCGTGGTCATCCCAGATCGCGTGGACGCGGCCCGGCGGCAGCGCGCGCAGCATCGCATCGAACTGCGGCACCGCCAGCTGCTGCCGGTAGCGCTGGTGGACCAGGGCGGCGAAGCGCTCGGTCGACAGGCGCTGCGCCACGTCGGGCGCGAAGATGTCGATGTAGATGGTGTCGCCGAGCAGCACCACATGGTCGGGCCGCTCGGCCCGGATCCGGTCCCACACGGGCTGTTGCGGGAAGGCTGGGGCGCAGAGGCAGGAGGCAAAGGCGATCTTCATGGGCGCCGAGTGTCGTGCGCCCGCGGCGCGATGCCATCGCAAATTGTGATGAGGTGCGAGCGATGCTTCAGCGCGCCGCCGCCGCCGTCCACTGCAGCCAGCGCCCGTGCGGATGCGACCAGGCGAGCGCCTCGGTCTCGCGGCCGGGGATCTGCAGCGTCCACAGCGTGGACGGCTCGGCACCGTCAGCCAGGGGCGGGAGCGCCAGACCGGGCGGCCGCGTGCCGGGCGCCTCGGCGCTGAGCCAGGCCAGGCCGCGCTCGCGTACCAGACGCTCGACGATGGCGCGAAAGCGGGCGAGCAGCGGGGCGTCGAAGTAATAGAGCACCCAGCTGTTGAACAGCACCGGCTGCACCTCGGGCGGCAGGCCGTCCAGCCAGGGCTCGATCTGCGCCATGCAGTCCTCGGCCTGACGGATCTCGAAGCCGCCGGCCAGGGCCACGGCAGCGTCCAGCCGGGCGGCGCGCTCGCGGTCGTGCGGCCACAGGCAGGCGCGCAGCCAGCGGACGGCGGCTTCGTCGCGCAGGTCGATCGGCGCCGGGTCGAGGCCCAGGCGGCTGCGCAGGCGCCAAGCGGTATCTGTCGGCGGGGACGCGTCGCCGAGCCAGCGGCAGGGGATGGTCAGCGCCGAGCCGACCGGCCCACGCTGGAACATGCCGTAGTCATAACGGTACAGGTCGACGGCAAGGTTCAGGCCGGCGCTGCAGCCGAAGTCCAGCAGGGCCAGGTCTTGCCGTCCCGACACGGCGGCGATGTGCTGCAGCGCCGGCCACAGCACGGCGCAGCGGCCGGTCTCGTTCGTCTGGGTGCTGGCATGGCGCAGGTGGTCGACCAGGGCGGCCTGCTCGCTGCGGGCGAAATCCAGCAGCAGCGCCGGCAGCTCGGCATCGGGCAGGCGGCTGCCGCCGACGCTCGGGTAGTAGTCGCACAGCGGGTGCGCGGCGCCGGCCAGCACGCGCTCGTGCAGCGCGGCCAGCAGCAGGTTGGGCTTGCGCTGCGTGGGCGGCGCATGCGCCATCAGGGCCAGCAGTTCGGGGGCATCGGCGACGGCGCGGCAGATCGCGACATAGAGCGGATCCTGCGTGCAGTCGACCTCGGCGAAGCGGCGGAAGATGGCGTCCATGGCATGCAGCGTAGCCGCTGGCCGGCCGGTTCCCACCAGCCGATCCGGCATGCCGCCATGCCGGATCGATCAAGGCATCAGGCCGCGGCGGCCAGCGCCTTCTCGATATCCGCCCGGATGCTCTTGGGCGCGTCGTTGGGCGCGTAGCGCTTGATCACCTGCCCGTCGCGGCCGATCAGGAACTTGGTGAAGTTCCACTTGATCGCCTCGGTGCCCAGGATGCCAGGCTTCTCGCCCTTGAGCCACTTGTAGAGCGGATGAGCGCCGGCGCCGTTGACCTTGATCTTCTCCATCATCGGGAAGCTGACGCCGTAGTTCAGCTGACAGAAGGAGGAGATCTCCTCGTTGCTGCCCGGGTCCTGGCCGCCGAATTCGTTGCTGGGGAAGCCGATGACGATCAGGCCCTTGTCGGCATAGTCCTTCCACAGTTCCTCCAGGCCGGCGAACTGGGGCGTGAAGCCGCAGGCGCTGGCAGTGTTGACCACCAGCAGCACCTTGCCGCGCTGCTCGGCCAGGTCGACGGGCTGGCCGGAGATCGAAACAGCCTGGAAGTCGTAGATCGTGCTCATGGTGAGGTCTTGGGTTCAGGTGCAGCGATCGTAGCGCCGCCGAACGTGGCCAGCAGCGCAGCCGCCAGGATGCAGACGCCGCCGATCGCCGTGCGCCCGTCCAGCTGCCCGCCGCCCAGCCACAGCGCCGACAGCGCGGCGAACGGGATCTCGCTGAGCATCACCACCGAGGTGATGTTGGCCGGCAGCCGCGCCGCCCCGTACTGCAGGCACAGGTTGGAGCACAGGAACAGCAGCGCCATGCCGGCCAGCGGCAGCAGCCACTGCGGCCCGGGCAGGCTGGGCCAGCCGACCAGCCCGGCGCCGGCCATCGCCAGCGCCGCCGCACCGGCCACGCCCACGCCGCCCAGGAACATCGCCAGCGCCCGCGCATGGGCGCCGCTGGCGGCCTGGCGGCGCAGCATCACGTTGTTCAGCGCGAAGGAGAAGCCGCCCAGCAGCCCCAGCCAGTCCGCCAGGCCGGACGGCAGCGGGAAGCCGCCGCCCTCGGGCATCAGCACGATCACCGCGCCGCCCAGCGCCAGCAGCATGCGCAGGCCGGCCAGCAGGCTCAGGCGCTCGTGCAGCACGAGCCGGGCCAGCAACACGGTCCACAGCGGCGCGGTGTAGAACAGCAGCACGACCCGCACCACGTCGCCGATCGCCACGCCCCAGTTGAAGGCGGTGTTGGTGCAGCCGGCGGCGGCGACGATCACCCACAGCGCCGGCGTGCGCCGCAGTTCGCCCCAGGAACGCGGATTGCTCGCCGCGATCACCACCAGCGACAGCAGGAACAGGGCCACCGTGGTCCACAGCGGATGCAGGCCGGCCGCCTGGAACTGTCGGAACGGCCACCAGGACAGGCCCCAGACGAGGGCATTGAAGACGAGGGCGAGGATGGGCATGGGATTGAGGACGTAACCGGGGGCCGCGGCCTGACTTTGTGTTTCTGGCCCGGGGATTAGGCTATAAGGCAGGCCTGAGAGCGCGGCGGGCGGGGGTTATAGCACGGGCCCCTGGATCGGCTGACTGAATGGCTGACCGGCACACCGATCGAACAAACGGGCGATCGATCAACCAGCAAGGGAGCGTCTGTCTTGGATCATCTGGCCTGCTTCACCCCCGCGGACCTGCAATCGCCCCGCCCGCCCGACCTGGCGCCCTACCGCTGGCGCCTGCTGGCCCAGGGCGACTCCTGGTTCTCGGCCTCGGCAGCCAAGCTCAACGCCCATGCCAACCTGCTGCAGGAGCTGGTCTTCGACTCGCCGGCCTGCGCCATCAACTGCGCCGGCACCGGCGACGCGCTGGCCCACATGGTGGACCTGGAGTCGGCGCCCGATTTCGTGCGCCTGCTGACCGCCGCGGATGCGCCGGCCTGGAACGGCATCCTGCTCTCGGTCGGCGGCAACGACCTGATCGACGCCGCCAAGACCGCCGCCCATGATGGCGAGGGCAAGGATGTGCCGCTGCACCTGCGCCTGCTGCGCCGCCAGACCGAATGGGGCCCGCCCTCGGCCGGCGTGGCCCGCTACTTCTCCGAACCCGGCTGGGCCACCTATGCCGAGTACCTGCGCACCAACGTCCGCCACCTGCTGACGCTGCGCGACCAGGGCCCCTCGGCCGGCAAGCCGGTCTTCATGCACTGCTACGCGGTGCCGGTGCCGCGGCCCGCCGGCTCCGAGGATTCCGAGCTGGGCGCCCGCGGCCCCTGGCTCTATCCGGCGCTGAAGGCCTACGCCCTGCCGGGCGCCGACTGGGCCGCCATCAGCCGGCTGATGGTCTTCCACCTGGCGCAGCTGCTGAAGGGCATGGCGGCCGACCAGACCCAGTTCCCCGGCCTGCACGTGTTCGATTCCACCTCCGTCCCGCTGGCCCCGGCCGCGCCGGGCAGCAGCGGCAGCAGCGGCGACTGGCACAACGAGATCCACCTGAACCACAGCGGCAGCTTCAAGATCGCCCGGGCGTGGAGCGAGCACATCCAGAAGGTGCTGAATCCGCCGGCGACGGTGGAGAGAAGGCGCTAGCCGCTTCCTTTCTGAATTGCCAGCCATGGCTGGCAATCTTCGGATTTGAAGCGCATACTGTCAGCCATGGCTGACAATCTTCGCCTTCCCTCGGAGCTGGGTGAGCAGCTCGAACGCCGCCGCAAGGAGCTCGCCTTGAGCAAGGCGGCCGTGGCCGAACGAGCCGGTCGTGTCCGTGAGGTGATCTACCGGCTGGAAGGCGGGGATGAGGCCTCGGTGTCCTCCCTCTTCGACGTGCTGCGCGCGCTGAACCTCGTCATGCGGATCGAGCCGGCCGGACTGCCGACGATGGAGGAAGTCGCGGCCGCGTTCAACAAGGACGAGGACGACGATGCTGCCTGAGCGCATCGCGCAGCTCGACGTGGCCATCGGCCCCGATCTTCTCGCCGGCCAGCTGCTGAAGGGTTCGAACTACGAGTTCCGCTACCTCGACGCCTCCGCCGCACAGCCCTCGGTCGCCCTGCTGATGCCGGCCGCCGCCCGGCTCACCTGGACCGACGGCGACCTGTTCCCGCCCATGGACCAGAACCTGCCCGAGGGCGACCTGTTCATGCGCATCCGGGCGCTGTTCCCCAAGCAGCAGACGACGGCGATGCACCTGCTGGCGCTGATCGGCGACAACGGCATCGGGCGCCTGGGCTTTCGCATTCCCGGCTTCGACACGCCCACCCCCGCCACGCCGCTGACGAAGGCCGACCTGCTAGGCACTGCCTTCTCACCGAAGGTCTTCGACGAGCTGGTGGCCGCCTACCTGAGCACCGGTGCCGGCATCGCCGGCATGCAGCCCAAGATCATGGTGCCGGAGGTCCGCTTCGCGGTGCCGATCCCGACGCTCATCGTGAAGGCGGCGAGCGAGGCCTATCCGGGCCTCACCGCCAACGAGTTCCTGTGCCTGCGAGCAGCACAGCTGGCCGGTATCGAGACGCCGGTGTTCGACCTGTCCGACGATGGCCAGCTGCTGGTGCTGGAGCGCTTCGACACCTTGCCGAAGGCCGATGGCAGCGTCGAGCGACTGGGCTTCGAGGACATCGCCGCGCTGTCCGGACAGCGCGTGCGCGACGTGCTTTCGGACCGCAAGTACCACGGCAGCTACGAGCGCATCGCCGGCCTGCTGAAGCAGCTGCAACTGCCGCAGCGCGACCTCGACCGCTTCTTCGAGCAGGTGGCCTTCTCGGTCATGGTGCGCAACGGAGACGCGCACCTGAAGAACTTCGGCCTGCTCTACCGTTCGTCCACCGATATCTGGCTGGCGCCGATGTTCGACGTCGTCACCACCTCGATCTACCGCTACACACAATATGCAGGCGGTCCGGAGCTGGAAGACCGCACGCTGGCGCTGAAGCTGTTCGCAGGCCGGCATGCGACGAAGGCCTATCCGACGACGGATGAGTTGCTGGCTTTCGGCGCCAAGGTCTGCAATGTCAGGTCACCGGCCGCGGTGCTGCGACGCATTGCCGAAGCGATGGTGCAGGCCTTGCTCGAAGCAGGATCCGACGAACGCATTCCGACCGGCATGCTGGCCCGCATGCGAGAGGTGTGGGATTCGGGCCGCCGATACGGCGCCTAGCTCGCCTGCTCCTCCGCATGCTGCGCCTGCACCGGCTTCAGCAGGTCGCTGCGGCTGACCAGGCCGACGAGGCGGCGGCTGTGCAGATCGGCCACGACCGGCAGCCGTTCAAGCCCGGTCGCCGCCATCCGCCGCGCCGCGGCGCGGCAGGTCTCCGAGGCCAGGCTGAGCCCGGGCGCACGCCCCGCAGCCGATAGCCGGGCCAGCGCGCCGGCATCGGCATGGCCTTCGTCGGCCAGGCCCAGCGCCTCCCGATCCAGCATGCCGACGAAGGCTCCCTGCGCATCGACCACCGGATACGCCCGGTGCCGCTGGGCCGCGCCGAACCAGCCGGCGTGCACCTCGGCCACGGCCGTCGCCGCCGGGATCACCTGCGGCGCCGCGCTCATGACTTCGCCGATGCGCAGCCGCTCCTGCGGATCGACGCCGTACTCGCGGTGCACATGGCGGCCGCGGCGGGCGATGCGCTCGGTCATGATCGAGCGGTGCATCAGCAGCGCCACCAGCCCGTGCGAGACCGCGCAGGCCAGCAGCAGCGGCAGCAGCGCATTGGCCGCGCCGGTGAGGCCGAAGGCGAACAGCGTGGCCGTCAGCGGCGCGCCGAGCACGCCTGACAGCACCGCCGCCATGCAGACCAGCGGCCACAGCGCCGCGTCCCCGCCCGGCAGCAGGCCGGCCAGCACGGTGCCGAGGCCCGCGCCCACCATCAGCAGCGGCGCCAGCACCCCGCCCGAGGTGCCCGAGCCCAGCGAGACGACCCAGATCACCGCCTTCACCGCCAGCAGCGCCAGCGCTGCGCCCAGCAGCAGCCGGTGGTTCAGCAGGTCGCCGATCACGTCGTAGCCCACGCCCAGCGCCCGCGGCTGCAGCCAGCCGCCGATGCCGACCACCAGGCCGCCGATCGCCGGCCACCACATCCAGTGCAGCGGCAGGCGGTGAAAGCCGTCCTCCACCGCATAGAGCGCCCGCGAGAGGCCGGCCGACAGCAGGCCCGCCAGCGCACCCGCCAGCAGGGCGGAGCCGAAGGCCATCCAGCCGGGCTCACCCACCGACAGCGGGAACAGGCGTCCGCCTTCCAGCACCCAGGGCCGGGCGAAACCGGCCACCGTGCAGGCGATCACGACCGGCAGCAGGCTGCGCGGCCGCAGCTCGAACAGCAGCAGCTCCACCGCCATCAGCACCGCCGCCAGCGGCGTGCCGAAGACGGCGCTCATGCCGGCGGTGGCGCCGGCCACCAGCAGCAC
>NZ_LYVQ01000279.1 GCF_001984095.1 Pelomonas sp. KK5
GCGCCGCTGCGCGTCCACCCACTTCGGCAGCAGCAGCGCCAGCAGGGTGAGGCAGCCCAGCGCGAGGCCCGTCATCCAGCCGCCGCTGGTGATGAACTGCAGCGCGATGGACAGCAGCGCGAGGAGGACGCCGAGCATCAGGCCGCCGCGCACATCGAGCTGCTGCAGGCCGGGGCCTCCGCTTGAGCTGGGCGTTAGCGCCGGCCGCGCCCGGCGGAGCCCGAGATGGATCGCGCAGGGCAGCGCCAGCAGCGCCGGCAGCCAGAACAGCGACAAGGTGCCGAGCGCGTCCATCACCACGCCCGCGCCCAGCAGCGCCGCCGAGGCGAAGAAGCCGACCGCCCCCTGGAACACGCCCTGCGCGCTGGCCTTGCGATCCTCTGGCGCCAGCTCGGCCAGCAGCGCCATGGCGACCGTCTGCGCGCCGACCCAGGCGGTCAGCAGGGTCTGCGTGAGCATGTAGCTGAACACCGACCTGGCCGACCAGGCGAGCAGGCCGCCCGCGCAGGCCACGCCCAGCGAGACGGCCAGCACCTTGCGCTTGTCGAAGACATCGCCGCAGCGCCCGATCAGCGGCGCCGAGATGGCGATGAACAGGAACTGCGCCGCCGACACCCAGGCGTACTGCACCGCCGACAGGTGCAGCGTGGCGATCACCTGCTCCTGCGCCGGCGACATGGCGGAATCCATCGCCGTGAAGGCACACAGCGCGATGATGGCCGCTGCCGCGTCGAAGCTCCGTGCTCGTGTCATCAGCGGACCTTATCAATAATCGAAGCGCAGGCTCAGGCCGACGGTGCGCGGCTTGATCGGGTAGTAGACGCTGTACGGGATGCCGGCGGAAGTCGTCAGCGTCGTGCCGCCGCTGGACCCGCGACCGTTGGCGACGTTGTTGACATAGGCCGTCAGCTCCCACTGCTTCCACGACAGTGCCAGCCGCGCGTCGAGCTGCGCATAACCCGCAAGTTCACCGGCACGATCGAGGTTCGTCGTGCGGCGGCCCATGTAGGAGTGCGACAGGCTGAAGCGGCCCGAGCTGTCGGCCGGCCCTTCGAAGTAGTAGTTGCCTTCCAGCGAGGTCTGCAGGTGGGCGGTGCCGGGCAGGCGCGTGCCCGAGGGCACGACCACGCCGCTGGCCGACTCGAAATCGCTGGAGGTCGCCGCGTCGATCCAGGCGCCGGCCAGGTTGAAGCTGAACTCGCTGCTGGGGCGCCAGGCGGCGCTGAGTTCCAGGCCCTTGATCGTCGCCTTGCCGACGTTGGCGATGCCGTTGAAGGAGAGCGCGCCGGTGCCGATCACGGCGTTGACCTGCGCGTCCGTCCACTTCACGACATAGGCCGCGGCGTCGATGCTGAGGCTCTTGCTCGGGGCCATGTGCACGCCGGTCTCGTAGTTCCACAGCGAGTCCGACTTGTAGCGGGCGTTCGAGATGTAGTTGACGCCGCCGAAGCGGTAGCCCTTGGAGGCCGTCGCGTACCAGACCGCCGCCGGCGAGAGCCGGTACTTCACGTTGAGCTTGGGCGTGAAGCCCGATTCGTCGAAGGGCAGGTCCGCCAGCGGGATCGCGCCGAAGGCGGCGTCGAGCAGGTGGGTGTCGACGGTGCTGGCCGCGCTGTTGCGGTAGTAGCGCCCGCCCAGGCCGATGCTGAGGTCGTTGGTGACGCGGTATTCGGCGTCGGCAAAGATGGCCTTCTCGGTGATCGCGTCGGTGTCGGCCTCGGTGTAGAGCACGTCGTTCGGCACCAGGTCCGGGCCCAGCAGCTGCGCGCCGCCGGGAGCCTTGACGCTCTGGTTGAAGCGGTCCTTGAAGCGCTGGTAGAACAGGCCGACGACATAGTTCAGCCGCGCGTCCGCGGGGCTCGCCAGGCGCAGCTCCTGCGACACGGCGCGCGAGTGGCTCAGCGAGGGGCCGTAGGCCACCGGCAGCGCCGGCAGCTCGATGACGGTGCCGATGTCGCCCAGCGAGAGCGTGGCGTCGGTCATCGCCGACACGTTCTTGGTGACCACCGAGGTGCTGCTGGTCAGCGTGTAGCCGCCGAGATCGAGGTCGACCTTGAGGTTGGCGAGATTGAAGCGGTCGTCGCGCGAGGAGGCGGTGGGGCTCGAATAGCTCAGCGTGCCCGCGGACGAGGTGGCGAAGCCGTCGGCGACCCTGGACTCCTGCGTCAGGAACAGGCCGGTGATCTTGAGCCCCTCGCTCGGCTTGACGACGCCGACGAGGCGCCCGCCGCGCTGGTGCAGCTCGTTGGCCTTGCGCACGCCGGTGCCGGTGTTGTCGATGTAGCCGCTGTCGCGCCGGTCGAACAGCACCGCGCGCAGGCCGGCGACGTCGGTGGCCAGCGGCAGGTTGGCCATCACGTACTCGGAATGGTTGGTGCCCGCGCCAGCCACCGAGGCGGCATCGGCCAGCATCGAGAAGGCGCTGCGCTTCAGGTCCGGCTTGGCCACCGTGTAGCGCACCGCGCCGCCCAGCGAGGACGAGCCGTAGAGCGCGCCCTGCGGCCCGCGCAGGATGTCGATGCCTTCAAGGTCGAAGGGGGCCAGGTCCGGCACGATCGAGGTGGCGATCGGGTCGGTGAAGGGCACGTCCTCGATGTACAGGCCCGTCGTGGCCTGCTGCACGCCGAGGCCGCTGCGGCTGGCCACCGTGCCCACGCCGCGGATCGTCGGCAGCGCCTGGTCCGGGTCGCCCTTGTTGGTCTGCACGCCGGGCGTGCGGCGCAGCACGCCTTCGGCGTCCTGGATGCCGGCGGCCTCCAGCGCGGCGCCGCTCATCGTCGTGATGGTGCCGGCGATCTCCTGTCGGGACTGGCGGCGCTTGTTGGCCGTCACCACCACGGTCTCCAGCTGGCTCTGGGCGCCGTCCGCGCTGCCCTGCGGCGCCGCATCGCCGGCCTGGGCGGCCTGGCCGTCCGCCGGCGCAGTCTGCGCCGAGGCTGCGCAGCTCAGCATCACCGCGCCGAGCACGGCCATGGGCCTCTTTGCTGTTCGAATCCGAATCACGTTAGCTCCGTCAAAACGACCGGCTGGTCGGTTTTCTTAGACTAACCGTGAGTTCGAGCGGAGTCAACGGGGATTGCGCGAGGCTTGGTCGACGGCGAGCGGCGCAGCCTTGCTGCGCACGTCCGGCGCCCGCATCAACCCTCCCGCCCGGGCCCTGCCCTGCGGCGGCTCCGCTCAGGGGTCCAACTCGTCCAGCGTTCCCGGCGAGGCCGCGATGCGCCCCTGGATCTCTTCCCGCAGGGCCACTGCCTGGGCCAGCAAGGGCTTGGTGTCCTCGCCGTTCTTGTAGGCATAGCCGACGTTCATCGTGCCGATCGCCGCGCCGGCCCGGTCATGCAGCGCCAGGTCCACGCCGAAGCGCCGGCCGTTCGAGTAGACGCCGGTCGTCGGCGCGGCGCTCTCCAGCACCTTCATGTCGTCGCCGTCCGCCTTCTTGCCGTGCCGGCCGAAGGTGGAGCCGAGCAGCACCAGCTCGTTGGCCGGCCGCGTGCGGCCGCGCAGGGCCAGCACCGTCACCTCCGGATGCCGCAGCAGCGCCTCGTCGACCAGTGTCTGCGCGCGGGTGCGCGTCGTGGCCAGCGGTTCGTACGGATACGGGTCCATCAGCGTGGCGACGTTGAGGATGCGCTTGGCCATCGCGTCGCGGATCACGTTGGCGCTGCGCTCGAACTCGGCGTGGTTGCCGCCGACCGGGTAGCGCCACACGAGCGCCAGCACGCCGACGATCTCGCCGCCGACGTCGCGCAGCGCCAGGTCCACCTCGATGCGCTTGTTGCCCGGGTCCATCGAGACGCGGGTGCGGCCGGTGGTCATCACCTCCATGTCGTTGGCGTCCGCCGGCTTGCCGATGCGGCCGATGCTGGAGGCGATGATCACGTTGGTCGCCGACTTCGGCGGCGTCACGTGCATCACCACCGCCCGCAGGTCCGGGTGCTGGGCGACCGTGCGGTCGACCAGTTCCTGGGCATAGGTCTTCACGGGCACCTGCTGGGCGTGGACCGGCGCTGCCGGCAGCAGCGTCATCAACGCCAGCGAGGCGGCCGCGGCGACCTGGCGATACACCGTTCGCCCTGTCGACAGGCTCAGCCCGAACGGGTTCAGGTCGCGGCGCTTGTTTTTCTCAAGAGATTTCATGGCTGCGCTCCCCTTGTCACTTCTGCTCGTGCAGCGGCGCGGGGCGCCACTTGGCCAGGCGGTTCTCGACCAGCGTCATCACGTACTCCGCCGCCAGCGCCACGACCATGATGATGACGATCGCCGCATACATGCCGGCTGCGTCGAAGGAGCCCTTGGCCACGTTGATCAGCAGGCCGATGCCGTAGCGGGCGCCGACGAACTCGCCGACGATCGCGCCGACGATGGCGAAGCCGAAGCTCACGTGCAGGGACGCGAAGATCCAGCTCATCGCCGAGGGCACGACCACCGTGCGCGTCAGCTCCCAGCCGCGGGCGCCGAGGATCTGCGCATTGGCCAGCAGGTTGCGGTCCGCCTCGCGCACGCCCTGGAAGGCATTGGCGAAGACGACGAAGAACACCATCACGAAGGACAGCGCCACCTTGGAGGTGAGCCCCAGGCCGAAGATCATGATGAAGATCGGCGCCAGCACCACGCGGGGCACCGAGTTGATCACCTTGATGTAGACCGAGAACACGTCGGACAGCATGCGGTTGCGGCCCAGCGCGATGCCCGCGATGATCCCGCCGATGGACCCGCTGAAGAAGCCCAGCAGCGACTCCTCCATCGTCACCCAGAGGTGGTACCAGAGCGAGCCCTCCGAGGTGCCCTCGCTGATCCAGGTCCACAACCGCGCGCAGATGTCGGTGGGCTTGGAGAAGAAGAACTCGTCCATCACCTTCATCCGCACCAGGCCCTCCCAGCCGCCCAGCAGCACGATCAGGATCAGGTAGCGCCAGAAGTAGACGGTGGCGACACGGCGCTTTTCCGCCTTGGCGGCGGCGGCCTCGATTTCGGCGGCCGAGGTGCCGGCCGCGCCCGGTGCCGAACCCTTCTTGTCGACCGGCAATGTGATCTCGGCACTCATGCTGCCACCTCCTGCTGCTTGCTGCCGCGCATCACCTCGGCACGCAGGTCGTCCCAGATCGTGCGCGAGATGTCGATGAACTTCTGGTCGTAGCGGATCTCGCTGGCCACGCGCGGGCGCGGGATGTCGATCGGGTAGACCGACTTGACCGTCGCCGGCCCCGAGGTCAGCACATAGACCTTGTCGGCCAGCGCGATCGCCTCCTCCAGGTCGTGCGTGACGAAGACCACCGAGGCCTTGGACTGCGACCACAGCCGCAGCAGTTCGTCGTGCATCAGCACGCGAGTCTGCACGTCCAGCGCCGAGAAGGGCTCGTCCATCAGCAGGATCTGCGGGCCGTTGATGAAGGTCTGCGCCAGCGAGACGCGCTTCCTCATGCCGCCGGAGAGCTGGTGCGGGTACTTGGTCTCGTGGCCCGACAGGTTGACGCGGGCCAGCCATTCGCGGGCCTTGGCGTAGGCCTCGGCCTTGTCCATGCCGCGGTACAGCGGGCCGGCGACGACGTTGTCGATCACATTGCGCCAGGGGAACAGCGCGTCGGTCTGGAAGGCGAAGCCGATGCGGCTGTCGATGCCGTTGATCGGCTCGCCGAACAGCCGCACCTCGCCGGAAGACGGCGTGGCCAGGCCGGTGACCAGGTTCAGCGTCGTCGACTTGCCGCAGCCGGTCGGGCCGACCACGGCGACGAACTCGCCGCGCTCGACGGTCATCGTGAAATCGCGGATGGCGGTCATCGACTTGCCATCGGGCGTCAGGAAGCGGCGGCTGACGTTGATCAGCTCGATCGCCGGCCCTGGCGAGGAAGTGGTGCTGCTCGGTGCCATCGCGTGCTCACTTCACCTTGGACACGAACTCGGTCGTGTAGGTCTTGGACAGGTCGATCTGCTTGCCCTTGACGTTCTTCGAGAAGGTGCCCAGCACGGCCAGCACCGTCTCGGGGCCGCCCTTGGGCATCACGCCGTCGGGCGTGAACATGCCCTTGCCGGCTTCGAGCGCCTTGACGTAACCCTCCTTGTCGCCGACGTAGTAGTCCTTGGGCATCTTGTCGGCGATCTCGGCGGCGCTGTGGGTGTTGATGTAGCGCAGCGTCTTGACGAAGGCGTTGGCCAGCTTCTGCACCGTCGGCTTGTTCTTCTCGATCCAGTCGTTGGGCATGTACAGCGAGGCGGCCGGGTAGGTACCGCCCAGCGCGGCCTTGGTGGACTCGATCGTGCGCAGGTCCACCAGCACCTTGGCCTGGCCGGTCTTCAGCAGGCGCGTGATGGTCGGCTCGGTGGTCATGCCGGCCTGGATCTTGTCCTGCGTCATCGCCTGGATGAAGGTGGTGCCGGCGCCGACCGGCAGCGAAGTGAACTCGCCCAGCGGCACGCCAGCCTTGACCATCAGGTACTGGGTCAGGAAGTTGGTGGACGAGCCCAGGCCGGTGACGCCCATGGTCTTGCCTTTGAGGTCGCCCATGCCCTTGACGTTGGGGTACTTGGTGGACACCAGCTCCACCTCGCCCGGCGCATGGCTGAACTGCACGACCGACTGGATGTACTTGCCCTTGGCCTGGATGTCCACGCAGTGGTCGTAGAAGCCGACCACGCCCTGCACCACGCCGGCCAGCATCTCGTTCTCGGCGTCCACGCCGGCGCCCTCGTTGAGCAATTCCACGTCCAGGCCCTCGGCCTTGAAGTAGCCCAGGCTCTCGGCCAGCTTGGCGGGCAGGTAGATCTGCTTCTCGTAGCCGCCGACGATGATGCTCAGCTTCTCGGCATGGGCGGCGATGGGGGCGGCGGCGAAGGCGGCGGCGATGGAAGTGGCCAGCAGCAGCTTGTCTCGGAGTTTCATGATGGTTCTGTTCCTTGCAGGTCGGGGATTCGTCAGATGCAGGTCAGCTTTTGCCGACCGTGGGACGCATCTTTGAATCCCAGCCTGTCGTGAACGTGAACCGTTTCTGAATTGCCGTTAAGACTGCATGTTCTTGGTAGCGGCCGCTGGGCGAGCCCGACCCTGCGCGCCGCCGGGCTCAACTGCGCCGGTCGACGCGCAGGGTCGGACTCGCTGCCACCAGTTGGCTTTCGCGCAGACGCGCTCCGCGCAACTCCACGGGGGCCGGCAGCGCTGTGGCCCGGGTGGCTGCGGGGCGACTTCGGTGGCGCTGAGGAGCACAGCGACTCGTGGCCGCGCGCGCAGCGCGCTTCGTGCACTGACTTCGCGCCACTTGTCTGACCGAAGCGTAGCGCAGGGAGTTTGGCGCGGGCCACGAGTCGCGAGCACCGGAAGGAAGTCGACCCGCAGGGGAGACCGCCACCGCCGAGCCCCGCAGCCGCCCGGGCCGCAGCGCTGCAAACCCGTCCCTTCGCGTCATTCGCCTTCCTCAGGCCG
>NZ_LYVQ01000280.1 GCF_001984095.1 Pelomonas sp. KK5
GCTACGAGCACCCGTACACCTTCGCCCGCCGCATCTCCACGCTGGACCACCTGACCCGCGGCCGCATCGGCTGGAACATCGTCACCGGCTACCTGGACAGCGCGGCGCGCAACCTGGGCCTGACGCAGCAGCTGGCGCACGACGAACGCTACGACCTCGCCGACGAATACCTGGAGGTCGTCTACAAGCTCTGGGAGAGGAGCTGGGAGGAAGACGCGGTGCGGCGCGACAAGGCCGGCCGCGTCTTCACCGACCCGGCCAAGGTCCACCCGATCCGCCACCGCGGCCCCAACTTCCAGGTGCCCGGCATCCACCTCAGCGAGCCCTCGCCGCAGCGCACGCCGGTGCTGTTCCAGGCGGGCACGTCCACGCGCGGCCGCGCCTTCGCCGGGCGGCATGCGGAGGCGGTGTTCGTCAGCGGGCCGAGCCAGGCGGTGGTGAAGGGCTATGTGGACGGCGTGCGCGGCGCCGTTGCCGCGGCCGGCCGCGATGCGCAGGCGGACGTGCTGGTCTACGCCCAGGCGCTGGTGATCACCGGCGCCACCGAGGCCGAGGCGCGGAGCAAGCTGGACGACTACCGCCGCCACGTGGACATCGAGGCCGCGCTGGCCCTGCTCTCGGGCTGGACCGGCGTGGACTTCTCCCGCTACCCGCCCGACGCCACCATCGAGTACCTGGACACCCAGGCCGGCCGCGCCGCGCTGGCCTCGTTCAGCAGCGCCGACCCGACGCGCCGCTGGACGGTGCGCGAGGCGGCCGAGTTCATCGGACTCGGCGGCCGCGGGCCGGTGATCGTCGGCAGCCCGGCCCAGGTGGCCGACCAGCTGATCGACTGGCAGGACGCCACCGGCATCGACGGCTTCAACCTCACCTATGCCGTGGCCCACGACGACCTGCGCGAAGTGGTCGACCGCGTGGTGCCCGAGCTGCAGGACCGCGGCCGCTACCGGCTGGAGTACGAGCCCGGCAGCTACCGCCACAAGCTCTTCGGCCGCGGCCCGCGGCTGGACTCGCGCCATGCGGGCCGCCAGGTGCGCATCGATCCCCAGAACTCCGAACGACAGGAAGCCGCATGACCCCGCTCAATCGCCGCCACGCCCTCGCCCTGGGACTTGCCGCGGCAGCAGGCACCGCCCTGCCCGCCGCCGCGCAGGCGCCTGCCAAGACCTTGCGCATCGGCTACCAGAAGTTCAACACGCTCAACATCCTGAAGGGCGCCGGCCAGCTGGAAGCGGCGCTGAAGCCGCTCGGCTGGAGCGTTACCTGGACGGAGTTCGCCACCGGCCCGGTGCTGCTGGAAGCGCTGAACGCCGGCGCCATCGACTTCGGCCATGCGGCCGACACGCCCAGCGTGTTCGCCCAGGCGGCCGGCGTGCGCGCCGTCTACCTGGCCGCCGAGCAGCCCTATCCCCAGGGCATCGCGATCCTCGTCCCGCAGGACTCGCCGCTGAAGACGGTGGCCGACCTGAAGGGCCGCAAGGTCGCCGTCGGCCGCGGCTGGAACGTGCAGTACCTGCTGGTGCGTGCGCTGGAGGATGCGGGCCTGTCCTTCGACGACATCCAGCCGGCCTGGGTCAACAACGCGGCCGACGCGCGCACCGCCTTCGAGTCGGGCCGCGTCGATGCGGTGGGCCTGTGGGATCCGTTCCTGGCCGGCGCGGAGCTGGCCGGCCGGCCGCGCGTGCTGCGCAATGGCGAAGGCCTGTCGAACAACCGCACCTTCTACCTGGCGGCCACCGATTTCGTCGAGAGGAAAGGCCAGGAGGGCCAGGTCTTGCGCACCATCTTCGCCGAGCTGCGCAAGACCAACGAGTGGGCCGACCGCCATCCGCAGCAGGTGGCCGAACAGCTGGCGCCGCAGCTGGGCGTGCCGGTGCCGGTGCTGGCCCTGGCCACCGGCCGGCGGCGCTACACGGCGGTGCCGGTGGATGCCGCCATCGTGGCCGAGCAGCAGCGCATCGCCGACACCTTCTTCAAGCTCAAGCTGATTCCCCGCGCGGTGCAGGTGCGCGAGGCCGTCTTCACCCGCGACACCTACGTCTGAGAACGCCGCCCATGATCCAACGCCGCACGCTGCTGCAGGCCGCAGCCCTCGCCACCCCCTTCTCCGCCCGCGCGGAGACGCTGCAGGAACTGCGCCTCGACTACGCCTACTACTCGCCCTCCAGCCTGGTGCTGCGCCGCTTCGGCTGGCTGGAGGAGGACTTCAGGAAGGACGGCGTGCCGGTGCGCTGGGTGCTCAGCGCCGGCAGCAACCGCGCGCTGGAGTACCTGAACGCCGGCAGCATCGACATCGGCTCCACCGCCGGCCTGGCCGCGCTGCTGGGCCGCGCCAACGGCAACCCGATCCGCGCGCCCTACATCTTCTCGCGGCCCGAATGGACCGCCCTGGTCGTGCGCAAGGATTCGGACATCCGCTCGCTGGCCGACCTGAAGGGCAGGAAGGTGGCCGCCACCAAGGGCACCGACCCCTACCTGTTCCTGCTGCGCGCGCTGCAGGTCGGCGGCCTCAAGCGCAGCGACATCGAGCACGTGGCGCTGCAGCATGCCGACGGCCGCGCCGCGCTGGAGCAGGGCCGCGTCGACGCCTGGGCGGGGCTGGACCCGCTGATGGCCGCCAGCGAGCTGGACCAGGGCTCGCGGCTGATCTACCGCAACGTCGCCTTCAACACCTACGGCTTCCTGAACGTGCGGGAAGACTTCCTCGCGAAGCAGCCGCAGGCGGTGCGCCGCGTGATCGCCGGCTACGAGCGGGCGCGGCAGTGGATACGCGCGAACACGACCGAGGCGGCGAAGATCCTGTCGGAAGAAGCGAAGGTGAACCTGCCGGTGGCGCTGCTGCAGATCAAGCTGCGCACGGACCTGAGCCAGCCCCAGCCTTCGAGCGAGCATGTACAGGCGCTGCAGGCGGCGGCGCCGATCCTGCTGTCGGAGCAGCTGGTGCGGCTGGGCACGGACCTGAACCGCACGGTGCTGGACCTGGTGGACACGCGCTTCGCCGCGGGCCTGATCGCCAAGGCCTGAACCACGATGGCCAACGCCGAGACCGAACTGAGCCAGGCCGCGCCGCCCCTGCGCCTGCCGCGACCGCGCGTCCCGCGGGCGGCGCTGGGCCTGCTGCTGCCGGCCGCGGCGCTGCTCGCGCTGGAACTGGCCGTGCGCGCCGGCTGGATCGCCTCGCAGTTGCTGCCCGCGCCCAGCGAGCTGCTGCGCACGCTGGCCGAACTGGCCTCGCAGCAGGCGCTGGCGGCCCACGTCGCCGCCAGCACGCTGCGCGTGGCGGCCGGCTTCGCGCTGGGCGCCATCGCCGCGCTGCTGCTGGGCGCCTGGGTCGGCCTCTCGCCGCTGGCCTGTGCGCTGCTGAACCCCAGCCTGCAGGCGCTGCGCGCGATCCCCTCGCTGGCCTGGGTGCCCCTGCTGCTGCTGTGGCTGGGCATCGACGAGGCGCCCAAGATCGCGCTGATCGCCATCGGCGCCTTCTTCCCGGTCTACATGGGCGTGGCCTCGGGCCTGGCCGACGTGGACCGCAAGCTGGTCGAGGTGGCGCGGCTGCGGCGGCTCTCGCGCACGCAGCTGGCGCGGCGCGTGCTGCTGCCGGCCGCGCTGCCGGCCGTGCTGAACGGGCTGCGGGTGGGGCTTTCGCTGGCCTGGATGTTCATGGTGGCGGCCGAGCTGATCGCCGCCAGCCGCGGCCTGGGCTACCTGCTGACCGACGGGCGCGAGACCGGCCGCGCCGACATCGTGCTCGCCGCCATCGCCCTGCTGGCCCTGCTGGGCAAGCTCAGCGACGGGCTGATGGCCGCGGTCGAGGCGCGGGCGCTGCATTGGCGCGACGGCTTCGGGGCGGTGCCCGCATGAGCCTTTCGCCAGCCCTGCTCGACCTGCGCGTCCAGCGCAAGCGCTACGGAGCACGCACGGTCCTTTCCGGCATCCACATCCGGCTGCAGCCGGGCGAGGTGCTGAGCCTGGTCGGCGCCAGCGGCTGCGGCAAGAGCACGCTGCTGCGCATCGCCGCCGGACTGGATGCCGACTTCGAGGGCCAGGTACTGCTGGACGGCGCGCCGCCGTCCGAGGGCGTCGGCGTGGTCTTCCAGGAGCCGCGGCTGTTCCCCTGGCTCGGCGTGGCGGCCAATGTGGGCTTCGACGGCAGCGGCAGCTTCGATGCGCCACGCGTCTCGGCCCTGCTGGCCGAGGTGGGCCTGGCCGGCTACGAGCGGGCGCTGCCCAGGCAGCTGTCCGGCGGGCAGGCGCAGCGGGTGGCCATCGCCCGCGCGCTCTACACCCGCCCGCGCCTGCTGCTGCTGGATGAGCCCTTCTCGGCATTGGACGCCTTCACCCGCGGCCGGCTGCAGGACCTGGTCATCGCGCTGGCGCAGCGCCACGGCGCGGGCCTGCTGATGGTCACGCACGAGCTGGAGGAAGCGGTGCTGCTGTCCGACCGCGTGCTGCTGCTGGACGAAGGCCGCGTCGCGCGGCAGCTCGACATCGCCCTGCCCCGCCCCCGCTCGCGGGAGGACGCCCTGCTGCAGGCGCTGCGGCGCGAACTCGCGCTGGCGCTGGCGCCGGTCGACTGATTGTTGTTTGTCTCCTCGCCCGTCCCGGGTGATTTCGCACCTCGCCCCGAGGCCTCACGGCCTTGCGGCAGGTGCATTTTTTTGGTTCTTCGCCGAACTCCGGGGAAGCGCATGTCGCCACGGTCCGCGGAAGGAACTGCTGGCGAGCCCGGCAGCGCGCAGGGCCGGACTCGCTTCGACGACGGGGCTTTCTCGTCGAGCAAACCCGCTGACGCCAGCAGCGCTGTGGCCTGGGCGGCTGCGGGGCGACTTCGGTGGCGCTGAGGAGCGCAGCGGCTCGTGGCCGCGCGCGCAGCGCGCTTCGTGAACTGACTTCGAGCCCCTTGTTTGAGCGCGGCGTAGCAGCGCGAGTTGGGCTCGGGCCACGAGTCGCGAGCACCGGAAGGGAGTCGACCCGCAGGGGAGACCGTCACCGCCGAGCCCCGCGGCCGCCCAGGGCGCAGCGCTGCAAACCCAACTCTTCTCACCAACGATGCCGTTCGCCGCAAGTCGACAAAGAACCGTATGAAGAGCCCTAGGCGCCTGGTTCGCCGTGTCGAAAGTGCATCCGATAATCGTCGCGTCGTTGACTTCGGGAACTCCTAAGTGCTGTGCCACTCGCGAATGTTGGGCGGCGTCTTGACTGCGGCCTTGATGGTTCCCTTGTTGGGGCTCGAATGCTGCGCCAATTCAGCGCCCGATCGCGAGTCCTGGATCTTTGTGAACGCCGGGCTACCGAGTCAGCCGAGCAGGTGCCACATGCAAGGTCGTCCGACGACGCGCAGCCATGGCGACGAAGTCAGGGCTCAGATTCCGCCGACCAACTCGGCCGCGCAGAGACTGCAGGAGTGCGCCTACAAGCTTGGCGAGCCGTCTCATGGGTACGGGTACCCATGGAGTGATGCGGACAAGCCGAGGATCAGGTCTTCCGTCACTGCCTGCATGCGCGAAGGGGGCTATGACGTGCTTGAAACGACGGTGACGGTCATCTTGTTTCCGGCGTGCTGAGCCGGGCGACGTAGGCCATCTGGCCGCGAAACGGCATCACACCGCCAGCTCGTACACCTCGGCCCCGGCCCGGTCCGCTCGGCTGTGCCCGGCCAGCGCCTGGTCCCACTCCGCACCCAACGCGCCCTTGACCGGCGTGAGGCCGCCGGTCATCGAGTTTGTCTCCTCGGTGCTGGCGTCGAACTCGACCAGCGGCCGGCGCTGCTCGTCGAACAGCCGCGCCAGCAGCCCACCGCCGCCCGCGTCGATCAGCACCAGCCAGCGGGCGGGCTTCTGCCGCGCCGACGCCTGGCCCAGGTGCCTGCCGGGTGATTCCATGCCAAAACCGTCGCTCATGGGGAACTCCTTTGCCTGGCTTCGTAGCCAGCCTACCACCCGCGTCATGCCACGGTAAAAGCACGCAGCTGAAATAACTCGTTACCTCACTACACTGACCGGCTCGACGCAGACCCGGGCCGGGGATGGACAGCCAGCAGCAGCGCAGCGCGGAGATGATGGACGACGACCCGGACCGGACCGTCGTCAACGCCACGCTGCCCACGCGCATCGTGCCGGTGCGCCGGCCGCCGCCGCTGCCGAAGGAGGCCGACACCGGCCCCGACACGGAGATCCTGCCCACCGCGACGCCGGCCTTCCTGCATCGGGAGGAGCCGGTGCAGGCGCCGCCGCCCGCGCGCCGCCCCTCGCTGCCGAAGGGGGCAGAGTCGCTGGCGCTGCCGCCGGGCTTCCGTCTGCACGAGTACCGAATCGACTCGGTGCTGGGCAAGGGCGGCTTCGGCATCACCTATCTCGCCACCGATGTCAACCTGAACACCCGGGTGGCGATCAAGGAATACCTGCCGGAGGAGATCGCCTTCCGCAAGTCGGGCCAGACCGTCTCGGCCCACTCGACCCGCCACCAGGACCGCTACCGCAACGGGCTGGACAGCTTCCTGGTCGAGGGGCGCACGCTGGCCAGCTTCCGGCATCCGAACATCGTGCGGGTGGCGCGCTTCTTCGAGGCGCACCAGACCGCCTACATGGTGCTGGACTTCGAGCGCGGCAGCCCGCTGAAGGCCTGGTGGCCCAAGCATGCCGAGATGCCCGAGAAGGAGCTGGTGCTGCTGCTGCAGCCGCTGCTGGACGGGCTCTCGGTGGTGCATGCCGCCGGCTTCCTGCACCGCGACATCAAGCCCGACAACATCCAGGTGCGCCGCAGCGACGGCAGCCTGGTGCTGCTGGACTTCGGCTCGGCCCGCGCGGCCGTGGGCAGCGGCGCGGCCAGCGACGACGTGGCGGTGACGCCCGGCTACGCGCCGATCGAGCAGTACCAGGACGGCGACCAGGGCGCCTGGACCGACATCTACGCGATGGGCGCCACGCTGTACTGGATGCTCACCGGCAAGAAGCCGCCCGATGCGATGGACCGCAGCGCCAACGACACGCTGCGCCCGGTGCGCGAGGGCGCGCAGGCGGGAGGCCGCTGGTCCGACACCTTGCTCGATGCGATCGACTGGGCGCTGAAGCTGGAGCCGGCCGAGCGGCCGCAGACGGTGGACGCCTGGCGCGAGAAGCTGTTCGCCGCCCATGCCGCCAGCCTCAGCGTGCAGGACGCGCTGCGCAGCGGCGAAGGGGCGGCCGAGCGGCGGCAGTGGATCAACAACTGGCGCCGGCTCGTCTCGCCCGGCAGCTGGCCGCTGGCGCTGAAGCTGAGCCTGGCCGGCATGGCCGCGGCGCTGCTGCCGATGCTCAGCACCGGCTGGTACAACCTCAAGGCCAGCCAGGACGTGGTCACGGCGGGCGAGCTGCGTAACCT
>NZ_LYVQ01000281.1 GCF_001984095.1 Pelomonas sp. KK5
CTACCGGCCGCTGGCGTACATCGAGGATCCGATCGACCTGCAGGTGCTGCAGCTGCAGGGCTCGGGGCGGCTGAAGCTGCCGAACGGCGAATGGCGCCGCCTGTCCTTCGCCGGGCATAACGACCAGCCTCTGCGGCCCCTGGGCGTGGCCCTGGCCGAGATGGGCGAATGGCGCGGCGAGGGCCCGACCGCCCCGCGCGCCTATGTGCGCGAGTGGGCGCAGCGCAACCCGCAGCGGCTGAACGAACTGCTGTGGCGCAACCCGCGCTATGTGTTCTTTAGCGAGGAGCCGCTGCTCGATGCCGGCACCGGCCCGCGCGGGGCCCAGGGCGTGGCGCTGACGCCGGGCCGCTCGGCCGCGGTGGACAAGGAAGCCATCCCGCTGGGCACGCCGCTGTGGCTGGACGGCGGCGCCGCGCTGCGCCGCCTGGTGATGGCGCAGGACACCGGCGGCGGCATCGTCGGCGCGGTGCGGGCCGACTACTTCTGGGGCTGGGGCGCCGAGGCCGAGCAGCAGGCCACGCGCACGAAATCGCCGCTGCGGCTGTGGGTGCTGCTGCCGCGTTGAACCTCGCTCACTCGACGACATTGACGCCCTTCCAGAAGGCGTAGCGCCCCTTGATCTCCGCGGCTGCCGGCAGCGGGTCGGCGTAGTACCAGACCGCGTCGGGGTTCATCTCCCCGTTGATGAACAGGCTCAGGTACTGGGCCTGGCCCTTCCAGGGGCAGCTCGTGCGGTGGTTGCTGAAGCTCGTGTACTCGCGCTTGAGCGACTCGGGCGGGAAGTAGTGGTTGCCCTCGACGAGCACCGTGTCGTCGCTCTCGGCGATCACCACGCCGTTCCAGATGGCCTTCATGCTGCATTCCTTGCTTGTGCGGGAAGGCGCCACTATAGGTGCCGCAGACATAAGCCTTTACTTCAGCGGCATCGCCCCGAACCACGACAATAGCGGACGATGAAACGCTACTACGAACACCGCGGCCGGGACATCTTCGTCACCGCCGGCAGCGCGCGCGAGCTGGCGCCGGGCGCCTTCGGCGTCTGCGCGATCGGCGGCGGCGCGGAGGGCTGGGCGGTGGTCCATGTCGGGCCCGAAGGCGATGTGGCCGACCTGGGCGGCGAGTACTTCTTCGCCACGCCCGAGGAGGCGCTGGAGTTCGCCCGCGAACTGATCGACCTGCTGGCTCCGCAACAACAGGCGCCCTGCTGAACGATGGCCCTGCGCATCGCTTCTTCGATGCTGGTGCTGACGATGATGTTCCTGCTCGCCGCCCTGCCTCGCCCGGCCGCGGCCGAGCCGGCCGTGGGCGCCATCACCTGGCTCACCGCCGACACCGGCCGTGACGGGCGGCCCAACGCTGGCCTGGCCGACCGCATCCTCGCCTACATGCGCCTGCATTGGCCGCAGGTGGAGCACCGGCTGGAGGTCGCCAACGCCAAGCGCAGCTGGCAGCTGATCAACGGCGGCGAGCATGTCTGCCATGTGGCCTGGCTGCGCCTGCCCGAGCGCGAGAAGATGGCCTACTTCACCGCCACCCAGATGGTGCCGCCGATCCAGCTGATCGTGCGCGCCGACAGGGGCGCGCGGCTGCCTCTGGGCCCCGGCGGGGCCGTGGACCTGGCGCGGCTGCTGGCCGACAGGGGCATGCGCGGCGTGCTGATCGACGGCCGCAGCTACGGGGCCACGATCGACCGGCTGATCACGCAGCGGGCGATCAACCCCGAAGTGGCCACCGTGTCCACCGGTGACTTCGGCAGCCAGCTGCTGCCGCTGCTCCTGGCCGACCGCGCCGACTACACGCTGGAGTTCGACGTGATGATGCGGATGATCCAGGATACGCAGCAGCGCCAGCGCATGGCGCGCGAGCTACGCAGCCTGCCGATCCAGGGCGCGGACTCGCTGCTGCCGGTCGGCGCGGCCTGCCCGCGCAATGCCTGGGGACTGGCTGCGATCCAGGGCATCGACCGGGTGCTGGGCACGCCCGCCGGCTCGGCGATGCTGCGCGAGGGCTTTGAGCAGTGGACCGCGCCTGCCATCCTGGCGCACTATCGCAGCCAGCTCGATGCCTTCTACAAGGTGCGGGCCCAACCCTCACAGATCCGCTGATGTTCCCGCCACGCCGCCTGCTGCTGCGCCTGTTGCCGCTGACGCTGGGCCTGGCCGCCCTGCGCCCGGCCGCGGCGGTCGAGGTCGAGCAGATCACCTGGCTGCTGTCGGCCCGTCCGGGCGGCGAGGCCACCGAGGAATCACGCATGGGCGACGCGCTGCGCGACTTCATCGAGGCCGCCTGGCCGCAGCCGCACTACATCCGCGTGCCGGCCAATGCGCGCCGCGCCTGGCAGCTGATCGAGCAGGGCGAGCGGGTCTGCCAGTCCTCCTCGATCCGGACCGCCGAGCGCGAGCGCATCGCCTATTTCGCGGACACGCTGCTGGGACCGCCGCTGCAACTGATCGTGCGCGGCGACATGCTGGCATCGCTGCCGCGCACTGCTGCCGGCGAGGCCGACCTGCCGCGGCTGCTGGCGGAGGCGAAGCTGCGCGGCGCGCTGGTCGACGGACGCAGCTATGGCCGCAGCATCGACGCGATGCTCACCATGCCTGGCCCGGCGCTGACCCGCTACGCCTCGAGCGACTTCGGCAGCCAGATCCAGACCATGCTGGCCCTCGGCCGGGCCGACTGGACCATCGGCTTCGACGCCGAGCTGTCCCAGGCGCAGCGGCGCGCGCCGGCGCTGCGCCAGCTGCGCAGCCTGCCGATCGCCGGCAATGCCGAGATGGTGCGCGCCGGCATCGCCTGCCCGCGCAATGCCTGGGGTCTGGCGGCGATCCAGGGCATCGAGCGGGTGCTGGGCACGCCGACCGGCGCGGCCCTGCTGAAGCAGCAGGCGCTGTACTGGCTGACGCCGGAGACGCGCGGACGCTATGCCGCGCAGTTCGACGAGTTCTACCGCGAGCGGGCCAAGCCAGCGGCGATCCGCTGAGCTAACACCTTACTTCGACGGCACCACGCCCAGCAGCGAGGCGCCCACCGCCTCGGCCACCTCGATGCCGTCCACGCCGGCGCTCATGATGCCGCCGGCATAGCCCGCGCCCTCGCCGGCCGGGTACAGGCCCTTGATGTTGAGGCTCTGGTAGTCGCGGCCACGGGTGATGCGCAGCGGGCTGGAGGTGCGGGTCTCGACGCCGGTGAGCACCGCGTCGGCCATCGAGAAGCCCTTGATCTGGCGCTCGAAGGCCGGCAGCGCCTCGCGGATCGCGTCCAGGCAGTAGTCGGGCAGACTGCCGTTGCCCTTCTGCTGCAGGTCGGTCAGCGTGACGCCGGGCTTGTACGAGGGCTCCACGCCGCCGAAGGCGCTGCTGCGCTGGCGCTTGATGAAGTCGCCCACCAGCGAGCCGGGCGCCTTGTAGCCGCCCTCGCCCAGCTCGTAGGCGCGGCTCTCCCAGATGCGCTGGAAGGCCATGCCGTCGAGCGGGTTGACCGGGCTCTTGTCGGTCTTGCCGTCCTGCCGGTAGTCCTGCGGGCTGATGCCCACGACGATGCCCGCATTGGCGTTGCGCTCATTGCGCGAGTACTGACTCATGCCGTTGGTGACCACGCGCAGCGGCTCGCTGGTCGCCGCCACCACCGTGCCGCCCGGGCACATGCAGAAGCTGTAGACCGAGCGGCCGTTGCTGGCGTGATGGACCAGCTTGTAGTCGGCCGCGCCGAGGATCTCGTTGCCGGCGTTGGGGCCGAAGCGGGCGCGGTCGATGACGCCCTGCGGGTGCTCGATCCGGTAGCCGATCGAGAAGGGCTTGGCCTCCATGAACACGCCGCGGCCGTGCAGCATCGCGAAGGTGTCGCGGGCGCTGTGGCCCAAGGCCAGCACGACGTGGTTGGTGGCGATCTGCTCGCCGGACTCGAGCGTGACGCCGCGCACCTGGCCGTTCTCGACAGCGAGGTCGGTCACCTTCTGCTGGAAGCGGATCTCGCCGCCCAGGCGCTCGATCTCCGCCCGCATCTTGATCACCATCGAGACGAGCCGGAAGGTGCCGATGTGCGGCTTGCTGACGAACAGGATCTCCTCCGGCGCGCCGGCCTTGACGAACTCGGTCAGCACCTTGCGGGTCAGGAAGCGCGGGTCGGAGATCTGGCTCCACAGCTTGCCGTCGGAGAAGGTGCCAGCCCCGCCCTCGCCGAACTGCACGTTGGACTCCGGCTGCAGCTCGCTCTGGCGCCACAGGCCCCAGGTGTCCTTGGTGCGCTCGCGCACCTGCTTGCCGCGCTCCAGCACGATCGGCCGCAGGCCCATCTGCGCCAGGATCAGCGCCGCGAAGATGCCGCAGGGGCCGAAGCCGATGACGACGGGGCGCTTCTCCTCGGGCCACTCGGCGGGGGCATGGCCGACGAACTTGTAGCCGGTGTCCGGCGTCGGCTTGACGTGCGGATCGTTCGGGAAGCGCTTGAACACCGCCGCCTCGTCGGCGAGCTCGCAGTCGATCGTGTAGATCAGGACGATGGCCGATTTCTTGCGCGCGTCGTAGCTGCGCTTGAAGACGGTGAAGTTCAGCAACTGCTTGTCCTTGAGCTTGAGGCGCTCGAGGACGGCGGGGCGCAGCTCGTGCTCGGCATGGTCGAGCGGCAGGCGGAGTTCGGTGATGCGGATCATGGTGAGCGATCAGGCAGTCGGGGGCGGTGGAAATGAACAATGCCCCGTGCCGTGGGGCGACGGGGCATCCGGGCGCGAAGGCCGCCGGCGATCAGCCGCTGTGCGGGCGCTTGCCGGGGTTCTTCTTGGAACGGGTGTGCGAACCGCGCTCCAGGCTGCTCAGCTGGCCGCGGCCGGCGGTGAAGGTGACGCCCTTCGGGGCGGCGGGACGCGGCGTGGCCTTGCGGTCCGCTTCGGTGATGATCTTGTTGCCCATGATGGCTCCGTAGGATTTGCGAAAAGACAGCCGTCGAAAAGGGCTGAACCGAAGATTTTAGACGATCACGGCGCAATCAGGGGGGCGAGGGGGTGCAGCGCCTCGTCGGCAAGCCCCACCAGCAGGGCCCGGCCGTCCGGCAGAACGCGGAATTCCCCATAGCGGGCGAGCCCGAAACGCTGGGCTTCGCCCTCGCGGAAGAACCAGGCGTCGGTCACCAGGATCCAGCGGCCGTCCTTGGGTGCCAGCTCCATCAGCAGCTCGCCGGCAGCGGCGCCCTGCCCCGGCGTGGCGACGCGCAGCGGCCGGGCGATGCGGCGCTCGTCCAGCGCCAGCACGATGCGCGGCCGGCCGGTGTCCACGGGCAGCTCCTGCACGCCGGGCGGCAGCGCGAAGGCCAGCCGCATGTAGTCGCCCTGCATCAGCGAGCGGGGATCGACCGGCACCAGCGCCACATAGACCGGCGCGCCGTCGCGGATCAAGGCTTCCTTCTGCCAGATCAGGCCGTTGGCCACCGCCAGCACCGCCAGCGCGCACAGGCCCGCGGCCCAGCGGTAGCCGCCACCGCCCGCCGCGGCCGCCACCACGCCGGCCCGCGCCAGCAGCGCCGCCAGCCCGAGCAGCACCGCGCCGCCGGCGGCCAGCCACAGCGCCTTCTGCGCCAGCGGCCAGTCCAGCTCGAAGTAGAAATGGCCGACGACCCAGGCCGCCGCCAGCGCCGCCGCCGTGGCCTGGCGCCAGCGCCCGCTGCAGGCGGTGACGGCGATGGCCAGCAGCAAGGCGCCCAGATGGCTCATCGGCCATGCCAGCGCCACCAGCACCGCGCCGGCCAGCAGCAGCGGCCAGCGCCGCAGGCCCGGCCAGGACCAGGCCGCCCAGGCAGCGGCCGCCAAGGCCAGGCCGGCCGACAGCCAGGCCGCCGCCGAATGCTCGTTCAGCCCGCCCAGCGCCGCCCGGCCGCCGGCCTGCACCGCCAGCAGCAGCAGGCAGCTCATCAGCCAGCCGCAGGCGAAGTCCTCCAGCAGCGCGCCGATACCGGCCGGCACGCGCGGCGCCGCCAGCAGCATCGCGGCCCAGGCCGCCAGCAGCAGATGCACTTCGATGAAGCCGGAACCCAGCCTCAGCCACCCCTCCGGCTGCAGCGTCAGCAGGCCGAGGCCCGCGGCGCCCGCGCCCAGCAGCAGCCGCAGCCAGGACCGCGTCACGGCCGCGGCCACGATCACGCTGACCACCAGCATCAGCGCCGAGACCAGCGCCTCCTGGTGCTGCAGCTGGTTGACCAGGCCCCAGGCCAGGCAGGCGCCGCCGGTCAGCAGCAGCGGCACCGCGAGCTGCTCGACGAACAGCGGCAGCGCCGCCGCGCGCAGCAGCAGCACGGCCCCGACCAGCAACCCCGCGCCGATCACCAGCGGCGCGATGCCGCCCTGCAGCGCCGAGCCCAGCAGCATCACGATCATCGCAACCAAGGGCACTGCGGCCAGCCACGCGCCCAGCGCCGTCAGCAGCACGACGGGCCAAGGACGGGCAGGGGCGGCTTTGCTCATGGTTGCGCGCGCCGCTTCGCCAGCGCCATCAAGCCACTGACCGAACCGGCCAGCAGGCCGGCCGCCACCAGCCCGATCAGCAGCATCTCGCCGATCGGGTCGCCGCCGCCGTGGCGGTCGTCCAGCAGCAGGCGGGCCAGGCCGCACACCAGCAGCACATCGAGCGCCAGCGCCACGACGCTCAGCGAGAACAGGTCGAAGAAGGCCGCGAGGCCCACCAGCACCGCAGCGATCAGCGCCAGCAGCACCAGGCCGGCGCCGTACTGCGGCCCGACGTGGCGGGCGAACAGCCCGCCCAGCGCCACGCCCAGCACCGACAGCACCGACAGCAGCAGCGCCGTGCGCATCGCCCAGGCGCCGGCGCCGGTCCTGCGGCGCGCCAGCGGCCCCAGGCCCAGCCACAGCAGCGCCAGCAGCGCGAAGCCGAGCAGCTGCACCGCCAGGTCGCCCGGCTCGATGCGCCAGCGGTGGCCGGTGTGGGCCTGCACCCAGAAGCTGATCGCGGCCGCGGCCACCACAGCCCAGGGCGCCCACAGCACGTCGCTGCGCAGCACCAGTGCCAGCGGCAGCGCCAGCAGCGCCCACAGCGCGAACAGCTGCCAGGCGTCGGCGCCAGTCTGGTAGGTCTGGCCGAAGTAGGCGAACAGCGCGCCGATGCCCACCAGCGCCAGCAACCCCGGCGCCGGCCCCCAGGCGCGGCGGCCGGCGGCAAGACCCGTCACCAGCACCGCGCCCTGCAGCAGCGCGAAGCGGCCGGCGCGGCCGAAATCATCCCAGTTGGCCGCCACCCACATCACCAGGCCCAGGCCCAGCAGCGCCGCGCCGAGCACGGCGAGGCCGCGCGGCAGCCGCGAGTCGAGCGTGGCGGGCTGGTCCATCCC
>NZ_LYVQ01000282.1 GCF_001984095.1 Pelomonas sp. KK5
CGAAACCGCCGGCGGCCAGCGTGGCGTTGACGGTGCCCGGCGCGCTGACGCTGAGGATGGGCGTTAGCGCCAGCCCCTGCGCGGCGGCCAGCCGGGCGACGAGATCCATCACCTCGGCCTGCGGACCGGGCGCGACGGCGATGCGCCGCGGCTCGCTTGCGGCCGCGCGAGCCAGCAGCGGGATCGCCGCCGAGGCCAGCAGGACGCGGCGCTTCATGAGCCCTGCTCCCTGAGCACGGTGCGGAAACCGATGTGGGCGGTCGCCAGGTCGGCCTCCTGCGACTCCCGCGCGGAGGCCCGGTAGCGCACGCAGAAATCCGGCGAGCACAGGTAGGAGCCGCCCTTGATGACCATGGCGCGATCGGGTCTGTAGTTCCCCGGTGCGGTCTGCGCCGCGGCCACCGCGGTGTCGCCGTTCATGTGGGGCTGGTGCGGGCCCGAGTAGCCGTCTTTCGTCCACTCCCAGACGTTGCCGATCATGTCGTGCAGGCCGAAGCCGTTGGCCGCGTAGCAGCCCACCGGCGCCAGGCCGGCGTGGCCGTCCTCCTTGGCATCGAAGGCGGGGAAGGCGCCCTGCCAGTAGTTGGCCGTCGGCTTGCCATCGGCACCGCGCGGCGCGGTATCCAGCTCCGGCCCGTCGCGGCCCGCCTTGCCGGCGTATTCCCATTCCTGCTCGGTCGGCAGGTCGCGGCCGAGCCAATGCGCGTAGGCCAGCGCATCGGCCTCGGTGACGAAGGTGACGGGCAGGTGCTGCGTGCCCTTGCCGTCGATGGTGCTGCCCGGCCCGCCGGGATGGCGCCAGTCGGCGCCCTTGACGAAGGTCCACCAGGCATAGGGCCGGGTGCCGAGTTCCTGCTCGGTGGGCTGGTGGAAGACGACGGCGCCACCCTGGCGCTCGGCCTCGGTGATGTAGCCGGTGGCCTTCACGAAGGCAGCGAACTGGGCGATGGTGACCTCGGTCTGGTCCATCCAGAAGGCGGCCACCTTCAGCGGCGCGGCGCTGCCGGGGCGTTCGTCCGGATAGCCCTTGCTGCTGCCGAAATGGAAGCTGCCGGCCGGCACGCGGACCATGCCCGCGTGCGCATCGCCGCCCCAGTTCGGCGGCAGGCCGGCGTAGGCCTCGCAGCGGGCTTCGGCCCCCAGCGAGGGCAGGGCGCTGCCGCGCGCGAAGGCGCCGCTGAAGCTCGCCGTCAGCGCCGCTGCGGTGCCCGCCGCGGCCAGCATTGCCACGGCGACTCTCAGTCGAACGCTCATCTCAGTTGCTCCATCGTGCTGTGCGCCACCCGCGACGAATGAAACGCGACACGGCCAGCATCAAGGCCCGGCACGGGCCGCCCCGCGCGACACCCGACGATCCGGCTCCGCCGGGCGTACGGGTGTGCCCCCTTGAGGGGGCCGGCGAAGCCGGTAGGGGGTGGGAGTTTCACTTCAGTAATAGCCTTGCGGACGCAGCGGCTCCACCCCGCCGACGCTGCCCATATAGCTGTTCCACTGGTCCGTCAGCGTCTTCAGCTGCGCGGCATTGCTGGCCGAGACGTCGGTGTTCTCGCCGCGGTCCTTCGTCAGGTCGTAGAGCTGCCAGTGGCCGTCCAGCGGGCCCACCGGCGGCTCGGTCCACAGCGCCTTCCACTTGCCGTCGGCGCTGGTGATCTGGGCGCGGCCGTAGCTCTCCTCGCCGAAGGCCGCGGTGCGGACCGTGTCGGTCTTGTTGCCCAGCAGCACCTGCAGCAGCGTCTTGCCGGTGACCGGGTAGACATAGCGGTTGTCGTAGACCACCTTGCCCTTGTTCTGGTCGACGCCGGTGGTGCTGTTGATCAGCGCCGGGGCTGGCGTGGTGGGCAGCGTGGCCTGGGCGACGTCGAGGAAGGTGGCGGTCAGGTCGGTGATGTGGGTGAACTGCGTGTACTGCGCCTCGCTCTTGGTCTGCCCCGGCAGGTGCACGATCAGCGGCGTGCCGAAGCCGCCCTCGCCGAAGTGGCCCTTGCTCTGGCGGAAGGGCGTGGCGCTGACCTCGGCCCAGCGCAGGCCGTACTGCAGGCGCTTGGCGGACTGCAGGCCGTTGTCGGTGCCCAGCGTGGCGTAGACCGCGTCGGCGGCGTTGGCCTCGTCGGTGGCGCGCGGGTCGGTCGTCGCCGAGGCGATCGGCCAGCCCTCGGCGCCGTTGTCCGACTGGAACACGATCAGCGTGTTGTCGTACTCGCCGATGTCCTTCAGGTGCTGGATCAGCAGGCCGATGTTGTAGTCGAGGTTCTCGACCATGCCGGCGTAGATCTCCATGTAGCGCGCCTGGGCCTTCTTCTCCAGCGCGGTGAGGCTCGCCCACTTCTTGTTGACGCGGCCGGCGCCGTAGTCCGAGTAGCCGTCGGCCACCGTGTGCACGGCACTGATGTACTTGGCCGAGGCGGTGCCGTTGTTGGTGGTGGCCGGCGTCGAGGCGGTGGCGTCGGGCTCGCCTTCGAAGGCATTGAAGTCCTGCGGGATGAGGCCGAGCTGCTTCTGCTTGGCGATGCGCGCGGCGCGGATCGCTTCATAGCCGCCGTCGTACTTGCCCTTGTACTTGCTGAGCCAGGGCTCGGGCACCTGCAGCGGCCAATGCGGCGAGGTGTAGGCCGCGTAAGCGAGGAAGGGCTTGCCGTCGCCCTTGTTCTTGTCGATGTAGCTGATCAGGCGCTGCGTATAGAAATCGGTCGAGTAGAAGACGGCCGGGCTGCCGCCGGTGCCGCCGGGTTGGCCCGGCTGGCCCGGCTGCGCGTAGGCGCCGTTCTCGGTGTAGTTCCTGGAGCCGGCGGTCTCGTGCGCGAAGTGGTTGCTGGCGGCGCCGCCCAGCAGCGCATAGCTCTGCTCGAAGCCCCACTGGTCGGGTGTCTGGCCGGAGCTGCCGAGCGCCACGCCGGTGGCCGGGATGTTGGAGCCCAGGTGCCACTTGCCGGCCATGTAGGTGTGGTAGCCGGCGTCCTTCAGCAGTTGGGCCAGCGACAGCGACCGGTCGTTCAGGTAGCCCTCGTAGCCGGGCAGGCCGCGGCGCTCGTCGCTGGGCGCGCCCATCGTGCCCTCGCCGACCAGGTGGTGGTCGGTGCCGGAGATCAGCATCGAGCGGGTGATCGCGCAGACGGTGCCGGTGTGGTGGTTGGTCAGCAGCCGGCCGGCGGCGGCCAGCGCGTCGAGGTTGGGCGTGGAGATCTCGCCGCCGAAGGCGCCGATGTCCGAGTAGCCGAGGTCGTCGGCCATGATGAAGAGGATGTTCGGGCGCTTGGCCAGGGCGGTGGGCCTGGCGGCGGGCTTGTCGTCGTCGCTGTTGTTGCAGGCCTGCAGCAGCAGGCCGGCGGCAAGGAGGGCGGCGACGGTTCTCGTTGTTTTCATGAAGGCGGGAGCGGTTGATGAGAAGAAAGCCTGTCGAGGCTATCCACCGCGGTGCCGATCACGAACTGAGAAATTCGAGTTTGCTTATTCGGGGGTCAGGTCTTGACCTTGCCGCGCCCGGCCTTGATGTCGGAGCGCACGCTCTTGGCCTCGAGCCGCCGCTGCTTGGAACCCCAGGTCGGCTTGGTCGCTCGCCGCGCCTTCGGCACATGCGCCACCGACTGCACCAGCGCCACCAGCCGCGCCACCGCCTCCGCGCGGTTCATCGGCTGGCTGCGGTGCTCCTGTGCCTTGATGACGACATAGCCGTCGTTGCTGATCCGCTGGTCGTTCAGCGCCAGCAGCCGCTCCTTGATGGCGGCCGGCAGCGTGCTCGACTCGATGTGGAAGCGCAGATGCGCCGCACTGGAGACCTTGTTGACGTTCTGGCCGCCGGCCCCTTGTGCGCGGACGAAGCTGAAGTCCAGCTCCCATTCCGCAGGCTGCCAGTCGAGCAGCATCGTGAAGACCTAACTCAGATGCTCGACGGACACCGGCACCCGCCGCGCCAGCGCGCACATCAGCTCGTAGCCGATCGTCCCGGCGGCGCGGGCCACCTCGTCGATCGGCAGCACCGAGCCGTGCGGGCCATTGCCCCATAGCGTCACCTCGCTGCCGAAGCCGGCGTTCGGCAAGGCATCCAGATCCACCGCCAGCATGTCCATCGACACGCGGCCGACGGTGGTCGTCCGCACGCCGTCGACCAGGATCGGCGAGCCGTGCGGCACATGGCGCGGGTAGCCGTCCGCATAGCCGCAGGCGACGATGCCGATGCGCTTGGGGCCTTGCGCGGTGAAGCTGCTGCCGTAGCCGACCGTGTCGCCGGCCTGCAGGTCCTGCGTGCCGATGATCTTCGAGCGCAGCGTCATCGCCGGCTTCAGGTCCCAGTAGGCCGCGTCGTGCTCGGGGAAGTCCGGCACGCCGCCGTAGCTCATGATGCCGCAGCGCACCCAGTCGCCGCCGACGCGGGCCGTGTGGCGCAGCGTGGCCGCGCTGTTGGCCAGGCTGCGCTCGCCGGGCAGGTCGCCGGCCACGGCCTGGAAGGCGGCGAGCTGGTGGGCGATGCCGTCGGCGCCGAGGCGCTCGCTGTCGGCGTCGGAGAAGTGGGTCATCAGCGAGATCTCGTCCACCTGGGGCAGCGCGTTCAGCCGCGCCCAGGCGGCGCGGAAGGCTTGGGGGCTGAAGCCCAGGCGGTTCATGCCGCTGTTGAGCTTCAGGAACACGCGGTGCGGCTCGTGGGTCTTGTGCATGGCCAGCCAGTCCACCTGCTCCTCGCAGTGGACCGCGTGCCATAACTTCAATCTCGAGCAGAGCTCGAGGTCGCGCTGCTCGAAGCAGCCTTCCAGCAGCAGCACCGGGCCGCGCCAGCCGAGCGCGCGCACGCGCTGGGCCTCGTCCAGGTCGATCATCGCCAGGCCGTCGGCGCTGCGCACGCCGTCGAAGGCGTTCTCGATGCCATGGCCGTAGGCATTGGCCTTGATGACGGCCCAGACCTTGGCGTCGGGCGCATGACGCCGTGCAACTGCAAGGTTATGTGCCAATGCAGGCTGGTGAATGATGGCTTCGATCGGACGTGGCATAGGCCCGGATTGTGGCACTGCAGCAATGTTGATCGGCTCCGGACACCCGATGGCTACATGCTATAAACCGGCCGCAGAGCCTGTTAGGACCGCCTCTTCAAGGCGTCGGGGCGCCATATTTTGCAGTTCTGATCGGGTTCATGAAAAAAGGCTTCTCCACCATCATGTCAGCGCAGTTCTTCAGCTCGCTGGCTGATCAGGCATTGCTGGTCGGGGCCATCGAGCTGCTGAAGACCACGCATGCGCCGCCCTGGCAGATCCCCGCGCTGGGCGCCAGCTTCACCCTGTTCTACGTGATCCTCGCGCCCTTCGTCGGCGCCTTTGCCGACGCGGTGCCCAAGGGCAAGGTCATGTTCTATTCGAACCTGATCAAGATCGTCGGCTGCCTGATGATGCTGTTCGGCGCGCACCCGCTGCTGTCCTATGCCATCGTCGGCCTCGGCGCCGCGGCCTACTCGCCGGCCAAGTACGGCATCCTCACCGAGCTGCTGCCGCCTTCGCAGCTGGTCAAGGCCAACGGCTGGATCGAGGGCCTGACGATCGCCTCGATCATCCTGGGCATCCTGCTGGGCGGCCAGCTCGTGGGCCCGCGCATCGCGCCGATCCTGCTGGGCTTCGACTTCCCGCTGATCGATACCGGCGTGGACACCGCGCCGCAGGCGGCCATTGCCTCGCTGGTGGCCCTTTACATCGTCGCCGCGATCTTCAACCTCTACATCCCGCGCACCGACACTCCGCTGCAGCCGCTGGCCCACGGCCCGGCGGCGATGGTGCGCGACTTCGCCTCCTGCAACTCGCGGCTGTGGAACGACAAGCTGGGCCAGATCTCGCTGGCCACGACGACGCTGTTCTGGGGCGCCTCGGGCAATCTGCGCATCGTCGTGTTCGCCTGGGCCGCCGCGGCGCTGGGCTACAGCACCACGCAGGCCTCGCAGCTGGGCGGCGTGGTGGTGCTGGGCACCGCCATCGGCGCGGTGGCGGCCTCGATGACGATGCGCCTGGACAAGGCCACCAAGGTGATCCCGATGGGTATCGCGATGGGCGTGCTGATGATCGGGCTGAACTGGATCAGCAACGTCTACATCGCCGCGCCCTTCCTGGTGCTGCTGGGCTTCGTCGGCGGCTTCCTGGTGGTGCCGATGAACGCGCTGCTGCAGCACCGCGGCCACAACCTGATGGGCGCCGGCCGCTCGATCGCGGTGCAGAACTTCAACGAGCAGGCCTGCATCCTGGGCCTGTCCGCGCTGTACACGCTGATGACCCGCGCGGGCCTGTCGGCGTTCGTCGCCATCTTCATCTTCGGCGCCATCGTCGGCGGCACGATGTGGGTGATCCGGCGCTGGCACATGCGCAACTGCGTGGAGCACAAGACCGAAGTCGACCGCCTGCTGGCGCTGGCCGGCAGCGACGAGGTCCAGCATTAACTCCGTTCGTTGAAGGCCGTGATGTTCGCCACCGCGAACACGCCCGACAGCGACTGCAGCTCGCTGCGATGCAGGGCCGCCAGCCGCTGCAGCGCCGCCTCTCCCGCCTCGCTGAGCCGCACGAACACCTGACGCCGATCCTGCGCGTTAGGCTCGCGCCACACGAGGCCCGCCGCCTCGCAGCGCGACACCAGCGTCACGACGCCGTGCTGCTGCACCTGCAGCCGCTCGGCCAGCTCGCCGATGCTGGCCCACTCCCGCCCCGGATAGCCCTTGATGTGCAGCAGCAGCTGGTACTGCTGCGGCGTCAGCCCCTCGGCCTGCGCGGCCTCCTCGCTGAAGCGCAGGAAGCGGCGCAGCTGGTGGCGAAACTCGGACAGCGATTCGAAGTCGGCCTTGGCGAGCGGCTTGTCGGGGCGGGGCTTGCTGGTGCTCATGGGCGGGCATTGTCGGCGGCATCGAATACATCACATCGTGATGTAATGAGGCTATGCCGCTCGAAATCCAGACCACCCGTGACTACGCCGTCGACCGCCGGCTGCTGCTGCTCAGCGCCGTTGCCGTGCCGATCGGCCTGGCCGGCACGGCCGCCGCCTGGCTGCTGCTGACGCTGATCCATGCCTTCACCAACCTGTTCTTCTTCCAGACGCTGTCGCTGGCCGACCACTCGCCGGCCGCGCACACGCTGGGCGCCTGGGTGATCGCGGTGCCGGTGCTGGGTGGCCTGATCGTCGGGCTGATCGCGCGCTTCGGCTCCGAGAAGATCCGCGGCCACGGCATCCCCGAGGCGATCGAGGCGATCCTGTTCGGCCAGAGCCGCATGTCGGCCAAGCTGGCGTTGCTCAAGCCGCTGTCCTCGGGCCTGGTGATCGGCTCGGGCGGGCCCTTCGGCGCCGAGGGGCCGATCATCATGACCGGCGGTGCGG
>NZ_LYVQ01000283.1 GCF_001984095.1 Pelomonas sp. KK5
ACCCGACCCCGGTCCCGCCCATGCGTCCTGCCCCGTCTCCCGCCGCCGCCACGTCCGCGCGCCGCCGCGTCCTCCACATCATCTTTTCGCGCCGCATCGCAGGCGCCGAGCGCTACTGCGCCGACCTGGCGAACCGCCAGGCGCTGCAAGGCGACGAGGTCCATGTGCTGGGCCTGCCGGGCGCGATGATCGAGGGCGCGCTACTGCCCGGCGTGCGCTTCCATGCGCTGCGGCTGCCGCGGCTGCTGCGTGGCTGGCAGGTGGGCCGCCTGGCCGAGCGCCTGGGTGTCGACATCGCCCACGCCCACCTGAGCCCGGCCTGCAAGGCGCTGGCGCGCGCGCCCGGCACGCTGGCCCGGGTGGCGACGCTGCACGTGGGCTACAAGCCGCACCAGCACGGCCGACTCGACGGCCTGGTCTGCGTCAATGCCACGCAGCTGAACCAGCTGGGCAGCTTCGACGGCCTGTCTCGCGTGATCTCGAACTGGCTGCCGCTGCCGCAGCAGGCCCCGGCCGGCGCGGCAGCAGCTCGCTGCCTGCGCACGGAGCTGGGCATCGCCCCGGGCGCCTTCGTCGTCGGCAGCGTGGGCCGGCTCGATGCCAGCAAGGGCATGGACCTGATGGTGCAGGCCTTCCGCGCCACCGCGCCGGCCGACGCCGCGCTGGTGATCGTCGGCGAGGGTTGCCAGCGCGCCGAGCTGGAGAAGCTGCGCGCCGGTGACCCGCGCATCCACCTGCCGGGCTTCCGCGACGACGTTGCCGCCGCGCTCTCGGCCTTCGACCTGTTCGTCTCGCCGTCTCGCGAGGAGACCTTCGGCCTGGCGCTGCTGGAGGCGATGAGCGCCGGCCTGCCGGTGCTGTCCAGCGCCACCGAAGGGCCGCGCGAGATCCTGCGCGGCCAGCCGGCACGGCTGGTGGCGCCGGGCTCGCTGTACGACCTCAGCGCCGGCCTGGCCAGCGCCTTCGCGCGCCGACAGCCGACCGGTGTCGCCTACGACCTGGCCGCCTACGAGCCCGCGCAGAGCCTGGCGCAGATGGGCGAGTTCTACGGCCAGGTGCTGAGCCACCTGGCACGCCGCCAGCCGGCGCGGAGCACGCTGGCCCACGCCGATCTGGAAGCGCAGCCGATCCACTGATGCTGCGCCGCCCCAGGAGCGACCTCTGGCAGGTCGGCATCGTCCCGGCGCCGGTCGAGCAGATCGCCACCGTGCCGGGCTCGCTCGCCGCGCAGCGCGAGCGCATCTGCTGGCTGCCCGACGCCGGCCCGTGGCGCTACCTGGCCGACCCCTTCGGCCTGCGCCGCGGCGACGCCACCCATGTCTACGTGGAGGCCTACGACTACCGCGACAAGCACGCGGTGATCGAGCGCCACGAGTTCGGGCCCGACCTGCAGTGGCGCGGCAAGAGCATCGCGCTGGCGCGGCCCTTCCACCTCTCCTACCCCTTCCTGATCGAGCGCTGGGGCGAGGTCTTCATGGTGCCCGAGAGCCACAAGGCCGGCGAGATCGCGCTGTATCGCGCGCGCCGCTTCCCGGACGACTGGGTGCGCGAGACCGTGCTGCTGCCCGAGCTACCCGGCGCCGACGCCACGCTGATCGAGCACGGCGGCCAGTGGTGGATGTTCTACACCCTGGTCGGCCCCGGCGGCCGCGACCAGCGCGAGCTGCACGTCGCCTTCGCCGATCAGTTGACCGGCCCCTGGTATCCGCACCCGATGAACCCGGTGCTGGACGACCGCGGCGGCGCGCGCCCCGGCGGCACGCCCTTCATCGACGCCCAGGGCCATGTGGTGCTGCCGGTGCAGGACTGCCGGCGCGGCTATGGCGGGGCGCTGCGCTTCCTGCGCTTCACCCGGTTGGACGACGGCATCGTGGCCTGCGAGCACCTGCCGGCGCAGCTGGAAGGCGGCATGGCCTCGGCCACGCATGCCGAGGGCCTGCACACGCTGTCGCGCTGCGGCGCCGACCTGGCCCTGATCGACGTGAAGACGATCTCCCGCTCGCGCGAGCGGCAATGGCTGGATCTGAAGCGGCGCTGGAAGCGCCTGCGCGCTCGCTGACCCCCCAGCCCAGGTTCAGACCAGCGATTTCCACGCCGCCAGCGCCAGCTCCTGCGCCACGCGGCTCGGCGGCAGCTCGCGCCGGCCGGCCAGCCAGCCGCGGCAGTAGGACTCGGCCGGCCCCAGGATCAGCGCCGGGATCAGGTCCTCCGGAATGCGGCGGATCTCGCCGCCGGCCATGGCGCGGGCGAGCTGCTCGTCCAGCCCCTGGTAGCGCGCCTGCAACGCCTCGCCGAGCTGGGCCGCGCCGGGCCCCTTGGCCACGGCTTCGCGGGCCAGCAGCACGTAGCGCGCCAGCTCCGCATGGGTCTCTATCCAGCCGAGGTAGGCACCGATCAGCGCCGCCAGCAGGCGCTGCGTGTCGGGGCCGGCCTGCGCCAGCGCCGCCGCTATCGCGCGGCTCTGGTCCTCGAAGCCGACGAAGAACAGCGCCGCCACCACCCCCTCCTTGCTGCCGAAGTGGTGGTAGATCGCGCCGACGCTCTGCCCGCTGCCCTGGCGCAGCTGCTCGATCGTCGCGCCCTCCAGCCCCTGCTCGTTGAAGCGCCGCAGCGCATGGGCCAGCACGGCCCGCCGCGCGGCGCCGCGCGGGCCCGGATGGGCGGCATCGATCAAGGCCAGCGAGGAGGCGAGCGGGTCGGCGGGAACTTCTTTGCGGCGCGGCATACGAACATTATTCTAGAATATTGTTCTACATTTGCCTAACTGACAACCTCGACGCCATGACGCTCGCCTTTCCCGTCATCAATGCGCTGGGCACGCTGGACAACCCGAACCTCCAGTTCGCCCCCGGCGCCGCCGACCGCGCCCGGCTCGCCTACGGCAACAGCGCCGCGGCGGTGGACGCCCGCTCGCTGGCCGACGCGCGCAGCAGCGGCCTCGCCGCGGTCAACATCACGCTGGGCCACGTCGCCGGCAGCGACGATCCCTTCGAGGCCACCGTGCGCGACATCGCCGCCTGGGATGCGCTGGTGCGCGCCCAGCCCTCGTCGCTGCGCAAGATCCATCTCGCTGCCGACATCGCCGCCGCCCGCGCGGCCGGCCAGGTCGGCGTGATCTACGGCTTCCAGAACACCGAGATGCTGGGCACGGACCTGGACCGCATCCGCCTCTTCGCCGACCTGGGCGTGCGCATCATCCAGCTCACCTACAACGGCCGCAATGCGATCGGCGACGGCGCCACCGTGCCCGACGACCGGGGCCTGAGCCCCTTCGGCCGCGAGGCCGTGGAGCGGCTGCAGGCCGAGGGCGTGCTGGTGGACCTGAGCCACAGCAGCACCGCCACCTGCCTGCGCGCGCTGGACGTGGCCCGCAAGCCGCTGGCCATCACCCACAGCGGCTGCCGCGCCGTCGCCAACCACCCGCGCAACAAGACCGATGCCGAGCTGCGCCGCGTGGCCGAGGGCGGCGGCGTCGTCGGCATCTACTCGATGCCCTACCTGCGCCTGCAGGGCCAGCCGCACGCGGCCGACCTGATCGCCCACATCGAGCATGCGCTCGAGGTCTGCGGGGAGGACCATGTCGGCATCGGCACCGACGGCTGCGTCAGCGCCATCGACGACATGGCCGCCTACCGCCGCCATCTCGAGGACGAGGTGGCGACCCGCAAGCGCCTGGGCATCGGCGCCCCGGGCGAAACGGCCGACGTCACCCTGTTCCTGCCCGATCTCTGCGGGCCGACGCAGTTCACCCGCCTGGCCGAGCTGCTGGCCGCGCGCGGCCATGGCGAGGCCCGCATCGCCAAGATCCTCGGCGGCAACTTCATCCGCCTCTTCGACGAGACCCTTGCATGAAAGCTCCGCTGCTTCTCCTTGTCATGGCCCTCGCCCTGGGTCTGGCCCAGGCCCGCGAGGACCAGGTGCAGATCCACGGCCAGGCCGTCGGCTCGCAGAGCTTCGACGCCACCAGCGCCCACTTCAGCTACAGCGAACGCGGTCGCGGCGACGACATCACCGCGCGCTGGACGCTCGATACCCAGGGCATCCCCACCCACTACGAGGCCAAGGGCGTCGACTACTGGAAGGCCCCGGTCGAGGAGCGCTTCGACCTGGCCCAGGGCCGCGCCACCTGGCGCAACCGCGTGGACCAGGGGGACCAGGCACTGAAGGCCCCGGCCTTCTACCTGCCCGCCAACCCGCCGCCCGAATTCACCGCCGTGCTGGCCCGCGCGCTGCTGAAGGCGCCCGGCCACAAGCTCGCGCTGCTGCCCGGCGGCAACGCGACGATCCGCCCGCTGCAGACGATGAAGGTCAATGGGCAAGACCTGACCCTGTACCACATCACCGGCCTGGACTTCCTGCCCACGCCCGTCTGGCTGCACAGCGCCGACAACGCCACCGGCGCCGTGCTCAGCGACTGGCTGGGCACGCTGCCCGCCGAGCTGATGCCGCAGCGCGAGCAGCTGATGGACGCGCAGAACGCCGCCGCCCACGCCTGGCATGCCGAGCTGTCCCGGGCCCACGCCCGCATCCCGAAGGACGGCGCGCTGCTGCTCACCAACGCCCGCCTGTTCGACCCGCGCGACCTGAGCGTGCGCGAGCACATGAGCGTGCGCATCGCCGGCGACCGCATCGTGCAGGTGGACGCGGACGGCAAGCTGCCGGTACCACCCGGCATCGAGACCATCGACGCCCGAGGCCGCTTCCTGATGCCGGGCCTGTGGGACGTGCACCAGCACTTCGCCGAGGTCGAGGGCGTGTTCGACCTGATCGCCGGCGTCACCAGCGCCCGCGACATGGCCAACGACAACGTGCCGATGCTGGCCCGCGTCAAGCGCTTCGACGAGGGCACGGAGCTGGGGCCGCGCGTGGTGCTGGCCGGCATCGTCGAGGGCACCGGCCCGCTGGCCGGGCCGACCGACGTGCGCGTCAGCACCCGCGAGCAGGCGCAGGCGGCGGTGGACTGGTATGCCGCACACGGCTACGAGCAGATCAAGATCTACTCGTCGTATCCGAAGGAACTGATCGCACCGATCGCCGAGATGGCCCATGCCAAGGGCATGCGCGTCAGCGGCCATGTGCCGGCCTTCGCGGTGGCGCGCGAGTTCATCGAGGCCGGGGCCGACGAGATCCAGCACCTGAACTTCGTGCTGCTGAACTTCTTCCCCGAGTTCGGCGAGACCCGCGGCAAGGACCGCTACACCTTCGCCGCTGAGAAGGTCTCGATGTTCGACCTGGACGACCCGCGCTTCGCCGAGTTCGTCGCGCTGATGCAGCGCCACCACACGGCGCTGGACCCGACGCTGGTGACGCTGGAGGGCCTGTTCTCCGGTGAACCGGCCCAGGCCCCGCCGGCGCTGCGTCCGCTGGTGCAGCGCTTCCCTGTCGTGGCGCGGCGGCAGATGCTGTCCGGCGCGGTGGCCGTGCCGGCCGGCCACGAGGCCGCGTACAAGGCCGCCTTCCCGGCCTTCCAGAAGATGGCCAAGCGCCTGTACGACGCCGGCATCACGCTGATGCCCGGCACCGACGCCTTCGCCGGCTACAGCCTGCATCGCGACCTGGAGCTGTACTCGCAGGCGGGCATCCCTAACGCCGAAGTTCTGCGCATGGCGACGCTGGTGCCGGCGCGGCTGCTGGGCGCCGAGTTCGACCGCGGCGTCATCGCGCCGGGCAAGCGGGCCGACATGATCCTGGTCGACGGCGACCCGCTGGCGCGCATGAGCGACATCCGCCGCATCTGGCGCACGATCAAGGGCGGGCGCATCATCGACCCCGCCGCACTCGAACAGTCCCTCGGCATCGCACCGGCAACACCATGAGCACCATCACCATCGAACGCTTCAATTCCGGCCAGCTCCTGCCCGCGGGCGTGCCCTTCCCGGAGGGCGTGCGCGTGGGGCCGATGCTCTACCTCTCCGGCCAGCTCGGCAACCTGCCCGGCCAGATGGCGCTGATCCCCGGCGGCATCGAGGCCGAGTCCCGCCAGACGCTGGAGAACATCCGCGCCATCCTGCGCGGCCAGGGCCTGGACCTGCAGCACCTGGTGCGCTGCACGGTGATGCTGGCCGACATGGGCGAGTGGCCGCGCTTCAACGCGGTCTACAAGGAGTTCTTCGGCGACACGCCGCTGCCCGCCCGCAGCGCCTTCGGCTGCAACGGCCTGGCGCTGGGCGCGCGGGTGGAGATCGAGTGCATCGCGGCCGATCCGTCGGCGTAACGCCTTACTTCAGCTTGCGGTCTTCGCTCTTCGCCTCTTCCATCGCCTCGGGCTCCAGCTCCTCGGCGTAGACGTTCATCCGCACGAACAGGCCCCAGCCGGACAGCAGCACGCCCAGCGAGAGCACCAGCGCCGAGGCGTGCAGCAGCTGCGACTGGTCCTCGTGCGCGGCGCGGAAGGTGGCGACCAGCGCCTCGATCGCCAGAGCGACGACCACCACGACCAGGAAGCGCGAGAGAAAGCGCCGCACCCGCGTCGGCCCGCTGACGTGGGCATCGCGCACCACCTCCTCCTCCGCGATCGTCTGCGCGATCTGCAGCGCGACGACGCCGGCCGCCAGCACGCCCATCGCCTCGATCAGGTGCTGGGCCAGGCCCCGGTCGGCGCTCTCGGCGGCCACCAGCGCGCTCCAGCCCAGCCAGGCCGCCACGGCGATCAGCGCCAGCGCCGTCAGCGCGAACAGCCCCGCCATCACCGCATGGACGGCCGAGAAGGCGCGCAGCACGGCCTTCGTCGTCATGAAGGCCCGATCAGGACTTGCCGGTCGTCGTCTGAAGCGCGCGGGCCATTTCCAGGTGATGCTGCAGCGTCGGCAGCGTCTTGGACGCGAAGGCCTTCACATCGGCATCCTTGGCCTTGCCCGACTCCTTGGAGAACAGCTTCACCGCATCCTCGTGCGCGCCGACGCCGATGGTCTCGGCGAACTTCTGGTCGAACTTGGCGCCGTCGTGCGAGCCCAGCATCTTCAGCTTGGCCCGCTGTGCCAGCGACGGGCCTTCGGGCAGCTTGACGCCCTTCGACGCCGCCAGCTCCGACAGTTCCTTCGCCGCCTGCGTGTGGTCCTCGATGATGTGCTGGGCGAAGTTGCGCACCTCGGCCGAGCTGGTCTTCGACAAGGCCAGCTGCGCACCCTCGATCTCCATCGCCCCGGCGTGGGCGGCGTCCTTCATGAAGGCAGCGTCGCGGTGGGCGACGGAATCGGCCAGCGCGGCGCCGGCGATCAATAGGGCCGCGAGGCCGCCGATGGCGAGGGGGATGCGTTTCATGGCGGGCGTCTCCGCAAATGGTG
>NZ_LYVQ01000284.1 GCF_001984095.1 Pelomonas sp. KK5
CCACCCAGGGACAGGGCGGGGCGCCGGGCTGGCGCTTCGCCTTCGAGCTGGAGGCGAGCGAGGTGCCGCTGCCGCGCGGGATGATGCTGAGCGTCTTCGGCGAGCCAGGCGGCGCCGCGGCGGCGCTGCGCGCGGGCGAGCGCTGGCAGTGGGTGGTGCGCCTGAAGCGGCCGCATGCGCTGATGAACCCGCATGCGTTCGACTACGAGCTGTGGATGTTCGAGCAGGACCTGCGCGCCACCGGTGTCGTGCGCGGCGGCATGCGGCGGCTGACGCCTTCGCCCTGGTGGTCGCTGGACGGCTGGCGCCAGCGGCTGCGCGAGGCGCTGAACCGGCGCATCGTCGACACCGGCAGCGCCGGGGTGCTGGCCGCGCTGAGCCTGGGCGACCAGAACGCCATCGGCAAGGCGGACTGGGTGCTGTTCCGCAACGTGGGCGTGGCGCATCTGCTGGCGGTGAGCGGCACCCACGTGACGATGTTCGCCTGGGCGGCGCAGTTCCTGGTCGGCCGCCTGTGGCGTCGAAGTGCAAAGTTATGTCTCTGGTGTCCCGCGCCGCTGGTGGCGTTGTGGTGCGGCGTGGCGGCGGCGCTGGCCTATGCGCTCTTCTCCGGCTGGGGTGTGCCGTCCCAGCGCACGCTGTGGATGCTGGCCACGCTGGCGCTGCTGCGCACGCTTGGCCTGCGCTGGCCCTGGGCCATGAGCCTGCTGGCAGCGGGCGTGGTGGTGACGGTGGTGGACCCGTGGGCGATCGCGCAGGCGGGCTTCTGGCTCTCGTTCGCGGCGGTGGGGCTGCTGATGGCCAGCGGCGCCGGCACGACCGAGGGCGGCTGGCGCGCCGCGCTGCGCGAGGGCCTGCGCAGCCAGTGGGTGGCCACGCTGGGCCTGGCGCCGCTGTCGCTGCTGTTCTTCCAGCAGATCTCGGTGGTGGGCCTGGCCGCCAACCTGCTCGCGATCCCGCTGGTGACCTTCGTCGTCGCGCCGCTGGCGCTGCTGGGGGCGCTCGCGCCACCGCTATGGCTGCTGGCCGAGTGGGGCGTGCGGCTGCTGATGGCCTGGCTGCGCCTGCTCGGTGCGATGCCCTGGGCGGTCTGGCACCTGCCGGTGGCGCCGGGGTGGGCGCAGGGGTCAGGTCTTGCTGGCGGGCTGCTGCTGGTGCTGCCGCTGCCGTGGCGGCTGCGGCTGTGCGGGCTGGCGATGCTCGTGCCGCTGCTGTGGCCGGCGCCGCCGCGGCCGGGCGCGGGCGGGTTCGAGCTGCTGGCGGCCGATGTCGGGCAGGGCACCGCGGTGCTGGTCCGCACGGCCGGCCATGCGCTGCTCTTCGATGCCGGTCCGCAGTTCGGTCCCGAGTCCGACGCGGGCGAGCGCGTGCTCGTGCCGCTGCTGCGCGCCGAAGGCACGATGCGGCTGGACGCGCTGGTGCTGAGCCATCGGGACATGGACCATGTGGGCGGCGCCGCTTCGGTGCTGCGCAGCCTGCCGGTGGCGCGGCTCTTGTCTTCGCTGGAGGACGGCCATCCTTTGCTTTCGACGGCCGAGCCCCACGAGCGCTGCATGGACGGCCAGCGCTGGTGGTGGGACGGCGTCGAGTTCGAGATGCTGGCGCCGCCGGCCTCGCAGTACGCGCAGGCCGGGCTCAGGAGCAATGCAATGTCCTGCGTGCTGCGCGTCGTCGATGCTGCCGGCCATGCGGCGCTGCTGACCGGCGACATCGAGTCGCCCCAGGAGGCGGCCCTGCTGGCCCGCCATCCCGCGCCACAGGCGGAGCTGCTGATGGCGCCCCACCACGGCAGCAGGACATCGTCCAGCGAGGCGCTGCTGCGCGCCGTGGCGCCGCGGCTGGTGGTAGTGCAGGCCGGCTACCGCAACCGCTTCGGCCATCCGGCGCTGCCGGTGCTGGCCCGCTACCAGGCGCTGGGCATCGCCGTGCGCAGTTCGCCGGCATGCGGGGCGCTGCGCTGGCGCAGCGGCGAGCCGGGCTGGACCTGCCAGCGCGAACTCGCCCGCCGCTACTGGCATGGGCAGCCGCAGGTCGAGGACGGCGCCGCCATGGGGCCGGTCCAGCCGGAGGACGAGGCCCCGCCCTGAGCGCTCACTGCGCCGTGTAGCCGCCGTCCACCCCGATCGACTGGCCGGTCAGGAAACGGGACTGGTCCGAGGCGAGGAAGAGGATGGTCCCGGCGATCTCGTCCACCGTCGCCGCGCGCCGCATCGGCACGGTGGCAAGCAGCCCCTCCTTGATGGCCGCATCGCGCCCGACGAAGCGCTCCAGCATCTCGGTCTGCACTGGACCGGGCGCCACGGTGTTGACCCGCACGCCGGCTGCCGCGCCTTCCAGCGCCGCGCTCTTCGTCAGCCCCTCCACCGCATGCTTGCTGGCGGTGTAGACCGAAGCGCCGGCCGCGCCGACCCGGCCCACCATCGAGGACAGGTTGATGATGGAGCCGCCGCCCTGGGCCAGCATCGCCCGCATCTCGTGCTTCAGCGCCAGCAGGGTGCCCAGCACATTGGTGTCGAAGATGGCGCGGTAGTTGTCGATGCCCTGCTCGGCGATCGGGCCGAGCGTGCCCTCGACGCCGGCGTTGTTGACGGCGACGTCCAGCCGGCCGAAGCGGGCGAGGGTCGCCTCGACCAGCGCTCGCACCTCGGGCTCGACGGTGACATCCGCCCGAACGAACTCGGCCTGCGCGCCGAGCGCGCGCAGCTCGGCCGCGAGCTGTTCGCCCGCATCGGGGCGGCGCCCGCTGACGACGAGGTTCGCGCCCTGGCGGGCGAAGGCCAGCGCGGTGGCGCGGCCGATGCCGGCGAGGGCGCCGGTGATGAGGACGGTGAGAGGCTTGTTCATGACAGGTTCCGTTCATTCGGAGAGTGGGTCGGACAGGTGCACTGTCATTGATGTCGATCTGCTCGTGAAGCCGTAATGCGGTTCTATGATTCAGTCCAATCAGGAATCAATGGGAGGTAGGGGCATGGACAAGCTGTCGGCGATGCGCACCTTCGCCCGGGTGGTCGAGGCGGGCAGCTTCTCGGCGGTGGCGCTGGAGGCAGGCAGCAGCCAGAGCGCGGTCAGCAAGCAGGTGGCGGCGCTGGAGCGGGAGCTCGGCGCCACGCTATTGACCCGCACCACCCGGTCGCTCGCGCTGACCGATGAAGGCGCCCGCTACTTCGAGCACGCGCGCCGCCTGCTGGCCGAGATCGAGGAGGCCGAGGCCGAGCTGCGCGACGGCGGCCGGGCGCTGTCGGGTTGGCTGCGGGTGTCGGCCTCGGTGGCCTTCGGGCGACTCAAGCTGATGCCGCTCGTGCCGGCGTTCCTGAAGCGCCATCCGCGCATCAGGCTGGACCTGCGGCTGCACGACGGCTTCGTGGACCTGGTGGAACAGGGGCTGGACGCGGCGGTGCGCATCGGCGACCTGCCGGACAGCGGCCTGGTCGCCCGACGCATCGGCGATTCCCAGCGCCTGCTGCTCGCGCACCGCAGCTATCTGCGGCGCCGCGGCGTGACGGTGCCGCGCGAGCCGGCGGACCTGCGCCGGCACGCGTGCATCGTCTACACCGGCCGTGCGGCGCCCTGGACCTGGAGCTTCACCAGGGCGGACGGGGCGGCGGCCAGCGTGCGCGTCGAGGGGCCGCTGCAGACCAACAGCAGCGAGGTGATGCGCGCCTCGCTGCTGGCAGGCATGGGCATCGGCTACTCCCCGCACTGGCTGTTCGAGCAGGAGCTGGCCTCGGGCGAGGTGCGCCGGCTGTTGCCCGACTGGGACGTTCCGGTGGCGCCCATCCAGCTGGTGTGCCCGCCGCAGCGGCGCCACGCGGCCAAGGTGAAGGCGCTGGGCGACTACCTGGCCGAACGGCTGTCCGCGCCGCGCGCCGTACGCGAGGGCAGCTCGCCGAAGAGGGCCTTGTAGCGCGCGCCGAAATGGCTCAGCTGCTCGAAGCCCTGTGCCTCGGCGGCCATGGCGACGCTGAGCTCGGCGCCCGAGGTCTGGCGCAGGCGGGCGCGCACCAGGTTCAGGCGCAGGCCGCGCAGGTACTCCACCGGCGTCATGCCGCAGACCTGGCGGAAGCCGGCCTGCAGGCTGCGGCGGCTGATGCGCAGGCGCCGGCACAGCGTGTCGATGTCGGGCGGCGCGGCGCCGCTTTCCAGCACGAGCCGGTGGCACTGCGCAACCACGTAGCTCGCCGCGGCGCTGCCCCGGGATTGCGAGACGCCGTCGGCGCCGTCGAGCAGCCGGGCCAGCTCATCGAACAGGGCCGGCGCCGGATCCGCCGCTCCGGCCGCGAACAGCGCGGCGAGACGGTGTCGCAAGACATCCAGCGCGCCCGGTGCGAGCTGGACCAGCGGCGGTAGCCGCTTCATCAACCCGGGCCGGCCGGCTGCATCCGCCAGCGCGGCGAAGGCCTCGGCGTCGAAGCTCAGCGACAGCAGTTCCATCCCGGCCGGGCGCTGCAGCTGGAACTCCTCGCCGCCGCGCAGCAGCCACAGCCGGTCGCTCGACAGCTCGCGGCCCTGCGCCCGCGCCGGGCCCGCGCCGTGCGCGCCGCCCAGCAGCGCGAAGCACAGGCGCCCCGCCGGCACGCCACCCTGCTGCACCACGCGCGCGCTCATCCACTTGCCATAGGCCTGCAGATGCGGCCCGCTGGCCAGTGCGAGGCGGCTGCGCATGGGCCCCGCCGAGAGCTGCCAGTAGCGCTGCTGCCAGGGCGCCTCGGCGGGGCCGAGGTGGAAGTCGTCCAACTTGCCGATTCGGGTTAGCGCCGTCGCCCCGGACGCGCCGAGACTGGCCCGTGCACGGCCATCGGGGCCGCGAGGAGCAGGATCAACATGAGCGACGTCGACGACAGGATCAAGCATCAGCTGCAAGGGGAGTGGGTCAGCCTGGCCACCGAGGTCCGGCCCAGCGCCGCCCGCAATCCGGACGGCAGCGCCAAGCCCTTCTACCTGAAGCGGCATTTTCGCTATTCCGCGGCTAACGACGAATTCGAGCTGACCATCGCCAGCGCCGCCGACCCGTATTCGAAGCTGCCACTGGCGCGGCTGCTGATCCGCGGGCACATGCAGTGGCGCGGGCCGCACGAGGTGGCGCCAGGGGCGCAGAAGGTCGACTTCGAGGCCGACACGGCCTACGAGGTGACCCCGCTGCTGCAGGGTTTTGCGGACCTGCTGAACCAGGTGGCGGCGCAGGGCTACGAGCGCTGGGAAGTCGGCGCCACGCAGAGCGTGTTCGGCAAGGGCTTCCTGCCCTTCGGCCTGGCCGCTGGCCGCAACTTCAAGGAGTTCGACCTGGTGCTGGTGCGCGGCGACCTGCTGTTCTGGGGCGCGCGGCATGTGGACGGGCGCGGCTTCGACACCGAGGACAACCGACCGACCAGCCTGCAGATTCCCTTAGCCCGCGTCGCGGGCTGACAGCTGCGCGGCCAGGTCCACGAGGCTGGTCGCATGGAACTCCCAGCGCTGCGCCATCGCGGCGTCAGGTGCGGTCGCGCCCCCGTATTCCATCGGCCGGTCCACATAGGCCGCCTGCAGGCCGCAGGCGCGGGCCGCGGCGAGATCGCTGTGATGGGCGGCGACCAGGCACAGCTCGCCGGGCTGCAGGTCCAGCGCCTCGGCCGTGCGCAGGTAGGCCTGCGGCTCGGGCTTGTAATGCTGCGAGAACTCGGCGCCGAGGATGGCGTCCCAGGCCAGGCCGCCGTTGAAGCGGTTCATCGCCACCATCAGGGCCACGTTGGCATTGGACAGGGTGACCACCGGCATCAGGCGGCGCAGGGCGGCCAGGCCTTCGGGCACGTCCGGCCAGGCCGGCAGGCGGCGCCAGGCGTGGGAGAGCGCGTGCAGCGTCGCCACGTCGGGCAGCGGGTCCAGGCCCTTGCGACGGAGCAACTCGGTCAGCATCTCCAGGTGCAGCTGGTCCAGCTTCGTGAATGGGCGGCTGCCGTTGCGGCAGGCTTCCATCGCCGGCTGGTAGAGGCGCCGCCAGTCGTCGGCGAAGGCGTGCGCGTCGGTGCCGGGCAGCGAGGCGGCGAGAAAATCGCGGACGTGGGCGGCGACGCCGGAGCGCCAGTCGACGACGGTGCCGAAGATGTCAAAGGCCAGGGCGCGGGGGCGGGGCATCGGTGTGGTCTCCGCTGGGCGATGAAGTCGTGAATCTACTTCAGCCCCAAAGGATCGGCTTGTTCACCATCAGCCAGAACACCAGCAGCATCGCGATGAAGGCGGGATAGCCCAGCGCTTCCCAGCGGCGGGCGTAGGTGCCGTAGAGCGGCGGCAGCGATGACCGGTCTTCCAGCGCCTGCGCGGCCATCCGGGCCATCCGCCACTGTAGCCAGACGACCGGCAGCCAGCAGAGCCCGGCCAGGGCGTAGAGCGCCAGGGCGGCGACGATCCAGGGCGTGCTCCACGGCCAGCCGGCCTGGGCCGCGAGCCACAGCCCGCTGAGTGGCTGGAAGATCACCGCAGGCGTGGTGAACCAGGTGTCCGCCCGCACGACCAGCCGTGCCACCACCGCCTGCGCGGCCAGTTGGCCGCTGCGGTTGGCGAAGAAGAAGTAGAAGGCCGAGCCGAAGCCGGTACCGACCATCAGCACGCTGGAGATGATGTGCAGGGTCTTCAGGAGCAGATAGAGGTTCATGCAGGTGCGTCCTCGTGGAGGAGATAGAGCAGGGCGGCGATCGGCAGGTTCTTGAGCAGGCAGCCCAGCGGGTCGAGCCAGAGCCTGGGCAGCAGGACGGTGGCCGCCATGGTCATCGCCAGCATGGCGGCTGCGCTGACGAGATAAAGACGCCGCCGGTGCCAGCGCCACAGCGCCAGCCCCAGCAGGGCATCCACACAGGCGCCGCCCGTGATCAGCCAGGAGTGCCAGCGGGCGTCGACACCGGCCGAATTTAGCAAGACCTGACCCTGTCCGCCCGACAGACTGACGACGGCGGTGAGCAGCCATACCGCGACCAGGCTGACGCGGGCCGTCGCGCGTGCGAGTGGTGTCATCGTCATGCCGGTTCCAGCAGGCGGTGCGGCGGCGTGGCTGCGCGGCCCAGCAAGGCAGCCAGCGGCGCCGTATCGCCGATGTTGTCCTGCTGCAGCAGCGACAGCGTTTCGGTGCACCAGGTCTGCCAGGGCAGGTGGTCGCCGAGGCGGGCGCTCCAGCGGCTGGGCGCGTCGGGCAGTGGCAGCACGCGGGCCGGTCGGGCGTGCCCGATCTGGGGG
>NZ_LYVQ01000285.1 GCF_001984095.1 Pelomonas sp. KK5
CGCTGAAGCTGGTGGCCCGGCTGCTGGAGACCGAACTGCCGCTGGGAGAGCTGATGGCCCTGCAACCCGGCGCCGTGATCCCGGTGAGCCTGGGCGCCACCGAGGTGCTGGTGGACGGCGAGCGCCTGTTCACCGCCAGCGTGGCCGAGCACCAGGGCAAGCTGTGCCTGACGTCTTTCGCCGATGCCGACTGAACACCTAACGAGTTACCTAAGCTGACCATGATCGAACACGACGACGCCACCGCGCTGGACACCCTGCTGGCGGACCTGCCGGTCGAGGATGCGCATCTCACGACGCCCGCAGCCGAGCCCGCCCGCGCGGCACGGGATCTTCCCAAGCTGATGCGCCGCATCCCCGTCACGCTGACGCTGGAAGTGGGCCAGGCCCGCGTCTCGCTGGCCGAGCTGGTCGCGCTGGGCGCCGACAGCGTGGTCGAGCTGGACACCCTGGCCGGCACGCCGCTGACGCTGAAGGCCAACGGCTGCACGATCGGCCGCGCCGAGGTGGTGGTGGCCGGCGAGAACTACGGCCTGAAGGTGATCGAGATCGCCGGGCTGGACCTGGATTCGCTGGCGGGCTGAGCCATGAAGCGCCTTGGGGCCCGCATCGCGGGCCTGTGCCTGCTGCTCGGCACGAATCCTCTGTTCGCCGCCACGCTGAAGATCACCGGCGCCGCCGAGGGCGGCTCGGCCAGCGAGTTCACGGTCAAGACCCAGGTCCTGATCATCATGACCCTGCTCGGGCTGCTGCCCGTGCTGGTGCTGATGATGACCAGCTTCACCCGCTTCGTGATCGTGCTGTCGCTGCTGCGCCAGGCGCTGGGCCTGCAGCAGGGCCTGCCGAACCGGCTGATCACCGGCGTGGCGCTGATCCTCACGCTGCTGGTGATGCGGCCGGTCGGCGAGCAGGTGTGGACCGAGGCGATGCAGCCCTACGACAACGACAGGATCAGCCTGGAGACGGCGCTGAAGACGGCCGCTGCGCCGGTCTCGCGCTTCATGCTGGCGCAGACACACAAGGCCGCGCTGCAGCAGATCTCCCAGCTCGCCGGCGAGGGGCCGGTCGCCAAGCCCGAGGACCACGCCTTCACCGTCAAGCTCGCCGCCTTCGTGCTCAGCGAGCTGAAGACCGCCTTCCAGATCGGCTGCATGCTGTTCATCCCCTTCCTGGTGATCGACCTGGTCGTCTCCTCGGTGCTGATGGCGATGGGCATGATGATGCTGTCCCCGCTGGTGATCTCGCTGCCGCTGAAGCTGCTGCTGTTCGTGCTGGTGGATGGGTGGACGCTGACGGTGAACACGCTGGTCACCAGCATCCGGCCCTACTGACCATGCTCACCCCCGAGATCGCCACCGACCTCGTCAGCGAGACGCTCCACGTCGTCATGCTGCTGGTCACGCTGCTGGTCGTGCCGGGCCTGGTCGTCGGCCTGCTGGTGAGCCTGTTCCAGGCGGCCACGCAGATCAACGAGCAGACGCTGTCCTTCCTGCCCAAGCTGCTGGTCACCCTGCTGGTGGTGGGCCTGGCCGGCCGCTGGATGGTGGGCTACCTGATGGATTTCTGCGTCTCGATCTTCGAGCGGGCCGCCACGCTGGTGGGTTGAATGGACACCCTGCCCTTCGACCAGCTGATCGGCCTGCTCGGCGCGCTGTGGTGGCCCTTCTGCCGCACGCTGGCGCTGTTCAGCGCCACGCCGATCGTCGGCGAGAGCATGGTGCCGATCAGCGTGCGGGTGCTGCTCTCGCTGGTCCTGGCGGTGGTGCTGATGCCGGCCTCGCAGCTGACCGCCCATGCCGTCGCGCCCTTCTCGATGCACGGCGTGCTGGCCACGCTGGAACAGGGCGTGCTGGGCTTCGCGCTGGGCCTGGCCTTCCATCTGGTCGTGGCGGTGGTGACGACGCTGGGCTTCCTGCTGTCCTCGCAGTTGGGCCTGTCGATGGCGGTGATGAACGATCCGATGAACGGCGCGTCCAGCGACGTGGTCAGCGGCCTGCTGAACGTGCTGTGCATGCTGGTGTTCTTCTCGGTGGACGGGCACCTGCTGCTGACCGGGATCCTGGGCGCGAGCTTCAAGGCCTGGCCGGTCGGCGCCGGGCTCTCGGGCCTGGCGCTCGAAACGCTGGCGCAGCACGTCGCCTGGGTCTTCTCCGCCGCGCTGCTGCTGGCGCTGCCGGTGATCTTCTCCACGCTGGTGGTGCAGGTGGGCATGGGCTACCTGAACCGGGTGGCGCCGAGCCTGAACCTGTATTCGCTGGGCTTCTCGCTGGTGACCTTGTTCGGCCTCTTCATGCTGGCCCAGGTGATGGTCCATGTGCCGGAGCACTACCTGGCGATGACCCGCAGCGTCCTCGACATGATCGAGCAGGAATTCCATGTCCACTGACGCCGGCGACAAGACCGAGAAGCCCTCGCAGCAGAAGCTGAAGAAGGCCCGCGAGGAGGGTCAGGTCGTGCGCTCGCGCGACCTGGCGACGGCCGTCGGCGTGCTGGTCAGCTTGAAACTCTCGCTGGCCTTGATGCCCGGCTGGCTGGAGGACTTCCGCCGCCTGTTCCGCCTCGCCTCGCCTTCGCTCGCCAGCGAAGGCGCGCTGGACAACCTGGGCTCCACGCTGATGAACAACTCGCTGGTGCTGCTGCTGAAGATGGTGGCGCCGCTGCTGATCGTGCCGGCGGCCGCCGTGATCGGCTCGCTGCTGCCGGGCGGCTTCGTCTTCAACGCGGGCAAGTGGATGCCCGACTTCGGCCGGCTCAATCCCCTGAGCAATCTCGGCCGCCTGGCCAGCCCCAAGGCGCTGAGCGACCTGGGCGTCTCGCTGCTCAAGGCGGCCTGCCTGATCGCGGTGCTGATCCACGTCGGCCGCGGCATGGCCGGCGACTACGTGGCGCTGCAGGCGCTCAGCCTGGACAAGGCCCTGGTGCAGGGCGCCGCGCTGATGACCGACGGCGTGATGGCGCTGGCCTCGGTCTTCCTGCTGTTCGCGCTGGTGGACGTCCCGCTGCAGAGCTTCTTCTTCCTGCAGGGCCAGCGCATGAGCAAGCAGGAGCAGAAGGAAGAGCACAGGAACATGGAAGGCCGGCCCGAGGTCAAGCAGCGCATGCGCGCGCTGCAGCGGGCGATGGCCCGGCGCGGCGTGCGCCAGACGGTGCCGGAGGCCGACGTGGTCGTGATGAACCCCGAGCACTACGCGGTGGCGCTGAAGTACGACGTCAACAAGGCCGAGGCGCCCTATGTCGTCGCCAAGGGCGTGGACGAGATGGCCTTCTACATCCGCGAGGTCGCGAAGGAACACGAGGTGCAGGTGTTGACCCTGCCGCCGCTGGCCCGCGCGATCTACAACACCAGCCAGGTCCAGCAGCAGATCCCCGCCTCGCTGTACCAGGCCGTGGCCCAGGTGCTGGGCTATGTGATGCAGCTCAGGGCCTTCCGCCACGGCAATCGCAAGACAGAGCCGCAGCTGCCCGATGAGCTGCCCGTTCCGGTAGAACTGACATGAACTTCCTGCAAAACCTCGGCGCCGAAATCAAGCGCCACCGCATCGCCAGCCCGTTGTTCCTGATGGCCATCCTCGCGATGGTCATCCTGCCGCTGCCGCCGGTGCTGCTGGACGTGCTGTTCACCTTCAACATCGTGCTGGCCCTGGTGGTGATCCTGGTCAGCGTGAACAGCCGGCGCCCGCTGGACTTCACCGTTTTCCCGAGCATCATCCTGGCCACCACGCTGATGCGGCTGACGCTGAACGTGGCGTCCACCCGCGTCGTGCTGCTGCATGGCCACGAGGGCACGCATGCGGCCGGCCAGGTGATCGAGTCCTTCGGCAACGTGGTGATCGGCGGCAACTTCGTCGTCGGCATCGTGGTGTTCGTGATCCTGATGGTCGTGAACTTCATCGTCGTGACCAAGGGCGCCGAGCGCATCTCCGAGGTCTCGGCCCGCTTCACGCTGGACGCCCTGCCCGGCAAGCAGATGGCGATCGACGCCGACCTCAACGCCGGCCTGATCAACCAGGAGAAGGCCCAGGCCCGCCGCAAGGAAGTGGGCGCCGAGGCCGACTTCTACGGCGCGATGGACGGCGCCTCCAAGTTCGTCCGCGGCGATGCGATCGCGTCCATCCTGATCCTGCTGATCAACATGATCGGCGGCGTCGCGATCGGCGCGCTGATGCACGACCTGAGCTTCGCCGACGCCTTCCGCCAGTACGCGCTGCTGACGATCGGCGACGGCCTGGTGGCGCAGATCCCGGCGCTGCTGCTGTCGGCCGCCGCCGCCATCATCGTCACGCGCAACAGCGATGCCGGCGAGCTGGAGGACCAGGTCGGCGAGCAGCTGCTGGCCTCGCCGACGGTGCTCTACAGCGCCGCCGCGGTGATGACCATGCTGGCCATCATCCCGGGCATGCCGACGGTCACCTTCCTGGCCTTCGCCGCGGTGCTGGGTTTCGTCGGCTGGCGCATGGCGCAGCGCAAGGGCGAACGCCCGAAGGCCGCATCGGCGCCGATCGAGGCGGCGCTGCTGACCGAGGCGGCGCCGGAGCTGGACTGGCGCTCGCTGCCGGCGGTGGACACGCTGGCGGTGACGGTGGGCTACAAGCTCGTCGCCCTGGTCGATCCGGCGCAGGGCGCGCCGCTGCTCAAGCGCGTCAAGGGCATGCGCCAGTCGCTCAGCGAGCAGATGGGCCTGCTGATCCCCGCCTGCGTCGTGCGCGACGACCTGACGCTGAAGCCGGCCCAGTATTCGATCCTGCTCTCGGGCAGCGTGCTCGCCCAGGCCGACGTCTATCCGGACCGGCTGATGGCCATCGCCTCCGCCCAGGTCTACGGCGAGCTGGACGGCATCCCCGGCCTGGACCCCGCTTACGGCCTGCCGGTCATCTGGATCGAGGCCGCCCAGAAGGCCCATGCCTTGGGCCTGGGCTACCAGGTGGTGGACGTGCCCAGCACGATCGCCACCCATCTCTCCAAGGTCATCCGCGACCAGCTCGCCGAGCTGCTGCGCTTCGAGGATGTCTCCGCGCTGCTGGAGCGGCTGGCCGCGCAGTCGCCCAAGCTCTCGGCCGCGCTGGACAAGGCCTACACGCCCAGCCAGTTGCTGAAGATCCTGCGCCTGCTGCTGGCCGAGGGCGTGTCCATCAAGGACATCGTGCCGATCGCCTCCACGCTGATGGACCACGTGGACACGACCAAGGACCCGATCCTGCTGGCCGCCGAGCTGCGCTGCGCGCTGCGCCGGCAGATCGTCTCGGGCCTGTGCGGGCCGGTGGGCGGCATGACGGTGTTCAACCTCGGCAACGAGTTCGAGAACCTGCTGCTGGGCGCGCTGAACCAGGCGCGGCAGTCGAACGCCAAGCTGGCGCTGGACAGCTTCCCGGTCGACCCGCAACTGCTCTCGCAGCTGCAGCAGCACATGCCCGCCGCGCGCGACACGATGAAGCAGCAGGCCAAGGCGCCGCTGCTGCTGGTGCTGCCGCAGATCCGCCCGCTGCTGGCCCGCTATGCGCGGCTGTTCGCGCCGGGCCTGCACGTCCTTTCCTACAACGAAGTGCCCGAGCAGCGTGAGATCCACGTCGTCGGCACCCTGGGCTGACACCATGAGCCACATCCCCCGCGTCATCCACACCATCTGGGTCGGCGATGAGTCCAAGCGCCCGGACAACTGCATCGACACCTGGCGCCGCCTCAACCCCGGCTGGGAACTGAAGGTCTGGGGCAATGCCGAACTGGCATCCACGCCCTGGGTCAACCACAAGCACATGCAGGCGATGAGCCAGCGCGAACTCAACGGCGTGGCCGACCTGATGCGCTGGGAGATCCTGTGGCGCGAGGGCGGCTTCGTCGTCGATGCCGACAGCATCTGCAGGCGCCCGCTGGAACCCTGGCTGTTCGAGTGCGATGCGATGGCCTGCTGGGAGAACGAGGTGGCCCGCCCCGGCCTGATCGCCGCCGGCTACGTGGCCAGCGCCCCACGCAACCCCTTCTTCGCGAAGATGGTGCAGGACCTGCTGAACCAGCCGCATGTGGACAACCGTCTCGCCTGGCAGAGCGTCGGCCCGCTGTACCTGACCGAATGCCACCGCCTGTGGCAGTACGACCGGCTGACCATCTGGCCCAGCCATTTCTTCATCCCGCGCCATTTCAGCGCCGTCGGCGCCGGCTACGGCGGCAGCGGCCATGTGTTCGCCGACCAGGAATGGGGCAGCACGCTGGGCACCTACGACGAACTCCACAAGAAGGCTGTGGCCTGACCGACCATGTACACCCTGCTCGACGCGCCGGTCACGCCGGTCTCCCCGCTGGAGTCGGCCCACGGCTCCTACTTCGTTCAAAAGATCAAGGTCGGCGAAGACCTGAAGGGCCGCCCGCGCCTGGACGTGCTCGCCCAGCTCTGCGCCGGCCGCAAGGTGCTGCACGTCGGCTGCGTGGACTGGCCGATCACCGACATCAACCAGTCCCTGCACCTGCAGCTGGACAAGGTCTGCGAGCAGTTGGACGGCTTCGACATCCATGCCGAGGTCTTCCCGCAGCTGCAGCCGCACCTGAAGGGCCGGCTGTTCTCCGACTGGTCACAGGTCACCGATCAGTACGACCTGGTCCTCGTGCCCGAGGTGATGGAACACGTCGGCAACGTCGAGGACTTCCTGAAGCAGCTGCAGGCGCTGAAGGCCAACGAGTACGCGATCACCGTGCCCGATGCCTACAGCTGCTTCCGCCGCCACTTCGACTACAGCTGCGGCGCCCAGACCTTCGTCGAGGTGGTCCACCCCGACCACAACTGCTGGTACACGCCCTTCACGCTGGCCAACACGCTGCGCAAGTACACCGACTGGCAGCTGGACGGGATGTTCTTCTTCAACGAGATGTCGCTGCTGGCGCTGGCAAGCACGCCGCGGTGAATACCTCGCCAAGCGCCCGGCGCAGCAGCCGCAACGCCTCGTCAATCTCCCCCTCGCTGATCGTCAGCGCCGGCATGAAGCGCAGCAGGTTCGGCCGAGGTGCGTTGAGCAGCAGGCCCAGCTCGCGCGCCGCCACCACGACCTGATCCGCCCGGTCCTCGGGCAGCACCAGCGCCCGCAGCAGGCCGAGGCCGCGCTCGCCGACCAGGCCATGCTCGCGCACGATCGCCCGCAGTCCGCGAGCGAGGTGGTCCGCGCGTTGCCGCACGCCTTCGAGGAAGTCCGCGCGACAGACTTC
>NZ_LYVQ01000286.1 GCF_001984095.1 Pelomonas sp. KK5
GTCTGGAACCTCGACGCCGCCGCGATCGACAGCCTGCTGGAGGCCGTGATGGCCGACCCGGAGGTGCAGTCCATCGAGGTCCGCAGCACCGGGCTCAACGTGGCGCCGATGCTGCGCAGCCGCACCGGCCCGCCTGTCGAGCCGGTCGTGCGCGAATTCGACATCCTCCACGAGGGCGAGGCCCCCGGCGCCGACACCTCGCCGGTGGCGCACGCCACGCTGGTCTACACCCGCGCCCAGGTGGTCGAACGGGTGGCGCGCACGCGGGACTTCGTCGCCGGCCTGCTCGCCGCGGTGCTCGTTGCCGTCCTGGTAACCAGTTATGTGCTCGTCAACCGGCTGGTCGTGCGGCCGGTGTCGCGGCTGGGCGCGCTGGCGCAGGCGGTGGCCGGCGGCGGGCTGGGCGCCCGCACGATGGTCGAGCGCACAGACGAGATCGGCGCGCTGGCCCAGCAGTTCAACAGCATGAGCGAGCAGTTGCTCGCCTCCTCCGAAGGCCTGCGCCGCAGCGAGGAGCGCTACCGCAGCCTGTTCGAGAACGCCACCGAGGGCATCTTCCAGGCCAACGCCCGCGGCCGGCTGCTGGAGGTCAACCGCAAGATGGCCACGATGCTGGGCTTCACCGGCCCCGCCCAGGCGCTGGCCGCCAGCACGCGGCTGCGCGGGCTGGCGCGCGTGGAGGGCCCCGAGTACAAGCGCATCGCCCGTGCGCTGGTGCGGCACCGGCTGCTGCAGCAGGTGCCGGTGCTGATCGCCACGCCCGAGGGCAAGCAGATCTGGGTGGAGCTGAGCGCGCACATCGTGCCCGCGGCCGACGGCCAGGGCCTGCGCATCGAGGGCATGCTCACCGACATCAGCCAGCGCCGCATGGCCGAGCAGGAGCTGACCCGCCACCGCGACCACCTTGAGGAGCTGGTGGCCGGCCGCACCCAGGAGCTGACCCGCGCCAAGCAGCGCGCCGAGGACGCCAACCGCAGCAAGAGCCGCTTCCTGGCCACGATGAGCCACGAGTTCCGCACGCCGCTGAACGCCATCCTCGGCTTCGCGCAGCTGCTGCAGATGGACGAGTCGCTGGGCACGCCGCAGCAGGGCAAGGTGCGCCTGATCCGCGACTCCGGAGACCACCTGCTCGCGCTGATCACCGATGTGCTTGACATGGCCAGCATCGAGGCCGGCAAGATCCGCCTGCAGCCGGGCCCGCTGGACCTGCATGCGCTGCTCGACGCGGTGGGCGACGCGGTGCGCCTGCGCGCCGAGCAGAAGCTGCTGCGTTATGCGGTGGAGCTCGGCGAGGAGCTGCCGGTGCGCATCGTGGCCGACGGGCAGCGCCTGCGCCAGGTGCTGCTGAACCTGCTGTCCAACGCGGTCAAGTTCACCGATTCGGGCGAGGTGGTGCTGGCGGTGCGGGTGGTGCAGCGCCAGCCGGGCAGCGCGCGCCTGCATTTCGAGGTGCGCGACAGCGGCATCGGCATGGACGCGCTGCAGATGGCGCGGCTGTTCCAGCCCTTCGAACAGGTCTCCGACGAGGCGCGCCGCCATGGCGGCACCGGGCTGGGCCTGTCGATCAGCCAGCAGCTGGTGCGCCTGATGGACGGGCAGCTGCGCGTGCAGAGCGAACCGGGCCTGGGCAGCGTGTTCAGTTTCGAGCTGGGCTTCCCGACGCTGAGCTGAAGACGATGCCGCGATACGTTGCCCTGCTGCGCGGCGTCAGCCCGATGAACTGCAAGATGGCCGAGCTGAAGGCCTGCGTCGAGGCTGCCGGTTATGCGAACGTGAAGACCCTGCTGTCCAGCGGCAACCTGGTGCTCGACACGCCGCGCAGCGTCGGCGAGGCGGCGCTGGAGAGGAAGCTGGAGGCCGCGATGCTGGCCGGGCTGGGCCGCAGCTTCTACACGATCGTGCGGCCGCAGGCGGCGCTGCAGGCGCTGCTGGACGCCGATCCCTTCGCCCCCTTCGGCCTGGCGGCGGACGCCAAGCGGGTCGTCAGCTTCCTGCGCGCGGCGCCGGGCGAGGTGCCGGCGCTGCCGCTGGGCCGCGGGCAGGCGCAGATCCATGCCGTGCGAGGCCGCGAGGTGCTGTCGGCCTATCGCCCCGGCGACGACTCGCCGGTCTTCATGGCGCTGATCGAGAAGGCCTTCGGCAAGGACATCACGACCCGCACCTGGGACACGGTGGCCAAGTGCGCCCGGGCATGACGACGATCGCCGCCGCCAGCGCCGTGCCGGCCGACCAGCTTCATGCCGCCTTCCGCGAGGCCTTCGCCGACTACCTGATCGGCCCCTTCCAGGTGCCGCTGGCGCAGTGGCCGCAGTTCCTGGCACGCCAGGGCGTGGAGCTGCCGCTCAACCGCGTCGCGCTCGATGACGGCGGCGCGATCCTGGCCTTCGCCTTCGTGGCGCAACGGCCCGGCCGCTGGCGCCTGGCCACGATGGGCGCGCGGCCGGCTGCACGGGGCAGCGGCGCCGCGCCGCGGCTGCTGGACGACTTCATGCAGCGCGCCCGCGAGGCCGGCATGGCGGCGGTGGAACTGGAGGTGTTCGCGCAGAACGAGCGGGCGCGGCGGCTCTATGAGGGGCGCGGCTTCGTCGCGCGCAGCGAGCTGCTGGGCTGGCAGGCGGAGCCCGCAGGTGGCGAGCCGGCGCCCTGGGCCGACCTGCTGGAACGCGAGGCGGCCTTCGCCTGGATCGCCGCCCGGCCCTATCTCGACGACCTGCCGCTGCAGCAGACCCCGGCCCTGCTGGCCGCCAATCCGAACCGGCTGCAGGCCTTGCAGCAGGGCAGCGCGCTGCTGCTGTTCGCCGAGACGGCGCCGCTGAGCCTGACCGTTAGCGGCCTGTACGACGACGCGCCGGAACAGGCCGATGCGCTGGCCCTGGCCCGCGCGCTGCGGGCGGCGCACCCGGCGCACCGCATCGTCGTGCCCGCGCTGCAGCGGCCCGACCTAGGCGGCCGGGTGCTGGCCGAGGCCGGTTTCGAGCGCCAGCCGCTGCACCAGTTGCTGATGCGCGCAAGCCTGGCTTGACGATCGCCAAAGCCCGCACGCGCCCGGCTTTTGCGGCATCGGTCAGAATCGCTGCACCATGCAGCTGAACACCGCCGACGATCTCTCCGCCACCATGACCAGCCTGGGCGCCGCCGCGCGCCAGGCCGCCACCGCCATGGCCGCCGCGCCGACGGCCGCCAAGAACGCCGCCCTGCTGGCCCTGGCCCGCCGCCTGCGCGAGGCCGGCCCCGCGCTGCAGGCCGCCAATGCGCAGGACGTGGACGCGGCCGTCGCCGCCGGCCTGGAGGCGCCGATGGTCGACCGCCTGCGCCTGACGGAAAAGGTCATCGCCACCGTCGCCGAAGGCTGCGAGCAGATCGCCGCCATGCCCGATCCGATCGGCGAGATCACCGGCGTCAAGCGCCGCCCGAGCGGCATCAGCGTGGGCCAGATGCGCGTGCCGCTGGGCGTCTTCGGCATGATCTACGAGAGCCGGCCCAACGTGACGATCGAGGCCGCCTCGCTGGCGATCAAGAGCGGCAATGCCTGCATCCTGCGCGGCGGCTCCGAGGCCATCCATTCCAACCAGGCGCTGGCCGTGATCGTCGGCGATGCGCTCGCCGAGGCCGGCCTGCCGCGCGAGGCGGTGCAACTGGTCGGCACGACCGACCGCGCGGCCGTGGGGCTGCTGATCACGATGCCGGAGTTCGTCGACGTGATCATCCCGCGCGGCGGCAAGGGCCTGATCGAGCGCATCAGCCGCGAGGCCCGCGTGCCGGTCATCAAGCACCTGGACGGCAACTGCCACAGCTATGTGGACGCCGAGGTGGACCTGGCGCTGGCCGTCAAGGTCGTGGACAACGCCAAGACGCAGAAGTACAGCCCCTGCAACGCGACCGAGTCGCTGCTGGTGCATGCGGCCCAGGCGCGCGAGTTCCTGCCCCGCATCGCCGAGGTCTTCGCGGCCAAGGGCGTGGAGATGCGCGGCTGCGGCCGTACCTGCGCGCTGCTGCCGGCCGCCGTGCCGGCCACCGAGGCGGACTGGTCCACCGAGTACCTGGCGCCGATCATCAGCATCAAGGTGGTGGACAGCCTGGACGAGGCGATCGCCCATATCGGCCGCTACGGCTCGCATCACACCGATGCGATCCTCACCACCAACCATCCGAACGCGATGCGCTTCCTGCGCGAGGTCGACTCGGCCAGCGTGATGGTCAACGCCAGCACCCGCTTCGCCGACGGCTTCGAGTACGGCCTGGGCGCCGAGATCGGCATCTCCACCGACAAGTTCCACGCCCGCGGGCCGGTGGGGCTGGAGGGTTTGACCTCGATGAAATGGGTGGTGCTGGGGCAGGGCGAGATCAGGGGCTGAGGGCGCCGAGCTCGATTCGCCAGGCCGGGGCAAGACCTGGCACCGGCCGGTCGTTGATCAGGTAGCCGCTGGCGTCGCCGATGGCGTTGGAGGCCCATCCCCACAGGCCCAGGCCGGGCGCGAAGCCGCGTTCGCCAGCGCCGACCAGCTGCGCGCACAGGCTCAGCCGGTAGTGGTGGAAGGGCTGCAGCCCGGCCGCATCGCAGATGAAGATGCCGTCGCCCTGGTTCCGGTGCGACCAGCTCACCACGCGCGCGACGCCGGCCGGGCGCCCCTTCCAGCCGAGCATGCCGGACGCGACCAGCGTGTTGCGGCCGACGTCCTCGATGCGCATCAGGCAGTGCGAGGCGCCGTCGAAGCAGACCAGCGGCAGGGTGATGCGTTGCAGCCGGGCAGGGCGCCGGCCGCCATAGACGAACTCGACCGCGCAGGACGACGGGCAGTTGGGCTCGCCGGTCCCGCCAAACGTGGACATGGACCGGCCGTGCAGCAGGTCCGGGTTCAGATTGCCCAGCGCGGGCGTCGGGATGAGGGTTGCGGGCGGCGATGAAGCCTCCATCATCGGGGTCGGTGTCGTCGCATTGGCCATGGGTGGGTCTCCGAGGGGCTGCCGTCCAAAGAATGAAGGAAGCCGCCTGGCCGCACCTGCCGGCTTAGCGCCGCTTAATCCGGCCCGCGGCCCCGATCTGTTGCAAGGAGCGCATGCCGATGAGCAATCCCCCTAGAACGCCAGAGCGCAGGCGACGTGTCGTGGCGTTCGATCCGGTGGCTTTCGAGCGCCTGCTCGACGAGTGCGTGCGCCTGCAGCTGCAGCGGCAGCAGCGCGGGGAGGCTCTGCAGCTGCGGGGTCAGGACTTGCCCTGGCTGCCGCAGGAGCAGCTCCTGCCGGCCGCCCCGCAGTTCCTGAAGCAGCACCTGCTCGCCATGCTGAAGGCCATTGTCGATGCGGCGCGGCCGGCCGGCGGCCTGGAGGTGGCGGTGGACGGCATGCCGCTGGACATCCTGCCCATCGTGGCGGCCGGCAGGCATTCGAGCCTGGATGCGGCAGGCCTGCCGCGCATCGTGCGCAATATCCGCGCGGGGCAGGCGGTGGACTGGCGGCTGGCGCAGGCGGTGCTGTGCTTCTTCAGGGTCTTCCTCGAGCGGCCCGCGCTGCTGATGGACGACATCGGCGTGCGCGAACCGGCGCGCCAGCTCTCGTCCCGCCTCCTCGACATGACCCTGGAGCAGGCCCGCGCCCTGCTGCCGCAGAGCGCCATGGACGGCCTGCTGGCCAAGTCCGACGAGGTCAGCGGCCACGCCTGGCTGATGGTCGACTACGAGATCGAGTACCGCGACCTGCAACTGGCCATGGACGCGCGTGGCGTGCCGCGCCTGTCGATGGAGCGGATCACCCGCTACTGCTACCTGAAGCTGACGGACCTCGAATGGCCGTTGCGCACACGCAAGACCTACGAGTGGTGCGAATGGTCCCGCTACCAGGCGCCACGGCTCACGCTGCGGCACTTCGATGCGCGCGGCCGCTGCCTGAAGAGCTGGGACGTGGCCCTGAACAAGGCGCTGGACGAGGCCGGCGGCTTCGTTCGCATCGAGATGGCCGCGGGGCAGCCGGCCGACCTGCAGGCCCTGCTGGGCGAGCTCTCGCGGGCCAGGGCGGGCGAGCATGGCCTGCTGCAGGCGGAATGGCACGAGCGGCTGGTGATGAACCTGGCGGGGCGCGACACCATCGTCTGCCTGCGGCCGGTGGCCTCCTTGAAGATCGGCATCGATCCGGCGGCGCTGCGCGATTTCGTCTGCAGCGTGGGCGACTCGCCGGGCCTGGTGGGCGGCGACGGCCAATGGCAGCTGGAGCGCGCGCTGCTGCCGCGCGAGGTGCTGGAGGTGCGCATGCGCTGGCGCGGCCTGCGGCCCGAGGACGCCCTGCTGATGTCGCCTTCCGGCGAGCTGCTCGCCGACCTGTCTCAGCGCATTCCGTTGAGGCGCTGATCCTTGGGCCAGCTGATCTGGTAGTCGGCCTTCAGCGCCTTCGTGGCGCCGGGCTCCAGCGTGAAGTCCCAGGCGACGATGCCCGGCTGCTTGCGCCAGGCCTGCTGCGAGGGCGCGGGATCGAAGGCGGCCTGCACCTTGATGTCCTCGTGGCGGGCCACCGGCGAGGCTTCCAGGATCTGCACCGGGAAGGCCCGGCGGTGCCGGTTCTCCACGCGATAGACGTGACTGATCTTCTGCTCCTGGCGGCTGCCGATGAAGCCGCTGCTGCCGGCGTTGCGGGCCTCGGGGTCGACGCTCACGCGGACCATCTCGTCGCGGCCGAAGAACAGGTCCAGCCGCTCGTTGTCGGTGCCGACCTGCAGCCGGCTTTGGCCGACGAAGGCGCCGTCGCGGAACAGCTGCAGCGTGCCGGCGGGCCAGACGCCGGCGGGCCGCGCGCTCTCGGCCACCAGGTAGGCATTGGTGTCGGCCTGCGGGTTGCTGCGGGCCATCAGCTTCGTCTCCAGCGGCGTGGCGCCGAGGGCGAAGGCGACGCGCTGGCCGTTGGCCGCCACGTCGACCTGGCCGGGCACCTCGAACTCGGTGGCGAACTCGCCCTCGAAGACGCTGACGTCGAAGCTGAGCTCCGGCTCGGCGGCGCGCGCCTCCTTCATCATCGCCATCGGCGCGGCGGCTCGGGCGAACACCGGCGCCGGTGCGGCCGGCGGCAGCGGCGGCTGCAGGTCCAGCGTCCACGG
>NZ_LYVQ01000287.1 GCF_001984095.1 Pelomonas sp. KK5
CGCCTGTACGTGGCGGGCCAGACGGCCAAGTCCACCGCCGCGCTGCAGAACCTGCGGCGCGTCTGCGAGACGCACCTTGCCGGCCGCTACACCATCGAAGTGGTGGACCTGCTGGTCAACCCGCGCCTGGCCGCGGGCGACCAGATCCTGGCGGTGCCGACGCTGGTGCGCAAATTCCCCGAGCCGATACGAAAGATCATCGGCGACCTGTCCAACGAGGAGCGTGTATTGGTCGGCCTCGACGTGCAACCGCTGCGATAGCACCCCATGGGCGCAGCAGAAATCACCCAGCCCTTCATCCTTCGCCTCTACGTGACGGATGCCACCCCGAAGTCCGCGCGGGCGATCGTCAACACCCGCCGCATCCTCGAGGAGCACCTGCACGGCCGCTACTCGCTGGAGATCCGCAACATCGCCGACAACGTGCTCGCGGCGTCGGCCGACCAGATCGTCGCCACGCCCACGCTGCTGCGCATCGCGCCGCTGCCACCGCGCCGCGTGATCGGCGACATGTCCGACGTGCCGCGGGTGCTGCACGGCCTCGGCGTGCCCGAGCCTGTGCGATGACGACATGAACGCCGATCTCCGCCAGGACGAGCTCGATCGCCTGCTCCGCCTCAACACGGAGCTGCAGGCCCGGCTGCGCGAGGCCGACGACACGCTGGCGGCGATCCGCAACGGCGACGTCGACGCGCTGGTCGTCGGCGAGGACGTCTACACGCTGGACAGCGCCAACGCGGCCAGCAACGCGATGCGCCGCGACGTGCTGGCGCAGATGCAGGACGCGGTGCTTGCCTTCGACACCGAGGACCACCTGATCTTCATGAACCCGGCCGCCGAGGCGCAGTACGGCTGCAGCGCCTCGGAGATGCTGGGCCGCCCGCGCGAGGAGCTGTACCGCGAGCGCTGGGCGGAGGAGCTGAGCGCGCGGCGCTACCGGCGCGCGCTGCGCGAGGCCGGCAGCTACCGGGCCGAATCGGTGCACGTGCGGGCCGATGGCCGCGAGATCGAGGTGGAGGCCACCGTCGCCCGGCTCGACGATGCCCGCGGGCGCCACCTGGGCACGCTGTGCGTGGTCCGCGACATCGGCGAGCGCAAGCGCACCGAGGCCACGCTGCGCGACGCCGATGCGCGCAAGGACGAGTTCCTCGCCACGCTGGCGCACGAGCTGCGCAACCCGCTGGCGCCGATCCGCAACGCGGTGCAGATCATGCAGCTCTCGCGCGAGGAAGGCGTGCACGAGAACGCGCGCCGCATCATCGAGCGGCAGCTGAAGCAGCTCGTCCACCTGGTCGACGACCTGCTGGACATCAGCCGCATCAGCCAGGGCAAGGTGGAGCTGCGCCGCGAGAACGTGGACGTCGCCAGCGCGGTGATGACGGCCATCGAGACCAGCCGTCCGCTGATCGATGCCGGCCACCACGAGCTGTCCATCCGCCTCGCGCCGCCTCGCGCGCTGCGCGTGCATGCCGACCTGACCCGGCTCTGCCAGATCGTGGCCAACCTGCTGAACAACGCGGCCAAGTACACGCCCGAGGGCGGCCGCATCGAGGTGGCGGCGGAGCGCGACGGCGCCCATGCGCTGATCCGCGTGCGCGACTCCGGCATCGGCATCGCCCGCGAGATGCTGCCGCGGGTGTTCGACATGTTCGCCCAGGTGGACCGCTCGATGGAGCGCGCGCAGGGTGGCCTGGGCATCGGGCTGGCGCTGGTCAAGCGGCTGGTGGAGATGCACGGCGGCAGCGTCACCGCCGCCAGCGACGGGCCCGACCGCGGCTGCTGCTTCACCGTCTGCCTGCCGCTGATCGACGACGCCGTCGAACGCACGGAACAGGTCGAGGCGCGCGAGCTGGCGCCGGGCCTCGCGAACCACCAGCGGGTGCTGGTGGTCGACGACAACCTGGACAGCGCGGAGAGCCTCTCGCAGATGCTCGCGATGCTGGGCTACGACACCGCGGTGGCGCACGACGGCATCGAGGCCGTGGACGCGGTGCGTGCGCAGCGGCCCGCGGTCGTGCTGCTGGACATCGGCATGCCGCGGATGAGCGGGCTCGAGGCCGCCTGCGCGATCCGCCGGCTGCCCGGCGGCGACAGGATCACGCTGATCGCGCTGAGCGGCTGGGGCCAGCACGAGGACCGCCGCAAGTCGCGCGAGGCCGGCTTCGACCATCACTTCGTCAAGCCGCTGGATGTCCAGGCGCTGATCGAGGTGATCTCGCAACTGCAGGTGCGGCGTCCACAGGACGGCTGATGGCCTGAGCGCTGCACGCTGACAGAATTCCTCCGCAGTCTTGCAGGAGGTTCTCGCGATGGCACTCAGCACCGCACAACGAAAGTGGCTGGGCGACCTGCCCGGCATGGTCGGCGGGCCGGCCAGCGTGCCGGCGACGCGCAAGGCCGACGCGCCGGTCGGCGCCGGCGATGCGCCCGTCGGCTTCGTGCCCGAGCTGCTCGGCTGGGGCGCCGCCGTGATGAACATCCTGTCCAAGATCGGACCGGGGCAGTGCACCTGCGCGATCCAGGTCCACAACAAGACCAACCGCCGCCTCTTCCGCGGCAACATCCGCCCCGAGAAGCAGATCCTCAAGATCCCGCCCGATGTCATCGAGCCGGGCCAGCATGGCGAGTTCGTGATGGGCGGCTCGGCGCCGCTGCCGGGTACCCAGATCCCGATCGAGAGCTGCATCGGCGAGATGGACTGGATCGTCACCGGCGACGTCAACATGACCATCAAGTGGAACAACCCGATCGCCGGCAACATCAGCGGCGACGCCTCGCTGAGCGACGTGGGCGAGGCCAGCCACTTCAGCGTGGACCACATCAACAGCAACAAGCACCAGGCCGAGTTCAAGTTCACGATCTTCGGGCAGGCGCCGAATCCGAATCCGAATCCCAATCCGAACCCCAATCCAAATCCAAATCCAAATCCAAATCCAAATCCCAACCCGAACCCGAACCCGACGCCCGGGCCGGACATCGCCTCAAGCTGCCTGGTCCAGGTGGTCAACCTGACCCAGCAGAAGCTCGTGCTGCTGGGCGCGAAGCATGAGCGCGGCGACTTCATGATCCGGCCGCAGCAGGAGATTCCCGCGGGCGAGACCGACGGCACCTGCCTCTCGATCGAGACGCCGCGGGCGCCGGACGAGGGCTGCAAGGGCTTCATCGAGTACGCGGTCGGCGAACCGCAGACCGCCGTCTGGCGCATCGAGTGGGACAACCCGGAGGGCGCCAAGAACACGGCCACGTCCACGCTGACGCCGCCGTCGCCGACGCTGCATGCGGTCGAGCTGATCACGCAGGGCGACGAGAACGTGCGGGCGAGCTTCACCCTGCGCGACAGCGCCGGCCCCGGGCCGAACCCGCAGCCCAATCCGCAACCCAACCCGCAGCCGAATCCCCAGCCGAACCCGCAACCGCCGGGCAACCTGCCCAAGACCCGCCAGCCCACGCTGCGCTTCGGCGACAAGACGGCGGACGGCTGGGTCGAGTACCTGCAGGAGCGGCTCAACGACCTCGACAAGGCCGGGCTGAAGGTCGACGGCGACTTCGGCAAGGCCACGCTGGCGGCGGTGCACAAGTTCCAGTCCACGCGCGGCCTGCAGGACGACGGCACGGTCGGCAACCAGACCTGGGCCGCGCTGCGCAATGCCCAGCCGGAGAACGTCGGCACCGACGGCCGCAAGCCCCACACCTTCGTGCAGAAGGGCGTGCAGGCGCGCTGGAACGAGGAGAAGGAGCGGGCGGTCTACATGGAGAGCCTGGACGAGATGCTGCTGTTCCTGGTGTCGATAGGGACGGAGCCGATCGACAGCTTCAGCGTGGACGTGACGGTGACCGCGCCGGGCATGCCGGCCGTCACCCAGGCCTTCCCGATCGGGCCGCCGGACAAGCGCACCGGCACCGGCAGCGGCGACTTCCACTCGCTGAAGATGAACAAGTTCCGCGCGCTCTTCCCGTCCAAGCCGGCGAACGCCCCGATCACCAGCTACAAGATCCAGGCGGTGCTGCCACAGGCCCTGAGCGGCGAAGGCTGGACTGGCGACATCGTCGTGGCGAGCTGAGCTTGGCTGTCGGCCCCAGCGTCACTTCGCAACATGCACTTCAGACTTATCTCTTCCCGGCGCAGACATCGACCACCACCCATTGGCGGGTCTTGGCCATTTCTTCGACAGTTCTTTTTTCTTCAAACCCGAATCTGGTCCGGCTGTAACGCAACTTGCAGCCATCTGGCGAAACACGGATCCATCCCGCAACGGCGCCGTTCTCAATCCGGCGTAGCGCTCCGTCTTCCTCCTCAAGATATATACCGCGCACCGCCGACGAACTCGTGACGGTCAGCACCCAGGCCATGCCCGCTCTCGTCATTCGCCCCACCCCGTCAAGCCTGAAAGTCCTAGACCATTCCAGAATCTTTCTGGGTACCTTTTGCTCCGAAACCTCGCCCGCCTTATTCACGACCAGCGGGCTGTAGTTGTATCCTCTCCACAAGAGATGGGAACCCAGCCATGGCATGTATGTCGAGTTGTGAGGCAAGGGCGTTGAGTACCAATCGGTCGATACGTCCGTCAGGGTATTTCCAGCAGCATCGATAAGCAGGAAGTGCGAACCATTTATACTGTTTCCAGGCCACAGTCTTTCAAGTCGAATCGTCGGGTGTCCGGGCGTCAATGGCTGGTCCATCACGACCATGCCGGAATCCAGCTTCTTTGAATGTGGCAGGACCTCGCATGTCGCGGGATTGAGAAAACTTAGCCTGGGCCATTCGATCCGATCAAGGCGTCCTCCAAACACCCCGCTCTCAAAAATATTCCCGGGATTCGCGCGATCTGAATACGCGCCGCCGATGCGCCAGTGGTGCCGCAGAGTCATCCGATCCCTGGAATAGCAAAGCAATTCGCCCTCATAAGGGGTCTGCTCGACATGACCATCTTCCGTATCCAGCAGAATCACTCGGGACAGTTCATGTTCCGCCGCCGTCCAACCCGACGGCAATGAGCGAACGGACATGATGATCCGATGATCGTCGTACCACTCGGCCGTGGTTTCCTGGGACGTCCGCAAGGCTGGCATCACGAACTTCGGGAAGCTTTTGGCATCTTCGATGAAGTCCGAGTCCGGACCGGCAAACACCGGCAGACCTACAGCCAAGAGCAGCAACCCAAGCAGCAGATCGAAGTTCCTCATGGGAAGCCTATTTGACCTGCAGCACACGCTTGGCCTGTCCCACGGCATCGAACCCGCGCGCAACATCGTTCTCGACAATTCTGTCGGCTAGTACTTGCGGGAGCTCAATGGTGAGGAAGAATTCTTCAGGCTTGGGCGGCGGCGCCGAGTATGGCCTTGGCGGCTCCTGCTGGCCGTCTTTGGTGGGTTTGCTGATAGCGATGATCAGATGATGCCGCTTTTTCTGCTGCCAATTCGGCAGGTGCGTAAAGCCCGAGCCACCGTCGAGGGCAAGGAAGTCGATGCCCTCGAAGATTTCTTCGTAGTAGTGACCGGAATACAGAGCACCCATGGGCCATGCGCGGCCGTCTTCTGCCACATTTCTGAGCTCGAACTGATTCAGGGAAAACAAGGCTGTGGCTCCCGGAACAGGATTGCCAGCGAGTCGCTTCAGGCGCTTGGCAAAGGCCTCTCTTGTCTGGGACAAAAGCATTCTCGAAGCTGGACCTGCATCACGCTGATACTTTCCCTCTATCTGCTTCGGTATCGTTCCCTTCCTGTAGTAGATTTCAAAATGGTGTTCGAAGGGGCGCGAACACCGCTCCTGTCCGTGGTCGTCCGTCTCGCAGAGTTCTTCGTCCTTGTTGGAGATCATGGTATAGGCGATGGCCTCGACACCCTGAAGCTCGGTACTGACAAATTCCGCAGGCATACAGAAATCTGCGACAAACCGCGGCGTGACGACCCAAAATAACTTGTCCTTGGTGTATTGGCGCTTACCCGGTTGCGGGCCGCTGTAATAGCCCTGCGGGCAATTCCTGTAGCGAGCATCGATCTCGGTTTTGTGAGCCAGCGCGTGGGGGCGTCGGCGGCCAAGGCTACAGCCGGCACCAAACCAAGTGTGGCTGAGATCGCCCAGGCAAGCGCAGTCGGCAAAACGTTCAGGTTCTTCATATCTGACTCGAGGCCTCCCTGTTTCATGATACGGCCGTGTATCAGGCCCGGGTAAACCCGCAATCATTCCGTTTCTCGAAACATTAACCGCGCCGCATTGATTGATGCTCTGTGCACCGCTCCCTAACCTGCGCTCCAACGACAACAGCAGCAGCAGGAGACAAGCGATGCAGCAGCCTTTCCACCTCAGCCGGCGCGACATCCTCCGCACGGCCGGCGCGCTGGCGGCCGGCACGGCGCTGGCGCCCGCCTTCGCCCAGGCCGGCGGCCTGAAGATCTCGCACCAGTTTCCCGGCGGCACGCCGACCGAGGGCGACTTCCGCGACCGCCTGTGCCGCCGCTTCGCCGCCGAGGTGGACAAGCGCAGCGGCGGCGCGCTGAAGGCGACCGTCTACCCCGGCTCCTCGCTGATGAAGACCAACGCGCAGTTCTCGGCGATGCGCAAGGGCGCGCTGGACATGAGCCTGGTGCCGCTGTCCTACGCCGGCGGCGAGGTGAGCGAGACCAATATCGGCCTGATGCCGGCGCTGGTGCCCAGCTACGAGCAGGGCGCGCAGTGGAAGACGGCCGAGGTCGGCAAGTTGCTCGCCAAGACGCTGGACGACAAGGGCGTGATCATCGTCTCCTGGGTCTGGCAGGCCGGCGGCGTGGCGAGCAAGACGCGGCAGTTGGTGACGCCCGACGATGCCAAGGGCCTCAAGGTGCGCGGCGGCTCGCGCGAGATGGACATGATGCTGAAGCAGGCCGGCGCCTCCGTCATCACGCTGCCCTCCAACGAGATCTACGCGGCGATGCAGACCGGCGCGATGGAGGCGGCGATGACCTCGTCCACCAGCTTCATCTCCTTCAAGCTGGAGGAACTGGCCAAGCACCTGACCACCGGCCGCGACAAGACCTACTGGTTCATGCTGGAGCC
>NZ_LYVQ01000288.1 GCF_001984095.1 Pelomonas sp. KK5
GCGACAAGGTGCGCGGCCGGCTGCAGCGGGTGCTGGAGCGGCTGCATGCGGCGCCGCTGGCCGAGCCGCCGTCGGCCACCGAGCTGGCCGGCGCGGCGGCGCTCTCGCTGGGCGCCTTCCACCGCTTCTTCAAGCGCCACATGGGCCAGACCCTGCTGGACTACCAGGCGCAGCTGCGCATCGGCGCCGCCTGCCAGCAGCTGATCAGCAGCGAGCGGCCGATCGGGCTGATCGCGCTGGAGGCCGGCTACGGCACGGCCGCGCACTTCAACCGGCAGTTCCTGGCGCGCAAGGGCATGACGCCCGGCGCGTTCCGCGCGAGCTACCGCCGCGGCTGAGTCTTCGCCTGTCTTCAGGCGACGATCAGCTTGGCGAGCGTGCCGAGCGTGCTCACCAAGGTGGCCTTCGCGGTGATCGGCACGAAGGGGTTGCTCTCCAGATCGTGGATGAAGGGATCGTTGGCCGCGCGGTCCAGGTACTTGCGGATCACCGTCGCCGCCTTCTCGTGCTGGCGCCGGCGCTCGGCGGCGTCGGGCTCGTTGAAGGCCTGGTCCAGCGTGTCGGACAGGCCGTCGGCGAAGTCCGTCAGCACCGTGTCGACCTTGCGGACCTTGGCGACGATCTCCTCGTAGCCGGGCTGGCCCTTGTAGGCGTCGAGGATGGCGGCCTCCAGCTTCTGCAGCTCGGCATGGACCTTCTTCTTCGCGGCCTCCCAGGCGAGGCGGCACTTGGCGTAGTCGACCTGGCCCGCTGCCGCAGGCGCCGCAGCAGCAGCGTCCGCCGGCGCGGCGAGCAGCTTCTCCAGCTGGTCCAGCGCGGCCAGGGCCGACTTGAAGTTGCCGCCCTCCCCTTTTTTCGCGGGCGAACTCGCTGACGGCGCGGATCTTGGTCGCCGCCTCGGGCTGGTCCTGCAGCGCCTGAAGCACCCGCGGCGTCAGGGCCGCCAGCCGCGCCTCGAAGGCCGCCTGCTGCGGATCCGGCTCGGCCGCGCGGGCTTCCTGCTGCTGCTGCTCCTGCGCCTCGCCCTCGGCGACTTGTTGCGCCTCCAGCGGCTCGCCGTCGTCGTCGATGTCGTCCGGATCCTCGCCGCGCACCCGCACCTTCCAGCGCTGCTCGGTCTGCTTCAGCAGCGCGGCGCGCAGCTTCTTGGCCAGGCCGGCGGCCTGGGTCTGCAGCACGAAGGTGTGGCAGTTCTCCTCCCAGATGCATTCGCCCACCGCCCACTTGACGCCGCCGCTCTGGCCCAGCCACTCCTGCAGCAGCTTGCACCGCGCCGGCGAGATGGCCCGCCGCGACAGCAGGGCCACCACCTCCTTGCCGCCGATGCCCACCAGCGCGCGCATCACCTCGCCCTTGCGGACCATGCGCAGCAACGGGACCATCTGGGTGGTGAGCAGCGCGGGGGAATCCTCGTCGTCCTCCGCAGCTTCCGCCTTGGCCGAGGCGGCCTTGGCCTTCGCGGCCTCGGCCTCGGCGAGCTTGCGCTCCTTGTCGACAGCCTTGTCCACGTCGTCCAGGTAGCCGCCCAGTTCCTTGATCGACTTGTTGGCCTTGCGCAGCAGGTCGGCCTGCTTGTCGATCTCGGTCAGCACCGCCAGCCGGGCCGCGGCATCCTTGGCGCCGTCCAGCATGCCCAGCGCCCTCAGGAACGGCGCATCCTTCAGGTTGCGGCCCTTGGCGAATTTTTTCCATTCGCCGTCGCTGAGACTCCTCTCCGCCATGGTGTCCCTCCCCTCGTCGTCAGTGATGCGCAAGCATAACTTTCAGGCTCGACGCCAGCGCCCCAGCACTTGATGAGGAAGTCCGCTAAGCCGATCCCTCGCCGTAGAGCCTGAGGAACGAGGCGATCGACTCGCGGACCACCGGGTCTTGCCTGTCACTGCGATGCGAGATGCTCATCCGCAGCTCACGCACGATCTGCTGCAGCTCCGGCGACTCCAGCAGCAGACCCACATCGTCGGCGACCTCGTCCAGCATGGTCCGGAACAGATGGGCCTCGCGCCGACGGCAGGCTCGCGGCGCACCAGTTCGGCCAGCGCGTCCGCGCTCGCTTCGTAGTCCTCGAGTCGCTCGACCTGATCCACCAGGACCTCGATGCTCTCCGCCACGTCACGTTCCTCCCATCGGAATCAGCCTGATCGACGACAGGTACTTGCCGCCATCGGGCAGGATCGTCCACGTGCTTTCCACGCGCAGCACCCCTTTGGGCCCCTCAGGACGCACCGCCCTCATCCTCATCCTCGTCGTCGCCCCGCACCTGGACCTTCATCCGCTGCCCGGTCTGCTTCAGCACGGCCGCCGCCAGCTTCTTCGCCAGGCCCGACATCTGCGGATCGAGCACGAAGGTCAGCGCGCTGTTCTCCCAGCGGCATTCGCCGACCAGGTAGCGGACGCCGCCGCTGACGCCCAGGTAGTCGGCCAGCATCTTGCGCCGCGCCGGCGAGATCGGCCGGCGGGCCAGCATCAGAGCCACCTCCTTGCCGCCGGCGGCCACCAGCGCCTGCATGGTCTGGCCGTTGCGCGTCTGCTTGACCAGCGGCAGCAGTTCGGTGGTGAGCAAGGCGGGCGAGGCTTCGTCGTCCTCGGCATCCGCCTTGGCTGCCGCAGCCTCCTTGCCTTCGCGCGCCTCGGCGGCCTTGCGCTGGCGCGCGACGGCCTTGTCCACGTCATCGAGATAGGCGGCCAGTTCCTTGTCGCCCTTGCCGGCCTTGGCGAGCAGGCCGGACTGCTTGTCCAGCTCGTCCAGCGCCGCCAGCTCCGCCTTGGCGGTCTTCACGTCGTCCAGGCTGCCCAGCGCCTTCAGGAAGACGGCGTCCTTCAGGCCGCGGCCCTTGGCGAACTTCTTCCACTCGCTCTCGGAAAGGTGCTTCTCGGCCATCTCATGCTCCTCCTGGACACGGCAGCATAACGACCAGCGTCCACGGCAGCCACCTCAGCCCAGAGGAGATCCGCAACTCGCACCGACGCTTTACGCGAGGCATCCGCCTCGGGTACAAGCATGGCCAACAAGACCAGCCGGAGCCCCCATGCCCAAGTCAAGCGCCTCCCCCTCCGTCCACGCCTTCGCGAACTGCGAGGCAGAATTCAAGACCGCGGGCGGCCGCAGCGGCCGTCTGTTCTCGCTGCCGCGCCTGGCCGAGCAGTTCCCGAACGTGAAGCGCCTGCCGGTCTCGCTGCGCATCGTGCTGGAATCGGTGCTGCGCAACTGCGACGGCCTCAAGGTCACGCCCGAGCATGTGGCCGAGCTGGCCAACTGGGCGCCCACCGCCAAGCGCGATACCGAGATCCCCTTCGTCGTCGCCCGCGTCGTGCTGCAGGACTTCACCGGCGTGCCGCTGCTGGCCGACCTGGCCGCGATGCGCAACGTGGCCGCCGCCGCCGGCCGCGACCCGAAGGCGATCGAGCCGCTGGTGCCGGTGGACCTGGTGGTGGACCACTCGGTGATGATCGACCACTACGGCACCAAGAACTCGCTGGACCTGAACATGAAGCTCGAGTTCCAGCGCAACCGCGAGCGCTACGAGTTCATGAAGTGGGGCATGCAGGCCTTCGACACCTTCGGCGTGGTGCCGCCGGGCTTCGGCATCGTGCACCAGGTCAACCTCGAATACCTGGCGCGCGGCGTGCACAAGGGCAAGGGGAAGGACAACAAGGTCTACTACCCCGACTCGCTGGTCGGCACCGACAGCCACACGACGATGATCAACGGCATCGGCGTGGTGGGCTGGGGCGTCGGCGGCATCGAGGCCGAGGCCGGCATGCTGGGCCAGCCGGTCTACTTCCTGACGCCGGACGTGGTGGGCTTCGAGCTGAGTGGTCAGCTGAGGGAAGGCGTTACGGCGACCGACCTGGTGCTCACCGTCACCGAGCTGCTGCGCAAGGAGAAGGTGGTCGGCAAGTTCGTCGAGTTCTTCGGCGCCGGCACGGCCAGCCTCTCGGTGCCCGACCGCGCCACCATCGGCAATATGGCGCCCGAGTACGGCGCGACGATGGGCTTCTTCCCGGTGGACGACAAGACCATCGACTACTTCAAGGGCACCGGCCGCACCAAGGCCGAGATCGAGGCCTTCGAGGCCTACTTCAAGGCGCAGAACATGTTCGGCGTGCCGATGCCGGGCGAGATCGACTACTCGCAGGTCGTGAAGCTGGACCTCGGCACGGTGGCCCCGTCGCTGGCCGGCCCGAAGCGCCCGCAGGACCGGATCGAGATCACCCACCTGTCCTCCAAGTTCGGCGAGCTGTTCAGCCAGCCGGTGGCCGCCAACGGCTTCAACCAGCCGAGCGAGCTGCTGCACAAGCGCCACGCGACCCCCAGCGGCCTGGACATCGGCAACGGCGACGTGCTGATCGCCGCGATCACCTCCTGCACCAACACCTCCAACCCCAGCGTGCTGCTGGCCGCCGGCCTGCTGGCGAAGAAGGCGGTGGAGGCCGGGCTGAAGGTCAAGCCGCACATCAAGACCTCGCTGGCCCCGGGCTCGCGCATCGTCACCGAGTACCTGGAGAAGGCCAAGCTGCTGCCCTATCTGGAGAAGCTCGGCTTCAACCTCGCCGCCTACGGCTGCACCACCTGCATCGGCAATGCCGGCGACCTGACGCCGGAGATCAACGAGGCGATCGTCTCGAACAATCTCGTGGCCGCGGCGGTGCTCTCGGGCAACCGCAACTTCGAGGCACGCATCCATCCGAACCTGAAGGCCAACTTCCTGGCCTCGCCGCCGCTGGTCGTGGCCTACGCGATCGCCGGGAACGTGATGGTGGACCTGATGACCCAGCCGCTGGGCAAGGGCAAGAAGGGCAAGGATGTCTACCTCGGCGACATTTGGCCCAGCAGCGACGAGATCCACGCGCTGATGAAGTACGCGATGAACCCGAAGGCCTTCCGCGAGAACTACGAGCAGGTGGCGGACAAGCCCGGTGCGCTGTGGAAGAAGATCCAGGGCGTGAAGGGCCAGGTCTACGACTGGCCGACCAGCAGCTACATCGCCCAGCCGCCCTTCTTCGAGCACTTCGCTCAAGTACCGAGCTTCAGTGGCGCTGGCGTCAGCGGCGCGCGCGTCATGGCCCTGTTCGGCGACTCGATCACCACCGACCACATCTCCCCGGCCGGCTCGATCAAGGACAGCTCGCCGGCCGGCCAGTACCTGAGCGGCCTGGGCATCCAGAAGGCCGACTTCAACAGCTATGGCTCGCGCCGCGGCAACCACGAGGTGATGATGCGCGGCACCTTCGCCAACGTGCGCATCAAGAACCTGATGATCCCGCCCGGCGCCGACGGCAGCCGCGAGGAAGGCGGCCTGACGCTGTACCAGCCGAGCGGCGAGAAGAAGTTCATCTACGACGCCGCGATGGCCTACATCGCCGCCGGCGTGCCCACGGTGATCTTCGGTGGCGAGGAGTACGGCACCGGCTCCAGCCGCGACTGGGCCGCCAAGGGCACGCAGCTGCTGGGCATCAAGGCCGTGGTGGCGCGCAGCTTCGAGCGCATCCACCGCTCCAACCTGGTCGGCATGGGCGTGCTGCCGCTGCAGTTCAAGGCCGGCGAGAGCTGGGAGACGCTGGGTCTCGTCGGCGACGAAGTGATCGACATCGTCATCGACGGCGAACTGGCGCCGCAGCGCGACGCGCAGCTGGTGATCACCCGCGCCGACGGCACGAAGAAGACCACCACGCTGACGCTGCGCATCGACACGCCGATCGAGGTGGACTACTACAAGCACGGGGGGATCCTGCCCTTCGTGCTGCGGCAGCTGCTGGCGGCCTAGACGTTCATCTCCCGCACCAGCTCGATGAAGGCCCTGAGCCCCGCCGGCGGATGCCGGCGGCTCGGGTAGTACAGCGCCAGGCCGGGGAACGGCGGCGTCCAGTCGGCCAGCACGCGGACCAGGCGGCCCGCGGCCAGGTCCTCGCGGACAAAGGCGTCGGAGATCAGCGCCAGGCCGATGCCGGCGCGGGCGGCGGCGCGCATGCCGTGCATGTCGTCCAGCGTCATCGGCCCGTTGACGTCGACGATCAGCGCCTCGCCGTTCTTCTGGAACTCCCAGCGGTAGATCGCGCCGCTGGCGAAGCGCAGGCGGATGCAGGCGTGCCTGCTCAGGTCAGCCGGCCGGCGCGGCTTGCGATTGCCCTTGAAGTAGTCCGGCGAGCCGACCACGGCCGTGCTCAGCGCGCTGCCGATCGGCACCGCCACCATGTCGCGCGGCACCTGTTCGATGAGCCGCACGCCGGCATCGAAGCCGCCCGCGACGACGTCCACCAGCCGGCCCTCGGTCACCACGTCCAGCTGCATCTGCGGATGACGGCGCAGGTACTCGTGCAGCAGCGGGCCGATCATCCGCAGCGCGCCGCTGTGCATGTTCAGGCGCAGCGTGCCCGAAGGCGTCTGCCCCGCATCGCCGGCCGCATCGAAGGCGGCGCGGATCTGCGACAGCGCCGGCGTGACCTGCGCGGTGAAGCCCGCGCCGGCCTCGGTCAGCGAGACGCTGCGCGTCGTGCGGTTGAACAGGCGCACGCCCAGCCGCGCCTCCAGCCGGGCCACGGTGGCGCTCAGCGCGCTGGTGGACATCGCCAGCTCGGTGGCCGCCGCGCGGAAGCTGCCGTGCCGCGCCACCGCCAGCACCGCTTCGAGTTCCGTCAAGCCGCTGTCCTTCATGGTCCCCATTGTCCCGTTTTTCCGGACGATTCATCCGCCGCTGACGGTCTTATCAAGCGCAATGCAAAGGCACAGACTGGCGGCCATGGAACACATAACCACCCTCTACATCGACGGCCGGTTCGTCACGCCTGAATCAATCCACGGCACCGAACTGTTCGACCTCCACAACCCCGCCACCGAGCAACAGATCGGCCGCGTGCGCCTGGGCGACCGCGAGGACGCGCGCCGTGCCATCGCCGCCGCCAAGCGGGCCTTCGCGAGCTTCTCGCGCAGCAGCAAGGCCGAGCGCATCGCGCTGCTGCGGCGCCTGCATGCCGCGGTCGCTGCCCGCGAAGGCGACATCCGCGCCGCGATGCAACTGGAG
>NZ_LYVQ01000289.1 GCF_001984095.1 Pelomonas sp. KK5
ATCGAGCACCCCATCCACGCCATGAGCACCGCCACCCTCGCCTCCCGCCGCCTCGCCACGAGCACCCTCCCGCATGACGCCGCCACCCAGCTGTGCCGGCATCTGCAGCAGTGCCACCGGGCCCGCGGCCGATGGTTCGGCGCGGCAATGCTGGCCGAGCAGATCCATGCCCTGGTGGCGCCGCGCTTCGCGACGACGGTGGCGGTCTCGGCGCTGGTGCTGGTGGTCGCCTGCGCATGGCTGTAAGCGCCAAGTCGGCCAGGTTCGCCGACCCCGCGACACTGCTGGACGCGGGCTGCGGCCCGCTGGAGCCGCCGATCCGCTCGGTGCTGTTCGGCCCGGCGCGCTTCGAGCAGCACGGGCACAGCCTCGCGCTGGCCCATGAGATCGTCAGCGGCACCCGCTCGGGCGCCCAGTTCTTTCCGCGGCTGCAGAGCAATATCACGATGCTGCAGCGCTCGCGCGCGCAGCTGGAACGCCGCGCGCTCGACGGCCGCCACCTCGGCCCCGCCGCCCACTGGCTGCTGGACAACGCCAACCTGATCGACGAGCAGCTGCACACGATCCGCCGCAGCCTGCCGCGCAGCTTCTTCCGCCTGCTGCCGCGGCTGCGCGACGAGCCACTGGCCGGCCTGCCGCGCATCTACGGCGTGGCCTGGGCCTGGGTGGCCCACACCGACAGCGGCTTCGACGCCGCCTTGCTGCACGGCTACCTGAGCGCCTACCAGGCCGAGCGGCCGCTCTCGCTGGCCGAGTTGTGGGCCCTGCCGACGACCTTGCGGGTGGTGCTGGTGGAGAACCTGCGCCGCCTGGCCGAACGTTCCGCCACGCAGCAGGCCGCGCGCGATGCCGCCCACGCCTGGTTCGACAAGGCGCCCGCCGATCCGGCGCAGCTCGCCGAGCTGGAGGCACTGGAGCCGGGCATCAAGGCGCGCGGCGTCGAGGAGGCCTTCTACCTGCAGCTGGAACACCGCCAGGAAGAGCTGCGCCCCGAGGTCTCGCAGGCGCTGGATGCCTGGCTGGCCGCGCGGCTGCCCGACCCGGCCGCCTCGCTGGCCCACCAGCAGAACGAGTCCACCGAGGACCAGCAGAGCGTGCGCAACGCCATCGTCACGCTGCGCCAGCTGGACCGGGTGGACTGGCGCGAGCTGATCGCCGCGAGCAGCCAGGTGATGCAGATCCTGCTGACCGCACCGGTCTACGCCGCCGAGTCCAAGGAGACGCAGGACGAGACCCTGCATGCGGTCGAGCGCCTGGCCCGCCGCAGCGGGCGCAGCGAGGCCACCGTGGCCCAGCTGCTGGTGGACCTGACGCGCGCCGGCGGCCCGGTCGAGCCCGGCCATGGCGGCGCCCCGGCCTACTGGTGGCGCGGCCCCGGCCGCTCGCGGCTCAACGAAGGCCTGGGCCTGCCGCCGCCCTGGCTGCCGCCGGAAGGCGCGCCGGCCCGCCGCGCGCTGAAGACCGCCGCCTACCTCGGCGGCCTGACCCTGCTGAGCTTCGGCGGCGTGGCCTGGCTGCTGCACCACGGCGCGCCGGACGACGCGCCCGCCTGGCTGCTCGCCTTGACGGGCCTGCTGCTGCTGGGCCCGGCCAGCGAGGCGGTGGTGGCCTTCGTCAACCGGCTGATCAGCGAGTCGGTGCGGCCGCGCCGGCTGCCGCGGCTGGGCCTCGCCGGCGGCCTCGCGCCCGAGCAGCGCACGCTGGTCGTGATCCCGGCCATGCTCACCAGCGAGGCCGAGACGGCGGCGCTCTGCGCGCAGCTGGAGCAGCACCACCTGGCCAACCCCGAGCAGCATTGCCAGTTCGCGCTGCTGAGCGATTTCCGCGACGCCGACAGCGCCGAGAGCGCCGACGACGCCATGCTGCTCGCCGCCGCCCAGGAGGCGCTGACGCTGCTGAACCTGCGCTATCCGCAGCCGGCCGCGGACGGCCTGCGCTTCCTGCTGCTGCACCGCCGCCGCCGATGGTGCGCCACCGAGCAGCGCTGGATCGGCTGGGAGCGCAAGCGCGGCAAGATCGAGGAGCTGGTGCAGCTGCTGGCCGAACCCGGCGAGGAAGATCCGTTCATCGACTTCGGCGCCCTGTCCCGCCCGCATCCGGCCACGCCCTACATCGTCACGCTGGACGCCGACACCGACATGCCCCCCGGCCGCCTGCGCGCGCTGGTGGGCATTGCCGCGCATCCGCTGAACCTGCCCCGCATCGATCCCCGCGGCCGCCGCGTCATCGGCGGCTACGCCATCCTGCAGCCGCGCGTGATGTCGCCGCTGCCGCAGCCCGACCAGAGCACGCCCTTCCAGCGCCTGTTCAACGGCCAGGGCGGCATCGACACCTACAGCGCCGCCAGCTCCGAGATCTACCAGGACCTGTTCGGCGAAGGCACCTTCACCGGCAAGGGCCTGCTCAACGTGCAGGCGCTGCATGCGGTGCTGGGCGGCCGCGTGCCCGAGGGTCAGGTCTTGAGCCACGACCTGCTGGAAGGCTCGATCGCCCGCTGCGCCGGCGTCAGCGACGTGAGCCTGATGGAGGACTCGCCGGTCCATGCCGACGTGGCCGCCGCCCGCCAGCACCGCTGGACCCGCGGCGACTGGCAGCTGCTGCCCTTCCTGGCCCGCGCCCGCCGCTACGGCATCGCGCCGATCAACCGCTGGAAGATGCTGGACAACCTGCGCCGCTCGCTGGTGGTGCCGGCCTCGCTGGGCCTGCTGCTGCTGGTGCTCGTCAGCGGGGTGCTGCCGCTGGCGGCCACCCTGCTGGTGGTGACCGCGGCCTTCAGCGCCGGGCCGCTGCTGGGCGCGGTGGCCGGGCTGGCGCCGAACCGCGACGACATCGCCCTGCGCCTGTTCTACCGCCATGCCGGCGCCGACGTCGGCCGCGCGCTGCTGCTGGCCGTGTGGCACGGCGCGCAGCTGCTGGAGCTGAGCCTGATGACGCTGGATGCGATCGGCCGCGCGCTGTGGCGCCAGGCGGTCAGCCGCCGCCACCTGCTCGAATGGACCACGGCCGCGCAATCGCAGGCGGCCGCGCGCACCGAGCTGTCGGCCCTCGTCCACAAGCACCGCCGCGTGCCCTTCGCCGCGGCGCTGCTGTTGCTGGCCTTCGGCCTGGCCGAGTGGCTGGGTGCGCCGGTGCAGTGGGCCGCCGCGGTGCCGCTGCTGCTGGTCTGGGCCGCCTCGCCGCTGTGGACCTGGCTGGCCAGCCGCCCGCGCCCGCCGCAGGCTCCGCTGGACGAGGACACGCGCCAGTACCTCTCGGCCCTGGCGCGCGACACCTGGCGCTTCTACGAGCAGCACATCGGCGCCGATGACAACTGGCTGCCCCCGGACAACGTGCAGCAGCTGCCGCAGACCATGGTGGCGCACCGCACCTCGCCGACCAATATCGGCCTGTACCTGCTGGCCGTCTGCTGCGCCCGCGAGCTGGGCTATGTCGGCCTGGCCACGATGGGCGAGCGCCTGGCCGCCACGCTGGACACGCTGGACCGCCTGCCGCGCTGGCGCGGCCACTTCTACAACTGGTACGACACGCAGACGCTGGCGGTGCTGCAGCCGGCCTACGTGTCCTCGGTGGACAGCGGCAACTGCTCGGCCCATCTGCTGGCCGTGGCCCGCGCCTGCGAGCTGGCCGCCGCGGAAGGCCACACGCAGCGCGCCCGCACGGCGCTGAAGGCCTCGCTGCAGCGGGCCCGCGCGCTGCAGCCGGTGCTGGCCGGCTCGCCGGCGCTGCGCACCCTCGCCCACTGGGTGGAGGGCCATTGGCAGTGGCCCGCCGATGCCGACGAGGCCCGCATCGCGCTGGCCCAGGTGCGCCAGGCCCGCAGCGAGCTCGATGCGCTGCACCCGACGCTGGCCGGCCACTCGGCCTGGCTGCTGCACGACATCGTCGCGACGCTGGAATCCGCGCTGCGCGACGAGCTGGAGGACGGCGCCGCGCTGCGCGCCCGGCTGCAGGCGCTGGGCCAGCGTTGCCACACGCTGGCGCTGGAAGCGGACTTCACGCCGCTGTACGACCGCGAGCGCCGGCTGCTGCACATCGGCTACCGCTTCGATGCGCAGATGCAGCCGCATCAGGTCGACGAGAACCACTACGACCTGCTGGCCAGCGAGGCCCGCCTGACCAGCCTGCTGGCCATCGCCAAGGGCGACGCGCCGGTGGAGCACTGGAGCGCCCTGGGCCGGCCCTTCTTCGCCGAGGGCACGGAGGTGGGGCTGAAGTCCTGGTCCGGCTCCATGTTCGAGTACCTGATGCCCTCGCTGGTGCTGGACGAGCCGCACGCCAGCGTGCTGGGCCAGGTCGGCCGCAGCGCGGTGGCCGAGCAGAAGCGCGAGGGCCGCGAGCACCACGCGCCCTGGGGCATGAGCGAGTCGGCCATTGCCGGCCAGGACCACACGCTGGCCTACCAGTACGGCCCGCAGGGCGCTGCCCGGCTGGCGCTGCGCCGCATCCCGGCCGACGAGCGGGTGCTGGCGCCCTATGCCACCGCGATGGCGGCGATGGTGGCGCCGCAGGCGGCCGTCAACAACCTGCGCGCGCTGCAGAACCTGGGCGCCCGCCAGGCGCTGGGTTTCATCGAGGCGCTGGACTACACGCCGCAGCGCCAGGCCGCCGGCCGGCTCTTCACGCTGGTGGAGACCTTCATGACCCACCACCAGTCGATGAGCCTGGTGGCGATCACCAACCTGCTGGCCGCCGACGCACCGCGCCGTTGGCTGATGGGCGACCCGCACATCCGCGCCGTCACCACGCTGCTGCACGAGCGCGCGCCGCGCGAGGTCGCGCGCCTGCCCGCCGCCGAGCCGCTGCCGCAGCCGCGTGGCCCGCGAGCGGTGCGCCTGGTGCGCGAGACGGCGCCGCTGCGCGACACCGGCCTGCCCACCACCCATCTGCTCACCAACGGCCGCCATGCGGTGGTGCTGCGCAGCCAGGGCAGCGGCTACAGCGCCTGGAAGGGCGTGGGCCTGACCCGCTGGCGCGACGACCTGCTGCGCGGCCACTACGGCAGCTTCTTCTACCTGCAGCGCGGCGGCGAAGGCCAGGAGCAGCCCTGGCATTCGATCACCGCCCATCCGGCGCCCGACCGCATGGCCCGCTATGTCTGCCGCATGCAGGCCGACCGGATCGTCTTCGAGGCCAAGTGGCCCGAGCTGCTGGCCCGCTGCACCACCTGGGTCAGCCCGGAGGACGACTGCGAGCTGCGCCAGGTGGAGCTGAGCAATCTCGGCGGCAGCATGCTGCCGCTGCGCCTGGCCGGCCTGTTCGAGGCGACGCTGGCGCCGCAGCGCGCCGACGAGTCGCACCCCGCCTTCTCCAACATGTTCATCCAGCAGCGCTGGCGGGCCGCCGAGCGGCTGCTGACGCTGGAGCGGCGCCCGCGCCTGCCCGACGAGCCGGTGATGCGTGCGGTGCACTTCCTGGCCGCGGTGGACGGCACGATCGACGAGATCAGCCCCTGCGCCGACCGCGCCCGCTGGATGGGCCGCTACGGCAGCCCGGGCCGGCCGCTGGGCGACGCCGGCTTCGATGCCGTCGAAGGGCCTGCCGACGGAGATCTCAGGCTGGACACCGGCCTCGATCCCGTCGCCGGCCTGGTCGTGCGGTTGCAGCTGCCGCCGGGTGCCACCATCAAGCTGACCTTCTGCACCGCGGCCTCGCAGGACGCCGAGGCGCTGGAGCAGCTGGTCGACAAGTACCGCCAGCCCAGCCATGTCGAGCGGGCGGCCAGCATGTCGCACACGATGGCCGGCATCCGGCTGCGCGAGCTGCAGTTCGATCCCGAGACCTGGTCGGCGATGCTGCACGTCAACACGCTGGTGACCGCCCAGGCCACCCGCGAACAGCTCGGCGCCCAGCGCCTGCCGCCCGGCACCCGCTGCGACCGCCGGCTGCTGTGGCGCCACGGCATCTCCGGCGAACGGCCGCTGATCTGGGTGGCCATCACCGGCGAGGAAGGCCTCGACCTGGTGCAGTCATTGAAGAAGGGCCTGCGCTGGTGGACCGCCGCGGGCCTCGGCGTGGACCTGGTGGTCACCAACGGCGAGCCGGCTTCCTACCTCGCGCCGGTGCAGCAGCAGCTGATGCAGCTGCAGGCCCGGCAGCAGGCGCAGGCCCACCACGACCTGCCCGAGCACCTGCGCTGCAAGCTGCACCTGCTGCGCGAGCAGGACCTGACGGCCGACGAGCGCTTCACGCTGCAGGCGCTGGCGCGGCTGAAGCTGCTGGCCGACGGCCGGCCGCTGGCACAGCAGCTCGAGCGGCTACTGGAGGAACAGCCCCAGCCCTCGCGCGCCCAGCAGTGGCCGGTGGCCGAGCCGCTGGCGCTGCGCCCGCGCGGCACGCCGCTGCCGCCGGACGGGCACTTCCACCCCGAGCATGGCGCCTTCCAGTTCGAGCTGACGCCGGCGCGCCGGCCGTCCAAGCCCTGGATCAACGTGCTGGCCAACCCGCGCTTCGGCTGCCAGGTTTCCGAGCTGGCCGGCGGCTACACCTGGGCCGGCAACAGCCGCATGCACCAGGTGACGCCCTGGTCCAACGACCCGTTGATGGACCCGCCCGGCGAATGGCTGCTGCTGCAGGACCTCGAGCGCGGCCGCGTCTGGGCGCTCGGCCGCCGGCTCAGCGACCAGGCGGCCGGCGAGGTGGAGCACGGCATCGGCTACACCCGCATCACCCAGCACATGGACGACCTCACGGTCACGCTGACCTGGTGCGTGGATACCGAGGCGGCCTTGAAGCAGGTACATGTGGACGTGGCCGTGGGCCATGGCGCCAAGCGGCGCCTGCGCCTGGTGGCGATGACCGAATGGCAGATGGGCAGCGCGCGCCAGGAGCGGCTCTCGCTGTCAACCCGCCCGCGCTGGCTCAGCACCGGGCCCGAGGGCGCGGGCCTGCCGCAACCGACCCGCGCGCTGGCCCTGCAGTGCACGCAGCTGGACCACCTGGGCGGCTTCGGCGGCGCCACCGCCTTCCTGG
>NZ_LYVQ01000290.1 GCF_001984095.1 Pelomonas sp. KK5
ATACTGGACTGACCATGATGATCCGCCGCCGCTTCACGGCCGGCGCGCTCGCCGCGTTGCTGGTTCCCCGTGCCCGTGCTGCCGACACCGCTCGCGCGGCTGCCGAGCTGGGCTCGTCCGGCCGGCTGCGCGCCGCCATCAATTTCGGCAATCCGATCCTGGCCACGCGCGGCGCCGATGGCAAACCGCAGGGGCTCTCGGTGGACCTGGCGCGCATGGCGGCTGCCGGCCTCGGGCTCGAGCTGGAGCTGGTGACCTTCGACTCGGCCGGCCAGGTGGTCGAGGCGGCCACCGCGGCGCGGGTGGACATGGCCTTCGTCGCCATCGATCCGCAGCGCGGCGCCGGGCTGGACTACACGCCGCCCTACGTGATCATCGAGGGCGCCTACCTGGTGCGCGCCGATTCGCCGCTGCAGCGCAACGAGCAGGTGGACCGCGCCGGCATCCGCGTGGCCGTGGGCCGCGGCAGCGCCTACGACCTGTTTCTCGGGCGCACGCTGAAGGCGGCAACGCTGGTCCGCGCGCCGACCTCGCCGCTGGTGACCGACACCTTCCTGGCCGAGGGCCTGGACGTCGCCGCCGGCGTGCGCCAGCAGCTGGAAGCCGATGCGCGCCGGCTGGCCGATCGGGCGGCGCTGCGCCTGCTGCCGGGGCGCTTCATGGAGATCGATCAGGCCATCGCCGTGCCCAAGGGGCGCGCAGCCGCCCAGGCCTGGCTGGCGGGTTTCGTGGAGCAGATGAAGCTGTCGAACTTCGTGGCCCTGAGCCTGCGGCGGCATGGTGTCGAGGGCGCCACCGTTCCGCCCTAACGGCGCTCGATCTTCAGCTCGGCATAACCCGTTGCCTCATCAGGCTCGCGGCTGAGCTGCCATTGCGGCAGCAGCGCGAGCAGGATCTCGGCCGTCGTGCGCACGATGCAGCCCGGCCCGGCATGGCCGCCCAGCACGACGCCTTCGGTATCGGAGAGGCTGATGTGCAGATGGGAGCCGTTGGCGGCGATGCTGCCCGCCAGCGTCAGGATCTCGTACTCGCCATCGAGCTGCAGCGTGCGCTCGGCGCCGGCCAGGCGCAGCTCGACACGCGACAGGCTGCCGATGCCCGAGACGACGAAGGCCGCGCTGCAGCCGACCGCACGGACGGCCGCCTCGATCGCAGGGCGCAGCGCATCACCGGGACGCAGTCGCAGCGGAAGGACGCTTGGGAATTCGGCGGCGCTCATGCCGCCAGGATAGCGCGCTCAGCGCAGCGTCGAATCGCTGCCGTTGCCGACGCTGCTGCGCAGCTCGGTGGCCCGGCGCGCGCCGGTGAAGCGCTTGGACCAGTAGGCCTCGCGCATGTCGTCCACCCGCACGGCGGCGCCGGTGCGGGGGGCGTGCACGAACTTGCCTTCGCCGACGTAGATGCCCACGTGCGAGAAGGTGGCGCGCATCGTGTTGAAGAACACCAGGTCGCCGGGCTTCAGCTCGTCCTTGTTGATGTTCATCAGGCTATTCGACTTGGCCTGCTCGTCGGCGCGCCGCGGCAGCACCATGCCGATGCTCATCTCGAAGATGTGGCGGGTGAAGCCGCTGCAGTCGAAGCCGGTGGCGACGTTGTTGCCGCCGCGCGTATAGCGCACGCCGAGGAAGTTCATCGCCGACAGCACGAGGTCGGAGGCGGAATCGCGCACGCTGTCCAGCAGGCGGGGCGAATCGGCCTGGGCCTGGGCGAGGATGCCGCGGTCGCGCAGGAAGCGGCTGACCGGGTCGGTGGCGGTGGCGATCGCGCCGGTGACGGGGGCAGGTTTTGCCTGCGGCGCTGCGGCCGGCTGCGAAGCCTGCTGCTGCATCAGGCTCTGCCCATAGGCGCCGGTGACCATGCCCGCCGGCGGCGTGTCCAACTGCTGGGCGCTGGCACCGACGCAGACGCCCAGCGCCAGGCCCGCGGCGCCGATCAGGCGGAGCGCGTGGGCAACAACAGCGGGGGAGTTCGGGCGGCGGGCGTCGGACATGGTGTTCGGCGCGCAGCTTATGAGCCGCCTGTCTGGGGTGTCAAGCAAGGGCAGGGTAACCGCGGGTAAGACCCGACGGGTCAATTCTGGACAGGGAAAACCCTGGATTGGAACACAGGCCGGGGCGCCACAGTGCCAAGCACTGACTCCCGGGCCCTGAAAAATGTCACGAAATCTGGAACCGAATCTCGAGCCCTACGCCGACTTCCACCGCCGCTCGCTCCAGGAGCGCGACGCCTTCTGGAGCAATCAGGCGACGCTGATCGACTGGGACCGGCCGCCGCAGCAGGTCTGTGACACCAGCCGGCCGCCGTTCGCGCGCTGGTTCGTGGGCGGCACGACCAACCTGTGCCACAACGCGGTCGACCGGCATGCGAAGGAGCGGGCGGGCGCGCGGGCGCTGGTGTGGGTGTTCACCGAGACCGGGCAGGAGAAGATCTACAACTTCGCCGAACTGCAGGCCGAGGTCGAATGCATGGCCGCGATCCTGCAGGCGCAGGGCGTCACGCAGGGCGACCGGGTGCTGGTCTACATGCCGATGATTCCCGAGGCGGTGTTCGCGATGCTGGCCTGCGCGCGCATCGGCGCGATCCATTCGGTGGTGTTCGGCGGCTTCGCCTCGCAGAGCCTGGCCAGCCGCATCGACGATGCCGAGCCGAAGCTGATCGTCAGCGCCGATGCCGGCAGCCGCTCAGGCAAGGTGATTCCGTACAAGCCGCTGCTGGACGAGGCGATCCGGCTGGCCGCGCACAAGCCGGCGGCGGTGCTGATGGTGGACCGCGGCCTGGCGGCGATGGAGGTCGTGCCCGGGCGGGATCTCGACTACGCCGCTGAACGTCGCCGTCACGACGGGGCCCGCGTGCCCTGCGTCTGGCTCGAATCGACGGCGCCCAGTTACACCCTTTACACCAGCGGCACGACCGGCCGGCCCAAGGGCGTGCAGCGCGACACGGGCGGCTATGCGGTGGCGCTGGCGGCGAGCATGAGGCACATCTTCGGTGGGCAGGCCGGCGAGACCTTCTTCTCCACCAGCGACATCGGCTGGGTCGTCGGGCATAGCTACATCGTCTATGGCCCGCTGATCGCCGGCATGGCCACCCTCGTCTACGAAGGCCTGCCGACGCGGCCCGACGCGGGCATCTGGTGGGAACTCGTCGAGCGTTTCCAGGTCACGCTGATGTTCAGCGCGCCGACGGCGGTGCGGGTGCTGAAGAAGCAGGATGCCGCCTTTCTGAAGAAGCACGACATCTCGACGCTGCGCGCCTTGTTCCTGGCCGGCGAGCCGCTGGACGAACCCACCGGCCGCTGGATCGCCGAGGGCCTGGGCGTGCCGGTCATCGACAACTACTGGCAGACCGAGACCGGCTGGCCGATCCTGACGCTGGCGCAGCACATCCCGGGCGTCGAGGCGCTAACCCCGAGATTCGGCTCACCCGGCGTGCCGATGTACGGCTTCGATGTGCGCCTGCTCGACGACGCCACCGGCGCGGATCTCACCGAGCCCGGCCGCAAGGGCATCGTCGCGATCGAATACCCGCTGCCGCCGGGCTGCCTGCAGACCGTCTGGCGCGACGACGCACGCTACGTCGGCACCTACTGGTCCGGCATCCCGGGCCGGCAGATCTACTCGACCTTCGACTGGGGCATCCGCGATGCCGACGGCTACACCTTCATCCTCGGTCGCACCGATGACGTGATCAACGTTGCCGGCCACCGGCTCGGCACCCGCGAGATCGAGGAATGCATCGCCGGCCATCCGAACGTGGCCGAGGTGGCGGTGGTCGGAGTGGCCGATGCGCTGAAGGGCCAGGTGGCGATGGCCTTCGCGGTGCTGAAGCAGCCGGCCGACGACGCGCTGAAGGAGGAGGGCGCGATCATGAAGCTGGTGGACCAGAAGCTCGGCGCGCTGGCCCGCCCCCAGCGCGTGCGCTTCGTGAGCGTGCTGCCCAAGACCCGTTCGGGCAAGCTGCTGCGCCGCGCGATCCAGGCGGTGTGCGAAGGCCGTGATCCCGGTGACCTGACGACCATCGAGGACCCGGCCGCGCTGCAGCAGATCCGCGATCTAATCGGATGATGGCAACATCTGACCCCTCCATCCGGCGCTTCCTGCCCTGGGTCGTCGCCCTGGCGTTCTTCATGCAGACGCTGGACACGACCATCCTCAATACCGCGCTGCCCGGCATGGCGCATGACCTGGGCGAGAACCCGCTGCGCATGCAGTCGGCGGTGATCGCCTACATGCTGACGGTGGCGTTGCTGATCCCGGCCTCGGGCTGGCTGGCAGATCGCTTCGGCACCCGCACGATCTTTCTCTGGGCGATCGCGCTGTTCAGCCTCGGCTCGCTCGGTTGCGCGCTGAGCCCGTCGCTGCGGATGCTGGTGCTGGCGCGCATCGTCCAGGGCGTGGGCGGCGCGCTGCTGGCGCCGATCGGGCGCCTGGCCGTCCTGCGGGTGTTCCCGCGCGAGCAGTTCCTGCCGGTGATGAGCTTCATCGCGATCCCCGGGCTGGTGGGGCCGCTGATCGGGCCGACGCTGGGCGGCTTCCTGGTGCAGTACGTCAGCTGGCACTGGATCTTCCTGATCAACCTGCCGGTGGGTGTGGCGGGCGTCTGGGCGTCACTGCGTTTCATGCCGCAACTGCGCAGCGAGTGGCCCAGCGCCTTCGACTGGGGCGGCTTCGTGCTGTTCAGCCTGGGGCTGGCGCTGAGCTCGCTGGCCCTGCAGGGACTGGGCGAGCATCTGGTGGGGACGGCGCTGTCGGTGATCTGCCTGGTGGCCGGGCTGGCGGCGATGGCGGCCTACTGGCTGCATGCCACGCGGCATCCGCGACCGCTGTTCGACCCGGCGCTGTTCACGATCCCGACCTTCCGCATCGGCATCCTCGGCAATGTGTTCGCTCGCCTGGGCAGCGGCGCCACGCCCTTCCTCACGCCGATGTTCCTGCAGCTGGGACTGGGCTTCACGCCGAGCGAGGCGGGGCTGTCGATGGTGCCGACGGTGCTGGGCGCGATGTTCACCAAGACGCTGGCCACGCGGCTGATCCAGCGGCAGGGCTACCGGCGCGTGCTGGTCGGCAACACCCTGGTGCTGGGCGTGATGATCGCCAGCTTCGCGCTGATCCGGCGTGACAGCGGGCACGTCTGGCTGGCGGTGCAGCTGGCGCTGTTCGGCATGGTCAACAGCCTGCAGTTCACCGCGATGAATGCGGTGACGCTCGGCAGCCTGGACCCGTCCACGGCCAGCAGCGGCAACAGCCTGCTGTCGGTGGTGCAGCAGCTGTCGATGAGCCTGGGCGTGGCGAGCTCGAGCCTGTTCCTGCTGTTGTTCTCGGGCGTGCCGGTGAACCGGGCGGCGGCCGGCATCGATCTGCTGCCGGCCTTCCATGCGACCTATCTCGCGGTCGGCACGATGGCGGCGCTGGCCTCGTTCATCTTCTTCCAGCTGCGCACGGACGAGGGCGAAAAAGGACCGGCCGCACAGGCGGCCGGTGATTCGATCCAGGATTGAGGTCGCCTACAGCGCGTCGGAGGCGAAATCTGCCAGGCGTGAACGTTCGCCGCGGGCCAGCGTGATGTGCCCGCTGTGGGCCCAGCCCTTGAACTTGTCCACCGCGTAGGTCAGGCCCGAGCTGCCCTCGGTGAGGTAGGGCGTGTCGATCTGCGCCAGGTTGCCCAGGCAGACGATCTTCGTGCCGGGGCCGGCGCGGGTGATCAGCGTCTTCATCTGCTTGGGGGTCAGGTTTTGCGCCTCGTCGATGATCACGTACTTGTTCAGGAAGGTGCGGCCCCGCATGAAGTTCAGGCTCTTGATCTTGATCTTGCTGCGCACGAGATCATTAGTGGCCGCGCGGCCCCATTCGCCGCCGGAGCCGCCGCCGCCGAGCACCTCGAGGTTGTCGTCGAGCGCGCCCATCCAGGGGCCCATCTTTTCTTCCTCGGTGCCGGGCAGGAAGCCGATGTCCTCGCCCACCGGCACGGTGACGCGGGTGACGATGATCTCGGAGTAGCGGCGGTCGTCCATCACCTGCGACAGGCCGGCGGCCAGCGTCATCAGCGTCTTGCCCGTGCCGGCCGTGCCGGTCAGCGTGACGAAGTCGCAGTCCGGGTCCATCAGCAGGTTCAGCGCGAAGTTCTGCTCGCGGTTGCGCGAGGTGACGCCCCAGACCGAGTTCTTCTGGTTGCCGTAGTCCTTCAGCGTGCGCAGCACCGCGGTCTTGCCGGTGATCTCCATCACCTTGGCATACAGCGGCGTGGCGCCGGGCGCCTCCAGGTAGACCATCTCGTTGATCAGCAGCGAGGGCACCAGCGGACCGCTGATGCGGTAGTAGGTGACGCCGCCCTGCTGCCAGCTCTCCATGGTCTTGCCATGACGCTCCCAGAAGTCGGCGGGCAGCATCTGCACGCCGGTGTAGAGCAGGTCGCTGTCTTCCAGCGTCTTGTCGTTGCGGTAGTCCTCGGCGGGCAGGCCCAGGGCGCGGGCCTTGATCCGCATGTTGATGTCCTTGGACACCAGCACGACTTCCCGTGTCGGATGCAGCGCCTTCAACGCCTGCACGACACCCAGGATCTGGTTGTCGGCCTTGCCCTGGGGCAGGCCGACCGGCAACTGGGCCTCGACCAGCTGGGTCTGGAAGAACAGCTTGCCGCCGGCTTCCTTGTGGCCGGTGCCGTCCAGCGGCAGGCCCTTGGCCATTTCCTCGACGCTGCTGCTCTTCAGCCCGGCGGCGAGCTGGTCCAGCTCGCGGCTGACCTGGCGCACGTTGCGGGAGACCTCGGTCATGCCCTTCTTGTGGCCGTCCAGCTCCTCGAGCGTGATCATCGGCAGGTAGACGTCGTGCTCCTCGAAGCGGAACAGGCTCATCGGGTCGTGCATCAGCACGTTGGTGTCGAGCACGAAGAGCTTGGCGACGCCGGTGCCGCCGGTCCTCTTGGGCGTCTTGGCCGTGCCGCCGCGCGCGGCTGGGGCCTTGGC
>NZ_LYVQ01000291.1 GCF_001984095.1 Pelomonas sp. KK5
GCGCCAGGGCCGCGTCGCCCAGTTCGAGCCGGAGGCTGCCGTTCATCGCCAGCCGCAGGGGCGTCGTTCCCGGTTGCGCGTCCGTGCCGGCCGCGAGCTGTGCCGGCACGGTGTCGGGCCGGGCGATGTTGCGCACGATGTGGGGCGTGATCAGCAGCACGATCTCGGTCTTCGCCTTGTCGCGCAGGTCGTTCTGGAACAGGCGCCCGAGCAGCGGGAACTCGCCGATCAGCGGCACCTTGTTGACCGACTGCCGGTCCTCGTTGTTGATCAGGCCGGCCAGCACCTGGGTCTCGCCGTCCTTCAGCCGCAGCGTGGTGGCGGCGTTGCGCGTGCCCAGGCGGTAGGCGATCGTGCCGGAGATGTTGAGCTGCGAGACGATATTGGACACCTCGAGCTGCACCTTGATGCCGACCTCGTCCTCCAGGAACACGTTGGGCTCCACGTCCAGCTTGAGGCCGGTCTCCAGGTAGTTGACCGAGGAGGACACGCCGACGTTGGCCGTGGACGTCGTGGTGATCACCGGCACCTTCTCGCCGATGTGCACATGGGCCTTCTCGCGGTTCTTCACGCGGATGCGCGGGTTGGCCAGGATGTTGGAGGTGCCGTCGAGCTTGCGCAGGTTGAGCAGCAGGACCGGATTGGCGGCGAAGGCCTTCAGCGATCCGGTGCCGAGCTGCGCCAGGCTGCCCGTGGGGTCGGTGGCGCCGCCGGTGATGCTGGCGGAGACCTGGTCCGGGAAGCGGGTGCCGATCTCCTGCGAGAGCGTGGACGCCACCTCCAGCACCTCCAGTTCCAGCATCACCTCGGGCTCGCCGAGATCCTGCGTGGCGATCAGCTTCTCGGCCAGGCGCACGGCGTCGGGCGTGTCGCGCACCATCAGCAGGTTCAGCTTCTCGTCGATGTAGACGTCGCGCGACTTCGCCATCGTCTTCAGCATGCCGGCGGTCTGCTTGACGTCGGCGTTAGCGAGGTAGAAGGTGCGCGTCACCAACTCCTGGTATTCGCGCTGCTTGATCGAGGTGTTCGGGTAGATGATCAGCGAGTTGTCGTTGAGCACCTTCTTGTCGAGCTGGTTGGTCAGCAGCAGCACCTTCAGCACGTCGTCCAGGCTGGTATCGCGCACGAACAGCGTGGTCCGCTGCTCACCCTTGACGTCGCGGTCGAGGATGAAGTTCAGGCCGCCGGTGCGGGACATCATCTCGAACACCGAGCGCAGCGGCGTGTCGCGGAACTCCAGCGAGATCGGCCGGGCGAGCGCGGCGGTGAGCCGCGGCTCGGCGACCGGCCGGTCCTCGCTGCGGTCGGCCAGGGTCTTCATCAGCGCGCGGGCCGTGCGCTGGCTGGAGTTCTCGGCCAGCACCTCGCGCGTCAGCCGCTCGGCGGTGATGGCATCGCCGCCGGCCAGCGCGGCCTGGGCGGCGCGGGCCTTGTCGGCGAGGCGCCGGTCGCGCCCGGTGGCGTCGAGACCGGTCTGGGCTGTCGCGGCGCCGGGGTTCAGGCGCAGCGCGCTGCGGTAGCGCAGTTCGGCCGCGTCGAAATCGCCGGCCACGCGCAGGCCGTCGCCATCGCGCACGTACATCGTCACCACGGCATCGCGGTTGGCGATGTAGAGCGTGTGCGCCTCCGGACGGAACGGGGGCGTCTTGGCCGCGGTCTCGAGCAGCGAGAGGCCTTCCTCGACGCGGCCTTCGGCGATCAGGCGCTGGCCCTCGGCGAGTTGTGGCGGCGCGGTGGCGCAGGAGACCAGCATCGCCGCGCTCAGCGACGCCAGCAGCAGGTGGGGCAGGCGGTTCAATTCGTCTCCTCGGATCCGGTGTCGGCGGGTGGGGCCGCAGTGGCTGCAACGGGCGCGGCGACAGGTCCGGCGTCGCGCGACGCAGCGAAGGACAAGGTCTGCACCGCGTTCAAGGGCAGGTAGCGCAGCGTCATGCCCTGCTCGTCGATGTGCTCGACCCGGTAGGTCCCGTCCAGCGTGGCGCCCGCCTGCGCGGCCACGTTGATCCCCTGCGGCGTGCCGAGGAAGGCGGTGGTGACGCCCTTCTCGACCCACTGGCCGAGGTAGGAGAAGGGCAGGGGCGGAGCGCTCGCCGCCGCCCGCTGCGGCGCCTGCATCGCCTGCTCGCGCATCGGCACTGGCACTGGCACGGCAGGCTCGGCGATGCCCTCGTCGAAGGGGTCGTCGGTCGCGATCCCGGTGGCCTCGCGCCGCGGCAGGGCCCAGCGCGACGTGGCGACGGCCGCGACGCGGGCGGGCGCCGCTGCCGGGCGTGCGGCGACGCTCGGCAGCAGGTCGTCGGCGGGCCGGTCGACCCCGACCATCGCGGCGGCGGTGGCCAGCGCGGCCAGCGCATAGAGGAGCCATCGTCGCGAGCTTCTCATCGGCTTACTCCGTGGCGATGAACAGGGTCAGGCGGATGCGAGCGTCGAGCCCCTGGCCCTTGTGGGCATCGCCATCGCGCTTCATCTGCACGTCGTCCACGGCCAGGGCCGGCACCTCGGCCAGCACCGTGGCAATGAAGTTGCGGACCTGCGCATAGCTGCCGCTCGCGGGCAGCGTGATGCGATAGCGCAGGATCGGGGAGTCGGCGCTGCGCTCCAGCCTGTAGTCGACCGATCGCAGGCCCAGGCCGCTCTGGATCGCGGCGCTGCGGATGCGGGCTATCCACTGGGGCACCGAAGCCGTGGCCGGCAGCGTGCGGCGGAACTCGGCCAGCGCCGCCTCGGTGGCTCCCGCGCCGGTGTCGGCCTCGGCCGGTGCCGCGGCAGGATAGGGCCGGCTTGCCAGTGCGTCCCGCTGCGCGATGCGCGGCGCGACCAGGGCGCCATGGGCCAGCAGGGCCGCCAGCAGCAGGGCCAGGCCGATGAAGCCCTGGTGGCCGAGTCGCAGCGAGGCAGATGCAAACCACTGCCTCATGGCCCGCCCACCCAGTCGGCGCTGAGCACGAAGCTGATGCCGCCCGTCGCGGCTTCCGCATGCTCGTTGAGGAAGACGTTGGCGAAGCCGGGCGAGGCTTCCAGCCGCATCATGGCTTCGACGAGGTCCTCGAAGCGGCGCGCCTCGCCGGCGATGCGCACGCGCCTGCCGTCTGCCTCCGGCTGCAGCGCGGTCAGCACCACCTTGCCCTTGGCCGCGCCCTCGACCTGGCGGAACCAGTCGTCCCATGGCATGGCCAGGCGAGCGACCACCGCGGCGGCCTGTTCGGCGCGCTGGGCGGTCGCCTTCGACAGCGCCTGGGGCGGCGCCACCCGCACGGCGGCCGCCGGGATCGGCGGCGATGCCAGTTCCCGGCTCACCGCCACGAAGCGAACCATCACCCAGCCGCAAGCCAGCAGGCCGACCAGCAGCAGGACGGTGCCCGCCACGCCCGAGCCGCGCCGCTGCTGCTCGAAGTCCAGCGCGGGCCGCACGATGCCGCGGCGAGCCGGCAGCAGCTTCTGCAGGCGCTCGGTGCTCAAGCTCGGCGCCAGGCTCATGCCGCCTCCATGATCGCTTGCTGGACCCAGTTCCAGCCCGGCCTCGCCAGGCCGTCCAGGTCATGCCGCTCGGTTGAAGCAAGGACGATCTGGTCCGTGCCTTCGATGCCGTCGATCAGCCGCGCCTGGTCGATCCAGGCGCCCAGGTCCTCGGCCAGCGTGCGGCGTGGCCGGTGCGTGCGCAGCGAACGCCAGGCGCCGTCCTGGTGCCGGGCCAGCACGACCCGGCCCGGTTCCGCGATGACCAGCCACGCGGCCGGCAGCCGCAGTGCCGCGGCGGCGCCCGCCGCGGCGCTGATCAGCGGCTCGATCGATTGCAGCGCGCAGCCGGCCTGCGCCACCGCCTGCCTCAGGCCCTCGACCCGCGCGGTGTCGAGCCCGACGGCCAGCGCCGCGTCGCCACCCTGGCGGCGGTCGACGACGATCTCCCAGTCGGCCACGGCCGGACCGTGGACGGCCGCGAAGCCGTGGCGGGCCGCGGCCTGGCGCTCCTCGTCGTTCTGCAGTTCGCGGGCGTGGGCCACCAATGTCAGCGCCGCCAACTGGTGCGACAACAGCAGCCTGACTCGCGGGCGAGGCCGCCAGGCCTTGCGCGGCGCGGCGATGCCGGCCAGCAGCGCCGTCAGCGCCGCGGGCAGGCTCGCGGGCCCATCCGCACAAGGCTGCTGTTCCTGCACCGGCGAACCGCCGATGACGGCGACCCGCGTCGGCATCACCAGCACGCTGATCGTTTCAGGCCACCGACGTGACACGATCGATCTCCTTCAAATGGGTCCGGCCCTCGCGCACCAGGGCGAGCGCCTCCTCGCGCAGCGGCCGCGTGCCCCCGCGCCGCGCCACCTCCTTCAGTGCGCGCACCGGCTCGCGGGCGACGATCATCTCGGCCAGTTCGTCAGTGAGCACCAGGATCTCGGCGATGGCGGTGCGGCCCGCGTAGCCGGTGCCGCGGCAGTGCCCGCAGCCGCGGCCGGCCATGAAGCGAAAGCCCTGCGTGCCGGTGCGGTCCAGGCCCGAGGCTTCGAGTTCCTCATCGGTCGGCACCATCGGCGCGATGCAGTGCGGGCAGTTCAGCCGCACCAGGCGCTGGGCGACGATGCCGTTCAGCGCGGCCGCGAAGCTGTACGGGTCCACCTCCATGTGGGTGAAGCGGCTCAGCACGTCGAACACATTGTTGGCGTGGACGGTGGTGAACACGAGGTGGCCGGTCAGCGAGGCCTGCACGGCGATCTGCGCCGTCTCGGGGTCGCGGATCTCCCCGACCATCACGCGGTCCGGGTCATGGCGCAGGATCGAGCGCAGGCCGCGGGCGAAGGTCAGGCCCTTCTTCTCGTTGACGGGGATCTGCAGCACGCCGGGCAACTGGTACTCGACCGGATCCTCGATCGTGATCACCTTGTCGTGGCCGTGGTTGGTCTCCGAGATCGCGGCATACAGCGTCGTGGTCTTGCCGCTGCCGGTCGGGCCGGTGACCAGCACCATGCCGTAGGGCTCGGCCGACAGGCGGCGGATCTGGGCGCGGTCGCGCGCATTGAAGCCCAGGCTGTCCAGCGTGAGGCCGCGCGCCTCGTCGGCCAGCCGCTGCTTGTCGAGGATGCGCAGCACCGCGTCCTCGCCGAAGATGGACGGCATGATGGACACGCGGAAGTCGATCTCCCGCCCGCGCACGCCGACGGTGAAGCGCCCGTCCTGCGGCACGCGGCGCTCGGCGATGTCCAGGCCGGCCATCACCTTGATTCGAGAAATGGTCTGCTCAGCCAGCTCGGCGCTGCCCCACTGGCGCACCGTGGCCAGCACGCCGTCGATGCGGTACTTGATGCCCAGGCTCTTTGGCCCGGTCTCCAGGTGGATGTCGGAGGCGTCGGCCTTCAGCGCGTCGTAGAGCGTGGAGCGCACCAGGCGCACGACCTGGCTGGTGTCCTCGGTGATGCTCTTGAAGGACAGGTCCTCGACGTCGCTGTCCAGCACCGTCTCGGCCTCTCCGGGGCTCATCAGGTTCTCCATCGCGGAGAGCCCTTCCTCGTGGCGGGCCAGCCAGGCGGCGACGTCCGCGTGGTGGGCCAGGCGCCAGTCGAACGGCGCGGCGATGCGCTGCTCGGCCCAGGCCAGCGTGGTCTCGGCGAAAGGGTCGCCGAAGACCATGTGCAGCTCGCCGCCGTCCTCCGCCTCGCGCAGCAGCACCATGCGGGCCGACAGCGCCTCGGTGACCGGCAGGAGATCGAAGGCCGGCGTCCAGCGGTGCATGTCGTGGATGGTGGCGGTGGCGTAGCCGAGCGTGCCGGCCAGGCGGGCCAGGAACAGCTCGGGCGAGCCGTCGCCCTGCAGTTCCTCCAGCGCGACGACGACCGATGTCTGGCGGGCCAGCGCCGCGGCGCGGGCGGCGGCCAGGTCAGCCGGCGTCAGCGCGACCATCACCTCGGCAGGCGCGGCGCGGTTCATTGCAGGCTCCCGGCCAGATCGAAGATCGGCAGATACATCAGCACGACGATGCCGCCGATCACCACGCCCATCAGGGCCATCAGCAGCGGCTCGAACAGCTTGGTGAACCAGTCCACCCAGAGGGACAGGCGCTCGTCGTGGAAGGCGGCGATGCGTTCCATCATCGTCGCCATGTCGCCGCTCTCCTCGCCGACGCGCAGCATGCGCAGCGCGATCGGCGTCGTCAGCCGCGCCTGGCCCATCGCGTCGGACAGGCTGGCGCCTTCGCTGACCTGCTGCGTGGCCAGCGCGAGCCGGCCGCGCAGGTCCGCCGGCAGCAGACCGCCGACCATGCCCAGCGCCGGCACGACCGGCGTGCCGCCGCGCATCAGCATGCCCAGCGTCCGGTAGAAGCGCGCCAGGTGGTAGACCAGCAACTGCTCGCCGACACCGGGCAGGCGCGCCAGCGCGCCGAGGAACAGCCCGGCCGCCCGGTGCGCCGCGAAGGCCATGGCCGCGACGCCAGCCGCCAGCGACAGCAGCACGGCAGCGCCATGGCCGTTCATCAGCTTGCCCCACTGGAGCAGCAGTTGCGAGAGCCAGGGCAGGTCGCGCCCCGCTTCCGCATAGATCGAGGCGAAGCGCGGCACCACGTAGGCCAGCAGGAACACGGTCACCAGCGTGCCGACGCCCAGCAGCACCAGCGGATAGATGGAGGCCGAGACGATCTTCCTGCGCACCTGCTCGATGCGCTGCTGGTAGTCGATGTAGCGGCCCAGCGCCTCCGGCAGGTCACTGCTGCGCTCCGCCGCGCGCACGGTTGCGACCAGCAGCGGCGTGAACACGGCGGGCTGGTCTTCCATCGCCCGGGAGAGCGACTGGCCCTCGAACAGCCGGTCGCGCAGCCGACCCATCACGCGGCGTGGCTGCGGCCGGCTTTCCTTCTCGACCATCGCCTCGATCGTTTCCGGCAGCGAGAGGCCCGCTTCCAGCAGCGACACCAGCTCCTGGCAGAAGGCCAGCAGCGGGAAGCGGCCCTTGCGCGTGATGC
>NZ_LYVQ01000292.1 GCF_001984095.1 Pelomonas sp. KK5
TGAAAGATAGAACTATAGCATGGGTTTTAGGGATTGGCGAGAACTTGATGCAAAAAGTTCAGGGAAGGCGCGGCGCGGCCATCGAGTTCGGTCGCCTAGCTTGAAGCGGCGCTGCGCCGCAGCGCCAGCCAGGCCCGCAGGCGCTGCCACCAGCCCGGCGGTGGCGTCGCTTCGTCTGCAAGTAACGCTGACGGCACTTGCGGCGGCTGCAGCCGCGCCTCGAAGCGCTCGAAGAACTCGCCGATGATCTTCTGCGCCGCCGCATCGACCACACGCGAACCGATCTGCGCCAGCTTGCCGCCGATCTGCACCTCGATCTCGTAGCTGAGCCGGCAGCGCGCCGCGTCGATGGCCTCCAGCCGCACCTGCGCCGTGCCCTTGCCGAAGCCCGCCACGCCGCCCTGCCCGTCGAAGACGACGCGATAGCTCTGCGGCGGCACCAGGTCCTGCAGGCTCAGTTGCGCCCTGAAGCGAGCACGCACCGGCCCCAGCGCCGCGGCAACCACCGCCTGCAGCTGGTCCGGCGCCCCGCGCACCAGCGATTCGCAGCCCGGGATGCAGGCCTGCAGCTCGGCCTCGTCGTTCAGCGCGGCCCAGGCCTGCTGCTGCGGGCAGGGCAGTTCACGGGTGTTCACGATGCGCATCGCTCAGCCCTCCTCTCGCAGCGACACGGGCACGGCCGCATCGGGATGCTTCGCGGCCAGCACCGCATGCCAGTCGCGCCACTCGCGGCCCGGATGCAGCTCGCCGCAGCCGGGGCAGCGGCGCTCGGCCTCGGCGCTCGCATAGAACTGCTGGTAGACCGGCGGCAGGTCGGCCACGATGCTCTGCAGCTGCAGCTCCAGCCGCCGCACGAGCGTGCCGCAGTGCGCGCAATGCCACTGAAAAGCATCGATGCTGCCCGGCGCACGGCGGCGCTCGATCACCGTGCACAGGCTGCCGGCCTCGGGCCGCTGCGGCGAATGCAGCACGTGCGGCGGCAGCAGGAAGATGTCGCCCTCGTGCAGGTCGATGCGCTCGTACTGCCCGCGGTCGCACAGCAGCAGGTGGGCGGTGCCCTTGACCTGGTGGAAGTATTCCTCGTGCGGATCGTCGTGGAAGTCGGTGCGCTGGTTGGGGCCGCCGACCACGGTGCAGACGAGATCGGCGTCCTGCCAGATCTGCTGGTTGCCGACCGGCGGCCGCAGCTCCGCCGCATGCTCGGCGATCCAGCGCGCGAAGTTGAACGGGCGCCCGTATTTGAGGTTCATCAGTGCTCTCCTTTGACTAAGATGCGGCGCCCATGCATGACGCCGAAGACGAATTCCTTGCCGCTGCCGCCCTGCCCCTGCCGAATCGCGCCGCGGCACGGCCGGCCAACGTCTCGCTGAAGCAGCTGCGCGGCTTCGCGGCGGTGGCCGTCGAGGGCAGCTTCACCCGCGCGGCGGGGCAGCTGTTCCTGAGCCAGTCGGCGCTGTCCGCGCTGATCCGCACGCTGGAGGCGGAGCTGGGCCTGAAGCTGTTCGACCGCACGACGCGCCGCCTCGAGCTGACCGAGGCCGCCCGCGAGCTGCTGCCCGCCGTGCAGCGCCTGCTGGCCGACCTGGACCGCGTGGCCAGCGACATGCGCGATGTGGCCCTGCGCCGCCGCGGACGCGTGCGCCTGGGCACGACGCCGCTGCTGGCCGCCAGCCTGATCCCGGGCCTGATGCAGTCCTTCGCGGCGGCGTATCCGGACATCGAGCTGAGCCTGCTCGACGCCGGTGCCGACCAGCTGCTGGCCGCGCTGCGCGGCGGCGAGCTGGACCTGGTGCTGGCCACCTTCGACGCGCCCGAGCCCGACATCGAGGCCGAGCCCCTGCTGCGCGACCCGATGGTGGCCGTCTGCCGGCGCGATCACCCGCTCGCCTCGCGCAGCCCGCTGCGCTGGGCCGACCTGCGGGACCAGCCGCTGCTGCTGCTGCGCGAAGGCAGCGGCCTGCGCGCGCTGGTGGAGCGCTGCTTCGCGCCGATCGGCGGCTGCCCGAAGCCGGCCATGGAGCTGGGCCAGGTGACCACCGCGATGGCGATGGCCGCGGCCGGCATGGGCGTGGCGATCCTGCCGGCCTATGCGCTGCGGGTGTCGGCCATCGGCGGCCTGGCCGAGCTGGCGGGCCTGCCGCTGCAGGCGCCGGCCGCGGCCCGCGAGGTGTCGCTGGCGCAGCTGGCGCAGCGCTCGCTGTCGCCCGCCGCGCAGGCCATGCGCGAGCATCTCCGCGAGCACCTGCGCCAACAGCCCCTGGCTCCTCCTCCTCATCGCAAGCTCAAACGCTGAGCGCCGCGCGGCGCGCCAGGATGCTGCGCAGCACGCTGTAGGGCGTGATCAGCGAGGTCTTGGGGTTGTCGGGCGAGGCGGTGTTGTTCAGCGACAGCCTCATCTCGCCGGCCGTGCCGCTGGCCTCGATCTGGTGGACGTTGCCGCGCAGCGTCGGGTCCGCCACCAGCTCCACCATCGTCGCCTCCATGCCCAGCGTGCACAGCGCCAGCGTGGCCGCGACGTTGGCGTTCTTCGGGTAGTCCCGCGCCGCCTCGCGGGCGCTGCCGCGGAAGAACACCGTCGGCGAGTCGATCGCGGCCAGGTCCAGCAACTGCTCGGCCGGCGTGCCGCGCCAGGCCAGCGGCGGCTTGCTGGAACGCAGGCAGACGCGGTCCAGCCCCGCCAGGCGCGCGGCCTGCAGGTAGTCCAGCCCGGCCAGCGCGCCCGAGGGCAGCATCAGCTGCCGGCCCGAGGCCTGCGCCGCCTCGGCCAGCTCCGCATGCAGGGCCGCGTCCGACAGCACACCCACCGAGACCAGCAGCAGGTCGCGGCCCGCGCGCAGCACCGCCGCGCCATAGGCCTTCACCGCGCCATGGCCGGCCGCCTCGACGACCAGCTCCGGCCGCAGGTCCAGCAGCTCGTCCAGCGTGGTGACCACGGCCAGCTCGAGCCCGGCGCCCTCATCGGGGTGGTGGCACATCGCACCGACGAGCTGCACGCCCTCCCCGGCGCGCCGCAGCTCCTCGGCGATCACGCGGCCGATGGCACCCAGGCCGATCAGCGCCACGCGCAGCGGTTCCACTTGCTTGTTGCTCTTGCTCATCTCTACTCTCCGGAAATTGAAGCCACGGCCCGGCGGGCCATCACGGCTGCCAGATGCGCGCGGTAGTCGGCCGGGGCGTGGACGTCGCTGGACATCAGCGCCTCGTCCACGGCCAGGCCGCGCAATGAATCGGGTGACAGGCGACGGGCCAGCGCCTGCTCGAAGGCGGGCAGGCGCACCGCGCCCTGCGACGTGCCGGTCAAGGCCACGCGCACCGCGCCGTCGTCCAGCTCCGCCACCGCCACGCCCACCAGCGCAAAGCGCGAGGCCGCCTGCTCGAACTTGCGATAGACCATGCGGCGCGGCTTGCGGACACGGATGCCGCAGAGGATCTCGTCCGGCTCCAGCGCGGTGCCGAACAGGCCGGTCAGGAAGTCGTCGATCGGGATCTCGCGGCGGTCGGTGTGCAGCACCGCGCCCAGGGCCAGCAGCCCCGCCGGCCAGCAGGCGGCCGGGTCGGCATTGGCCATCGAGCCGCCGATCGTCCCCATGCCGCGCACCTGCTCGTCGGCGATGTGGCCCGCCAGCGCGGCCAGGCCGGGGATGGTGCTGCGCAACAGCGGGTCGCGGGCCAGCATCCCGTGGGTCTGCATCGCGCCGAGCCACAGTTCCCCGCCGCCCAGCGCGCGGCCCTCGCGCAACTCGGCGATGCCGCCGAGGTCGACCAGCCGCTCGGGCGCCATCAGGCCCAGCTTCATCGACGCAAGCAGGCTCTGGCCGCCGGCGATCAGCTTGCTGTCGCTGCCGTCGCGCAAGCAGCCCACGGCCTCGGCGACGCTGCGGGCGCGGCGGAAGTCGAAGTCACGCATCGGGCGCTCCCGCGGCCAGCCATTCGCAGATCGCCGCGACGATGCCTTCGTAGCCGGTGCAGCGGCAGATGTTGCCGGCGAGCGCCTCGCGCACCGCCTGCGGCTCGGCCGGCACGCCCTCGGCCCGCATCGCGGCGGCGCGCATCAGCATGCCGGGCGTGCAGTAGCCGCATTGCAGCGCGTGGTGGCGGGAGAAGGCGCGCTGCAGCGGATGCAGCGCGTGCTCGCCGGGCGCCAGCGCCTCGATCGTGCGAACCTGGGCACCGTCGAGCTGGACCGTCAGCACGTTGCAGGCCTTCGTCGCCCGCCCGTCCACATGGACCGTGCAGGCGCCGCACTGCGCCGTGTCGCAGCCGACGTTCGTGCCGGTGAGCCCGAGCCCGTCGCGCAGCAGCTCGACCAGCAGCGTGGCCGGTCTGAGTGATGCGGTCTCGACGGCGCGGCCGTTGACGCTGATCGCCATCGCGTCGGCCCTCAACCCAGCTTCAGGCCGCTCAGCGCGAACTGTTCGCGCACCAGCGCCTTCTCGGCCTCGGTCAGCTGCAGCAGCGGCCGCCGCACCGGTCCGCCGGCCTGGCCCAGCAGCTCCAGCCAGTACTTGCTGTGCGCCTGCGGCTTGCCCTTGGGCTTGCTGGCCCTGAAGGCCTGGCGCGCGGGCTCGAGGCTGTCGCGCACGCGGCGTGCTTCCTCGAAGCGGCCGGCGAAGGCCAGGCGCGTGTAGTCGTTGATGCGCGTGTCGGCGGCGGTCTGCAGCAGCAGCGGCGGCGTCGAGCACAGGTACAGGCGCCAGCCCAGTTCCTCGATGTTGTCCAGCCATTCCTCTTCGCTGGCGGTGCTGACCTGGATGCGATCGCCGACCAGTCGGGACAGTTCCACATACATCTCGCGCGGCACGCTGTACTTGATCGCCACGATATTGGGCAGCTCGGCGATGCGGGCGCAGAGCTGCGGGCTCATCAGGTAGCCGCAGTCCGGGTGGTTCCACATCGCGATGCCGATGTCGAGCTGCTCGCTGAGGTGGCGGTAGTACTCGTAGATGGTCTCGTCGGTGTCGGCGCCGAAATGCAGCACCGGGCTGTGCACGACGATCCAGTCCGCGCCGACGGCCTGCGCATGGCGGCCGAGTTCGAGCACCGTGTCGAGGTTGGTGTCCGAGCAGGACATCACCGTGCGCGAGCCGTTCGCCCGCGCCACCTCGGCGGCGATCTCGAAGTTGCGCTTGCGCTCGGCCAGCGACATCGAGAAGAACTCGCCCTGCTTGCCGCAGACGAACAGGCCGCCCAGCGAGAGCGTCTTCGTCCAGTGCGTGAGATTGGCGCGGAAGGCGGCCTCGTCGGCGCCGCCGTCGGCCTTGAAGGGCGTCAGCGTGGCGGCCCAGACGCCGGTGAAATGCGCCTTGGCGTAGGCCTGGGCGTCTTGCTTGGTGTAGTTCATGTGCATGGTGGAGGGAGGGAAGGATTCAGCGGGCGGCGTCCTGCATCGCACGCCACAGGCGCGCCGGCGTCAGCGGGAAATCGAGCTCGCGCACGCCCAGCGGCGCCAGCGCGTCGTGGGCGGCGTTCAGCAGCGCGGCCGGCAGGCCGATGCAGCCGGCCTCGCCGACGCCCTTGGCACCCAGCTCGTTGGCAGCGCTGCGCACGGGCAGGCTCTCGATGGCGATCTGCACCGGCATGTCGCTGGCGCGGGGCAGCGCGTAGTCCATCAGCGAGCCGGTCACGAGCTGGCCGTTGTCGTCGTAGACCAGCTGCTCCATCAGCGCCTGGCCCAGGCCCTGCGCGAGGCCGCCGACCAGCTGGCCGTGGACCAGCTCCGGGTGCACGATCACGCCCGCGTCGTCCACCCAGACGATCTCGCCGATGCGCGGCTCGCCGGTGTCGCGGTCGATGCTCATCTCCAGCATCACGCAGCCGGAAGCCCAGGCCTCGTTGGCCGTCTCGTGGAACAGCTCGACACTGCAGGGCAAGACCTGGCCCTCGTGCAGCTTGCGCTGCAGCTGCCGCGCCGCAGCCAGGATCGCCGAGCCGCCGATCGCCGTGCTGCGGCTGGCCAGCGCGCCGATGCCGGCGGGGCAGCGCGCGGTATCGCCGTGGACCACGGTGATCCAGTCGTCCGGGCAGCCCAGCGCCTCGGCGGCGATGCGGGCATAGGCGGTCTCGCGGCCCTGGCCCTGCGCGGTAGCGCCGGTGGCCAGCTCGAAGCGGCCGTCGGCCAGCGCGCTCAGGCGCACGCTCTCGCCGCCCTGGCCGCAGGGCTCGACATAGAGCGCGATGCCGAGGCCGGTCAGCGGGGCCTGCTGCCGGCGGCGGGCGCGGTAGTCGAACAGCACGGCCGCCCGCTCCAGCAGCGCGCGCGGATCGCAGCGGTCCAGCCAGGCGCCGCTGGCCAGCGTGCGCGGCAGTTCGGCGCCGGTCCAGGCGGTGGCCAGGCGCAGGTCCAGCGGATCGAGGCCGCGCGAGCGCGCCGCCTCGTCGACCAGCCGCTCCATCAGGATGCAGGCCTCGGGCCGGCCGGCGCCCCGGTAGATGCCGACCGGCGCCGCGTGGCTCAGGCGGCCCTCGGCCTTCACCTGCAGCGCGCCGACGCGATACGGCCCGGGCAGGATGCGGCAGGTGTTGCGCAGCGGCGCCGCGGCGCTGAAGGGCAGCCAATGGCCAAGTGCGAACTGCAGGCCGGCATCGAGCGCTGCGATGCCGCCTTGATCGTCCAACCACAGCCGGCCCTGCAGGCGCGAGGCACGGCCGTGGGTGCCGGAGAGCAGATCCTCGCCGCGCGTGGCCAGCCAGCGCAGCGGCCGCCCCTGCAGGTCGGGCCGGCGGGCGGCCAGCGCCAGCATCAGGTCCTCGATGAAGACCGAGGCCTTGCCGCCGAAGGCGCCGCCGACGTCGGTGGCCACCACATGCACCTGCTCCGGCATCAGCTCCAGCGCCGCGGCGATGTCCTCGCGGGCGCGGCTGGGCGTCTGCGTGGACAGCCAGGCGCGCATCAGCCGCCGCTCGCCGTGCCACTGGAACAAGGCCGCACGCGGCTCCAGCGGC
>NZ_LYVQ01000293.1 GCF_001984095.1 Pelomonas sp. KK5
CCACAGGCGGCCAGCAGCATCAGCATCGCGGCCGCCGGCGCTGCCCTCATGGCTTGGGAATCAGCACGGCCGAGACCGAGGCGGCGCCGTTCTTGTAGGCCGTGGCCTCCACCGCGCTCATGAAGCCCGCCGCCACCAGCGCGTCGGTCGCCGCGGCGAACTTCGTCTGGTAGTCGGTCCGGCCTGCGTAGAGCTCGGCCAGGGTGGCCCGCGGGTCGGTGGGCGCCTTGCTCGCCGCGTCGATGGCCAGCGGGATCGCGCTGCCCAGCGACTGGCAGTTCTGTCCCTTCGCATGACCCGCGCCGCGCACGTTCCAGCCGGCGTAGGTGGCCAGCGGCACGCTCAGCTCGGGCATGCGGATCGCGTCCAGCTCGTTGCCGTTGCCGTCCACCCGCGGCACCAGCAGCCGGTAGGCCTTGCTCAGGTCCACCGTCGGGGAACTCGTCGAGTAGGCGGTGACGTAGAGCTGGTTGGGGCGCGCCAGGCCGACGCTGAGCGAGAGCGGCGCGCCGGTGGCGCCGTTGGGCACGGTGATCGCGGACAGGTTCGGGAAGCCCGTCGCGGCGGCGGTCGGCAGCACCGCGCTGCCGGCGGCCACGGTCGGGTACCTGGAGGCCGGCGGGGTCGTGCCCTTGACGACCCAGTCGTCCAGCGAACCGAGCAGCGCGCGGAAGGTCTGGCCCTCGCTGACCGGACTCTGCACGAACTGGCAGGTGCTGCCGGCGGCCGGCTGGGTCAGCACGCCGGTCGTGGCACCCGGGCCGATGACGCTGTGGCCGGTGCCCAGCACCAGGTAGTAGCGCACGTTGTCGGGCAGGGTCAGGTCCTTGCCGGCGCCGTCGCTGACCACCAGCGAGGCCCGCCCGCCCCACCATTCGTAGCTGCCGTCCAGCTGCATGATCTTGGGGCAGGTCTTGCTGTCCAGGCACTTCTTCAGCAGGCCGTCGGTGACGCCGCTGACCGGGTCGGCCATCACGTTGTAGGCGAAGGGGAACTGGTCGCCCACCATGAAGTGGTCCTCGTGTTCCTTGGACCAGCGCCCGGGCTGCGCAAAGCGCGCGTTGACCCAGGTGCGGCGGCCGGCCGGCACCAGCGGCATCATGCCGTCGAACACGACGCGGCCGGCCGTGTCCTTGTTGAAGCCCTGGTAGAGGAAGTCACGCAGGAAGCGGCCCGACTGCGACAGGCCCTCGCCCAGCGCCACGTCGAAATTGGTGCCGGGGTTGCTCGCGCAGTTGCTGCCTGCGGCGCAGGTGGCGGCCTTCAGGTCGGCCACCGGGCTGGCATTGCCCTGCGCGTCCTTGGCATCGTTCTTCAGGAAGGCCACCAGGTCGCGCACCGCGGCGAAGCCGATGCCCAGCACCATCGGGTCCCTGGCCCGGTAGCTGAAGTTGTAGATGGTGCCGGCGTCGGGCACGAGGCTGTTGCCGGCGGCGTCGGGCATGGTGGCCGGCGGGGTGAACTGCACCGAGACCGAACCGTCCGCATTGGTGACGTAGCTCCAGGTGGCCACCGGCACGGAGGGCGACGCATACGTCTGCTGCCCGGCCGCGTTGTAGTAGCTCTGGCGGGCGGTGAAGCTCACCTCGGACAGGTCGGCCGTCGAGGCCGGCTTGTAGGTGAGCGGGATGGTGGCCGTGCCGGCGAAGTCGGGCACGTACTCCTCGCGGCTGAGGCCGGTGATCGAGCTGCCGTCGCTGTTCTTGGCGATCGGGAAGCTGGTGCCGACGGCGGCGGTCGAGCCCTTGCCGGTCTGCAAGATATTGCCCTGCCAGCCGCTCCACACCACGGTGACGCCGCGGCGCAGGATGGACGGGAAGTTGGCATCCGGCGCGGCGCCGGTGGCCAGGTCGCCGCCGCCGACGAACAGCCCCTGCGCGATCTTGTTGCCGCGGTTGACCACGTCGTAGAACAGCACGCGGCGCGCGCCTGTCGCGCTCTTGGGCCGCAGGATGACGACGTCGGTGGTGTAGGCCACGTAGCCGTCGGCATCGACCGCGGCCTTGTCGATGTCGGCGATGCCGGCATTGTCCGGGTGCCTGGGATCGAGCTTGCCATGCACGATGCCGGTCACGACGACGTAGGGGCCGGCGGCGCCCGAGGGCGTGGCGCCGTTGTAGGCGTCCACGCTGGACACCACTTCGAAGCGATCCACGAAGCCGGCCTTGCGGGGCGGCTCGTCGTCCCAGTTGCAGCCGGCCAGCGCGAAGGCCGCACCCGCGCAGATCAGCGAGAGTCTGAAGTTCATCCTGTCTCCGTGTCGTTGTGATGGAACTGCTGGGACCGGACCATAGGCAGTCCCGGCAGTCGCATCAATTAACGAACGGAGGCGATGCTTTCAGGCAGCGAAAGGATCGCGGGTTGACCCTCTCCCTACACCGATCAGTCCAACCAGCCGACGCGCCGCAGCTCGCCCTTGAAGAAGGCATAGAGCACGGGCGACAGCACCATGCCGCTGACGCCGAACAGCGCCTCGGCGGCGAACAGCACGATCAGCAGCTCCCAGGCCTGGGCGCCGATCTGCTGGCCCTGGATGCGGGCGTTGAGCAGGTACTCGAGCTTGTGCACGATCACGAGGAAGGCCAGCGCCGCCGCCGCCGCCGTCGGCGACACGCTGAGGGCCAGCAGCGTGACCATCGAGTTGGTGACCAGGTTGCCGATCACCGGCAGCAGGCCGCAGACGAAGGTGGCCAGCACCAGGGTCTTGGCATACGGGATGTGCCAGCCGGCCAGCGGCGCGATGACGAGCAGGAAGACCGCGCTGAGCGCCGCGTTCACGGCCGCGATCTTGGCCTGCGCCGCGGCCACCCGCTCGAAGGCGCCGCCCAGCCGCCGCCACAGGCCGAACCAGGCGCCGGCCAGGCCCTCCCTCGGCTCGCCCTCGGTCGCCACGCGCATCGCCGCCAGCACGCCCACCAGCCAGCCCACCAGCGTCATCAGCAGCAGGTGCAGCGCATGGGTGCCGGCGCCGGCCAGCATCTGCGCGTGCTTGCCCAGCGAGCCGGTGATCGTGGCCTTCAGCAGCTCGACCGAGTCCGGCAGGTGGTCGGCCAGCTCGTCGGGCAGGCGCAGCTTCAGCTGCTTCAGCGCCAGGTCCAGCGAGTCCATCAGGCCGGCGATCGATTCGCTGCCCATCAGCCGCCGCGCGCCCTCCACGATGCCACCGACCACCAGCAGCGAGATCAGCGCCATCACCAGGCCCGCGGTGAGCTCGTGGCCCTTGTCGCGCCGGCGCAGCAGCACGCGGCGCAGGCCGCGCATCACGAAGTGCGTCAGCGCGAAGGCCAGCAGCCCGGCCAGCAGCGCCACCAGCGCATGGACGTGGGCCAGCAGCAGCAGGCACAGGACCATCGAGGCGATGGCGATGGCCTCGGCGCGGCGGGGGGACAGGGGAACGTCGCCTGGGATCGGATTCATCGATGGCACGGCAGTGGGGATGCGGCCACTGTAGCCGCTCGTCCGCCCAAGTTTTTCTTCGCCCAGGTCGGCACTGCGGCGTAGAGTGGCGCTACTACCGCTCAACTAAGCCGTTATGTCGACGGCATCGGAGGCTCGATGGACCTGGCAACGATCGCGGCGGCCCTGGGCGGCCTGGTGCTGGGGGCGCTGGTCGCGGCCCTGGTGGCGGCACGCATGTGGAGCGGGCGCCTGGCCGCGGCCACGCAGCGGATCACCCGGCTGGAGGAGACGCGCAAGCAGGCGGACCAGGCGGCCAAGGACGCGCGCCGCCAGGTGGACCAGCTGAACATGGAGCTGGCCGAGCTGCGCCTGCAGCAGAGCCGCGCGGAGCGGCAGCGCGCCGCTGCCGACGCCCCGGCGCCGGAGACGCCGGACCTGCTGTTCCGCGACAGCGCGCCGGCCGAGCCCTTCCCCGCCACGATGATCGTGCCGCGCAAGCCCGCCGCGCCGGCGCCCGGCGACCCGAACTTCCCGGCCACGATGCTGGTGCCGCGCAAGCCGACGAGCTGAGGCCCGGCCCGCAGACGCGGCGGGCTCGAGGTCCCGGTGGGCACGCCGGATGCCCCGAAGCGGCTCGAGGTCGCCCCATGCCCGCCGAACAGAACCAACCCGCCACCGAACTGGCCGCGCTGATCCAGTTGCCCTTCCCCGGCGCCACGCCCGAGTACGCCCAGGCCCGCCGCGCGCTGCTGGCCGAGGAGATCGAGCTGCGCCGCCACATGACCCGCGTCGTCGAGCAGCGCCGTGCCCTGCCGCCCGGCCCGGTGATCGGCAAGGACTACCGCTTCAAGGACGAGCAGGGCTTCGACACGGGCCTGGCCGGGCTGTTCGGCGACAAGGACACGCTGGTCAGCTATTTCTGGATGTACGGCCCGCAGCGCGAGCGGCCCTGCCCGATGTGCACGAACTGGCTCGGCGCCGTCAACGGCAATGCAGCGGACATCAAGCAAAGGGTGGCGCTGAAGGTCTTCGGCCGCTCGCCGGTCGAGCGCCAATACGCCTTCGCGCAGGAACGGGGCTGGCGCGACCTGAACTTCGTCCAGACCGTGGGCGACGACTACGCGAAGGACCTCGGCCTGCTGAACCCCGACGGCAGCGAGAGCCCGGCGCTGGTGGTCTTCCGCAAGGACGGGGACGGCACCGTGCGCCTGTTCTGGTCCAGCGCGATGCGCCGCGAGATGGCCGACCCCGGCCAGGATCCGCGCGACGCGCCGGACATCGCGTCGCTGTGGTCCATCCTCGACCTCACGCCGGGCGGGCGCGGCACCGACTGGTATCCGAAGCTGCAGTATTGAACTGGCACTAGGATCGGCGGCGAGGAGACTGCCGCATGTCCAACAAGAGCTACCTCGGCGAGATCGAGCTCGTCGTGCCCGGGGCGCCCGCCATCGCCCTGGAGGAAACCAGCCCCGAGCCCTCGCGCCGGCTCGACAGCCAGGCGATGCGCTGGTCCTACGTGCTGCGCAACCGCCAGCGCTGGCTGGCCAAGGGCGGCGCGAACCGCGCGCACGAGGCCGATGCGGTGCAGACGCTGGCGGACTTCGGCGTCGACGAGGCCGCCTTGACGCTGCTCGCCGCGGCGCCCTGCGTGGTCGTGCGCATGCCCTACCGGCGCGAGGGCGAAGGCTGGGAAGGCCGCGTCTTTCCCTGGGAGTACGTGATCGCCGCGGCCACGCGGCAGCTGCGCGCCGGCCGGCCCTGCACGGTGCTGCGCGAGCTGGACCCGCAGGCGGACGACGAGGCGGATATCTGGCCTTCGGCGCGTCGCGCGAAGAGCCGCGAGCCGCTGAGCCTGCTGTTCGTGCAGAGCGCGCCGGGCGGGCTGCGCGAGCCCTCGGCCTTCGACCCGGAATACGAGCGCATGCGCCGCGTGCTGCCGGGCAGCCGCGTCGAGCGCCTGGTCGACCCGACGCTGCAGCAGCTCGCCGACAAGGTGCTGTCCCTGCAGCCGGACCTGGTCCACCTGAGCGGCTTCGGCAATGCCTCCGGCCTGCGCGAATGGCGCGAGCTGGCGGCGCCGGGCGACGGCGTCGAGCTGGACGGCGAGCGCATGACGGTGGCCGAGGCGCTGGCCGGCACCGTGCCCGACGGCATGCTGCTGGCCGGCAGCCGCAGCGCGGTCAACCTGGTCTCCGCGCAGATGCTGGCCCGGGCCCTCTCGGCCGACGGCCGGCACTGTGCCTACTTCATCGGTGCCAGCCTGGACAGCTCGGCCGCCCGCACCGCCGCGATGCTGGTGGCCGAGCGGGCGGCGCTGTCGGCCGTGGGCTTCCAGAACGAGATCGACAACATGCTGCTGGACATGTTCTTCGAGCTGTTCTACGGCCAGCTCGCCAGCCCGCCCTGGCATGCGCCGCTGGCCTTCCAGCAGGCCTGGCTGCGGGTGCGCGCCGAGCCGGCCGCCACCCGGGCCACCGGCATCGCCTTCTGGTCGGGCGCGCCGCTGTCCCCGCCCGGCCGGGCGCTGGGCGACGCCGCCGCGGCCGCCGAGCCGCCCGACGAGGATCGCGAGCCCTACCTCGAATGCGCGCCCGAGAAGGAGCTGAACTACGCGGTGCTGCACAACAACGGCCGCCTGTTCGAGAAGCTCGTGCTGATGCGCGGCAAGGCCCGCGAGGGCGACTGGCTGGGCGTGGACGTGGAACTGCACCTGGGCGCCGAGCCGGCCCGCTGCAGCCGCCGCTTCCAGGCCGACAAGCGCATGCTGGACCTGGCGGGCACGGTGATGCTGCCACTCACCGCGGAGCTGATCCGCTCGGTGCAGGAGGCGGTCAACAGCACGCTGGTCGTGCAGCTGAGCTGGAACCAGGACGGCCGGGAAAGGCTGCTCAGCCGCGAGACCTACCCGCTGCGCCTGCTGCCGGTGGACCAGTGGCGCGACAACGACGTGGACGGCCAGTGGCTGCCCTCCTTCGTGCTGCCGCGCGACCCGGCGGTGCTGCGCGCGGTGGAGCAGGCGCAGCGCTATGTGCGCGTGCTGCGCGACAACCCGGCCGCCGGCTTCGAGGGCTACCAGGCCGCGCCCAATGCCGAGGAGGAAGAGCTGCGCGAGGTCGACCTGCAGGTCCAGGCGATCTGGGCCACGCTGCTGCACGACTGGCAGCTCGGCTACATCAACCCGCCGCCCTCCTACAGCAGCCGCCTCGACTCGCAGCGCCTGCGCACCCCGTCCACCATCCTCGGCAACCGCAGCGGCACCTGCATCGACCTGGCCCTGCTGTTTGCCGCCTGCCTGGAGCTGATCGACGTGCATCCGGTGGTCTTCCTGCTGCACGGCCATGCGCTGCCCGGCTACTGGCGCCACCACAGCTACCGGGAGACCTGGCTCGACATGCGCGCCGACGCCCTGCCCGCCCCGGTCGCCCAGGCCGGCCAG
>NZ_LYVQ01000294.1 GCF_001984095.1 Pelomonas sp. KK5
GGCCGCCGGCCAGCGTCGGCGGGCGCGTGGCGCGGCGGGCCAGCGCCTCGCCCCAGTGCGCGACCAGCGTGGCGCGCAGTGCCTCGGCCTCGAGCGGCTGGCCGCCGGCGGCCAGCCGGCCGGCCGCCGCGCACAGCAGGCCCAGCGTGAAGATCGCGCCGCGGTGCGTGTTGATGCCGCCGGTGGCCGCCAGCATCCGCGCCTCGGCCTCGATGCCGCAGCGCTCCAGCGCCTCGAACGCGGCGCCCTCCGCGCCCAGCTCGGCGAAGCGCAGATAGCTGCGGCGCAGCGCGAACAGGCTGCGCATGAAGGTCGTGGCGTCCATGTCCGCATGGCTGCCGCGGCTGTCCGGCGTCACCAGGCCGGGCTTGGGCGACAGGGCCAGTTCGTCGTGCAGCGCCAGCGTGGCGGCGTGGCCGATCTGCCGCGGCGTGAGCGGGGGTGGCCACCGCAGGGCGAGCGCCATCCTCTTCATGCCGCCGCCTCCTCACGCTCGCGCAGCAGCGGTCCTTGCAAGGTCTTCAGCAGCAGCAGGCGATGCCGGCCCTCGGTCCAGTCGCGCCATTCGCGCCAGGCGGCGGCGTGCCCATCGGGGAAGGCCAGTTCGCCATCAAGCCGTGGCCCCTCGAAGGTTCGCAGCAGCTCGATGGCGCGGCCCGCCTCGGCCTCGTCGGCCACCATCAGCAGCAGGTCCAGGTCGGAGCGGGCGTGGACGTAGCGCAGGCCGGTCAGCTGCTGCCAGCCGTGGCTGCCGTAGACCCGCGCGCGGATGCCGGCCGCGGCCAGCGACGCCGCCAGTCCGCGCCAGGCCGGACGCGCCGCGAAGGCGGCGAGCGGCGGGAACTCGTCGCTGAACAGCACCTCGTCGGGCTCCACGCGCAGCACCAGCCGGCGCCGGCTCCAGGCCAAGGGCGCGGCGATGCCGGCGGCGATGCCCGGCGCATCGGTCTGCACGGTCACCACCACCGGCAGCCGCGCGCGGGCCCAGTGCGCCAGGCAGGCGCGGGCCTCGTCGTCCCACGGGCGCGCCAGCTGCCGGCGCCAGCCCGCATCGCTGAGGCGCAGCAACTGGTGGCGGTGCAGCGGTGGCGGCATCAGGAGGCATCCAGCACGCGCTGCATCACGGCGGCGGCCAGGTGCCGGCCACCGCGCTGGCGGCCTTCCTCGGCCCGGCGGTCCTCGCGCGGCGCGTCGGCCAGCGCCTCGCGCAAGGCGGCCGGCAGATCGCCCTGCCAGAGCCGGCGCACGCCGCCCATCGCCACGTAGTTGGCCACGCCCGGCGCGAACACCGGGTTGCTCTGCGACAGCTCGGCCAGCACCGCCTCGGGCAGCTTGGTGACCCGGGCCATCGCGGGCAGGCGCATCACGCGGATCTCGGCCTCCGGCAGCGCGTCGCAGGCGTCGGCGATCAGGCCGGAGGTGATGAAACCGCCAGAAAGCGCCTGCTCGTAGACCAGGCCCAGCACGCGATGGCCGCGCCGGCGCGCCAGGTCGAGGCACATGCCGAGATGGGCCATCGCGCGGTTGATGCCCAGCCGCTCGTCGCTGCGGCGCAGGCGCTGGCCCTGGGTGTCGACCAGCAGCAGGATCGGGCGGCCCGGATGGGCGGCCATGATGTCGAGGATCGAGCGGGCCTGGCGCAGCGCGAGGCGCACGCCGATCTCGGCATGGTTCGTCGTGCCGACGATCTCCAGCGGTTCACCGTCGAAAGTGACGCTGCCGCGCAGGAAGTCGCCGTCCTGCCCGATGCCGTGGCCAGGGCCGAACAGTGCGAGGGTCAGGTCTTGCCAGTTCATGCCGATGCCTCCTCGAGCAGGCGGGCGCTCAGCAGCGCGTGCTCCGCCTCCAGGCTGCCGATATCGAGCGGCCGCCGGGTGTCCAGGGCCGCGATCGCGGCATGGCGGAAGGCGGCGATCTCGTCTTCCACCAGCGCGTCGCAGTCGCCGCTGTGCATGCGGTGCTGGCCGCCGGTGGTGCGCCAGACCAGCGCCCGGTCGCGCGAATCGAACTCCTGCACGCCGTTCGAGGCCTCGATCACCTCGGGGCCGGACATCGCCAGCCGGCCCTGCTCGCTCATCGCGATCCAGTCGGCGCAGCGCGCGACGATGCCCATGCCGCCGAAGCAGCCGTTGGCGCCGCCGATCAGCACGATCACCGGGATGCCGGCGGCGCGCAGGTCCAGCAGCGCGCGCATCACCTCCGATACGGCGATCAGCCCGGCGTTGGCCTCATGCAGCCGCACGCCGCCGGACTCGGCCAGCAGCAGCACCGCATCGGGCCGGTCGCGCAGGGCGCGCCTGAGCAGCCCCACCAGCTTGGCCCCATGCACCTCGCCGACGCCACCGCCCATGAACTCGCCCTCCTGCGCGGCGACGAAGACCGGCCGGCCGGCCAGCGTGGCGCGGCCGATGGCCACGCCGTCGTCGAAGGCGCAGGGCACGCCCAGCTGGGCCAGGTGCGGGCTCATCAAGCGCTCGGCGGGCGGCAGCCACTCGTGGAAGCTGCCCTCGTCCAGCAACAGCTTCAGGCGCTGGCGGGCCGAGCATTCGAGATAGCTCGTCGTCATGGCTGCAGCTCCGCGACGGCCTGGTCCAGCCGCAGGCCGACCACGGCGGGCGTGGCGCCCATGTCGTGGATGGAGACCTGCACGCCGGCCAGCTCGTGGCGGCGGTGGAAGTCGCCGATCACCGCTTCCCAGATGGCGCCGAAGCCGCGCGCCGAGGTCTCCACGTGCACGCGGCAGCGCGGGCCGGCGGCGGGCTCGATCAGCACCTCCAGATTGCCGGAGCCGACGACGCCCACCAGCACCGGTGCGAAGCCGGCGGGCGGCACGCGCCGGCCGTCGAAGGCGTAGTCCAGGGTTTCAAGTCCTTGCATGGCGGCCCTTTCCTACCAGTTCCTGAAGCGCGCGGGCGGTTCGTAGCGCCCGCCGGACGCCCGCACCAGCTCGCGCATCGAACGGGCCGCCAGCAGATTGCGGGTGGCCTCGCGCGGATCGATGCCCAGGTCCGCCGGGCGGCGGATCACGCCCCGATCGCGCAGGTTCTCGACCATGCGCCGGTCCCGCGCCAGACCCACCGGCGTGTAGCCGGCCACGCCGCGGATCGCCTGCTCGCGCTCCTCGTCGCTGCGGCACAGCAGCAGGTTGGCGATGCCCTCCTCGGTCAGCACGTGCGTCACGTCCTCTCCGTAGATCATGATCGGCGGCAGGTCCATGCCGGCTTGCTCCTGCAGCGTCCAGGCATCGAGCCTGTCGACGAAGGCAGGCTGCATGTGCTCGCGGAAGGTCTCCACCATCTGCACGACCAGCTTCTGCCCGCGCGGCGTGCCCGCGGCGCCGCCACGGCCCGCGCGGGCCTGCTCGCCGGCCTTGAGCCAGGCGGGCGAGGCGTGCCGGCGGCCGCGGGCATCGGCGCCCATGTTCGGCGCGCCACCGAAGCCGGCGATGCGCCCCAGCGTGGCGGTGGAGCTGTTGCCCTGCAGGTCCATCTGCAGCGTGGAGCCGATGAACAGGTCGCAGGCATAGTGGCCGGCCGCCTGGCAGAAGGCGCGGTTGCTGCGCAGGCTGCCGTCGGCGCCGGTGAAGAACACATCGGCCCGCTCGCGGATGTAGCGCTCCATGCCCAGCTCGGAGCCGAAGGAATGGATGGACTCCACCCAGCCGGCCTCGATCGCCGGGATCAGCGCCGGGTGCGGGTTCAGCGCCCAGTGGCAGCAGATCTTGCCCTTGAGCCCCAGTTGCTCGCCGTAGGTCGGCAGCAGCAGCTCGATCGCCGCGGTGTCGAAGCCGATGCCGTGGTTCAGGCGCTGCACGCCGTACTCGGCATAGATGCCCTTGATCGCCATCATGGCCATCAGCACCTGGATCTCGCTGATCTGGGCCGGGTCGCGGGTGAACAGCGGCTCGATGAAATGCGGGCGCGGCGCGGGGATCACGTAGTCCACCCAGCCGGCCGGGATGTCCACGCGGGGCAGCGTGTCCAGTACCTCGTTGACCTGGGCGATGACGATGCCGCCGGAGAAGGCGGTGGCCTCGACGATGGCGGGCGTGTCCTCGGTGTTGGGGCCGGTGTAGAGATTGCCCTCGGCATCGGCGGCCTGGGCGCAGATCAGCGCCACCTGCGGGGTCAGGTCGACGAAATAGCGCGCGAACAGTTCGAGGTAGGTGTGGATCGCGCCGATCTCGATCTGCCCGGCCGATACCAGCTTCGCGAGCCGCGCGCCCTGCGGGCCGGAGAAGCTGAAGTCCAGCCGCTTGGCGATGCCGTTCTCGAACACGTCCAGGTGCTCGGGCAGCGCGAGCACCGACTGCACCATGTGCAGGCCGTGGACGCGCTCGGGGTTCAGGCCCACCAGCGTCTCGGCGAGGAAGTCGGCCTGCTTCTGGTTATTGCCTTCCAGGCAGACGCGGTCGCCCGGCTGCAGCAGCGCTTCGAGCAAGCTAACGGCCAGGTTCGACGGCACCTGCTTCCCGCCGCCGACCGCCTCGGCCGCGCGCTGCTTGCGCGCGGCACGGGCGGCGGCCTTGTCGCCCCAGGCCTTCATTTCGCCGGTCCCATGACAAGATCCGGCAAGGCGGTGGCAATGCCCGGGAACACGCAGATCAGCACGACGGCGAGCAGCATCAGGATCACGAAGGGCAGCACGCCCCAGATGATGTCGCTCAGCTCGATGTCCGGCGCGATGTTCTTGATGACGAAGATGTTCAAGCCCACCGGCGGGTGGATCAGGCCGGTCTCCATCACGATGGTCATCAGGATGCCGAACCAGATCAGGTCGAAGCCGGCGGCCTTCAGCGGCGGCAGGATGATCGGCGCGGTCATCAGGATGATGCTCACCGGCGGCAGGAAGAAGCCCAGCACGATCACCATCACCAGCACCGCCGCCAGCAGCACCCAGCGCGAGAGCTGCATGCCGACGATCCACTCGGCCGTGGCCTGGCTGATGTGCAGGTAGCTCATCACGTACGAGAACAGCAGCGACATGCCGATGATGAACATCAGCATCGTCGACTCCTTCAGCGTGGCCTGCAGGATCGGCGCCACGTCCTTCGGCCGCCAGACCTTGTAGATGATCGCCACCAGCGCCAGGGCCAGCACGGCGCCCAGGCCCGCTGTCTCCGAAGGCGTGGCGAAGCCGCCGTACAGCGCCACCATCACGCCGGTCAGCAGCAGCACGAAGGGCAGCACGCGCGGCAGCATCTCGAACTTCTGGCGGTGCGTGAAGGTCTCGCTGTCCAGCATGGCCGACGCCGTCCCGCCGCGCTCGTACGCATCGAGCGCCAGCGCATGCTCCTTGCGGTAGCGCACCACCGCATAGCCGGCGAACAGCACGACCAGCAGCACGCCCGGGAATATGCCGGCCAGGAACAGCCGGCCCAGCGACTGTTCGGCAGCGACGGCGTAGAGGATCATCGTGATCGACGGCGGCAGCAGGATGCCCAGAGTGCCGCCGGCGGCGATGATGCCGGCCGCGAAGCCAGGCGAGTAGCCGCGCTTTCGCATCTCCGGAATGCCGGCGCTGCCGATCGCCGAGCAGGTGGCCGGGCTGGAGCCCGCCATCGCGGCGAACAGGGCGCAGGCGAAGACGTTGGCGATGCCCAGGCCGCCGGGAATGCGGCCCATCCAGACGTGCATCGCCTGGTAGAGATCCTGGCCGGCGCGGGACTTGCCGATCGCCGCGCCCTTCAGGATGAACAACGGGATGGAGAGCAGCGTGATGCTGGCCATCTCCTCGTAGACGTTCTGCGTCACCGTGTCCAGCGCCGAAGCGGGCATGAAGACGGCCATGAAGAGCACCGCCACGCTGCCCAGCGCGAAGGAGATCGGCATGCCCGAGAACATGAACAGCAGCGTCGCGACGCCGAACAGCGAACCGATCATCAGCATGCTCATCGCTGGCCTCCATTGAGTCGAGCGGCAGCCTGCACGAACAACTGCAGCGCCAGCAGGCTCATGCCCAAAGACATCAAGCCGTAGGGAATCCACAGCGGCGGCGCCCAGGAGGACGAGGTGGTTTGCCCCTCCACCCAGGCCTCGTGGAACAGCGTCCACGACTTCCAGGCGAAGAAGGCGCAGAACAGCGTGGCGACGATGTCGACCAGCGCGAGGCGGATGCGATTCAGCGAGCGAGGCAGCAGCCCCGCCATCGCTTCGATGCCCACATGCCCGCGCAGCGACTGCACGAAGCCCCCGCACAGGAAGGTGGCGCCGACCAGACAAAACACTGCTGCCTCGTCCTGCCAGTCGGTGGAGGCCTGCGTGACGTAGCGCGAGACCACGCTGTAGGTCAGCACGCAGGAGGCCGCCAGCAGCGCGAGCATGCCGAAGGCGACCATCGCGCGGTTGACGGGCAGCAGCACGCGGGCCAGCGGCATCAGCCAGCGCGGCGTGGCAGGGTCGGGTGCCGCGGCGCTGGGCGGCGGCGGTGAGAGTTCGAAACCGTGGCTCATGGCTGGGCGCTCGTTCAAAGCAGCTTCTGCGCAGCCTTCAGCAGCGCGGCGCAGGACTCGTTCTTCTCCCCGAAGTCCTTCCAGGCCGTGTCGCGGGCGATCGCCTGCCACTTGCCCAGCACGGCGGAGTCCATGTCATAGACCTTGGCGCCGGCCTTCTGGTAGATCTCGGCGACAGCCCGGTCGTCGGCCTTGGCGGCATCGCGGGCGAAGGTCTCCATCTCGGCGCCGACCGCCATGATCACGTCCTGCTGCGCCTTGGGCAGCTTCGTGAACACCTCCTTGGAGATCATCAGCGGCTCCAGCATGAACCAGTAGGTCTTGTCGCGGCCG
>NZ_LYVQ01000295.1 GCF_001984095.1 Pelomonas sp. KK5
CCCCAGACCCTTCACCACCCTCGCGGGGCGGCGGCGGTGGCCGGTCCTCGGCGCCTTCGCGCGGCGGCGGCGGCTCCTCGCCCCGCCCCGGCCGCTGCTGCATGAAGGCCTGGAAGCCCGGCCCCGACAGCGTCCCATAACGCTCGATGTAAGCGGCAACCCGCCCGCGGAAATGCTCGCTGGCATGCCGCGCAGGCAGCGACTCGAACTTGCGCTGAAGCTGCAGATAGGCGGTGCCTCCGACCAGGGCGACGGAGGCCAGGCCGGTCAGCATCAGGGCCAGGATCAGTTTCAGGCGCAGGCTCATCCGGGAGGGGCTCGGGGTGGCGAAGCGCGGGATTCTAGGGTGAGGTCGAGAGCACGTCGCCGAAGCCTTGCCACTGCACGCCGGTGAATCGTGCAAGCTGCCCCTGCTTGACGAGGAAGTAGTCGGTCGGCGTCGTGTTCAGGCTCATGCCCGGCAGCAGCAGCGGCAGCTTCAGCGCCTTGATGCTGGCGGCCTGTTTCATCAGGTTCTCGCGCGTCAGGTCGTTGCCGCAGGCCTTGAGGATGTGGACCAGCGTCTGCGCCGTGAGGTAGGCATAGAGGTTGGACGCGTCCTTCGGGTCGCCCTCGCGGTAGTAGCGGCCCATGAAGGCGCGCCATTCCAGCATGCTGGGGTCGTCCTTCCATTGCGGGTCGTTGGGATCCTTGAAGTACTGCAGCGTCAGCAGGCCCACCGACTTGTCCAGGCCGGCAGGCGTCAGCACCGAGCCGACCGAAGCGCCCACGTTGTTGACGATCTGCAGCGGCTTCCAGCCCGAGTCCCAGGCCTTGCGGATCGCCTGGGCGGAGAACTTGGGCGTGGCGATGTTGATGAAGGTGTCGGCGCCCGAGCCCTGCAGCGAGAGCACCTGCGAGTCCACCGTCGGATCGGTCACCTCGTAGCTGGCCTCCGCCACGATCATCTTCGCTCCGGCCGCGCCCAGGCCGTCCTTGACGCCCTTGAGCACGTCCTTCCCGAAATCGTCGTTCTGGTAGAGGATCGCGATCTTCGCGCCTGGCTTGTTCTTCAGCAGGTAGCGGGCGTAGATCTGGCCCTCGGCCTGGTAGCTGAGGTTGAAGCCCAGCGTCCATGGATAGTTCTTCGGGTCGGCCCACTTGGTGGCGCCGGTGGCCAGCAGCAGGTGCGGCACCTTCTTCGCGTTGACGTACTTGTGGATGGCGCTGTTGGCCGCCGTGCCCAGGGTCTGGAACAGGGCCAGCACCTCTTCCTGCTCGACCAGCTTGCGCACCTGCTCCACCGTCTTGGGCGGGCTGTAGCCGTCGTCCAGGCTGATCAGGTTGATCTTGCGGCCATTGATGCCGCCCTGCTCGTTGAGCATCTTGAAGTAGGCCTGGTGCAGCTTGCCGATCGTGCCGTAGGCGGAGGCCGGCCCGCTGTAGGGCATGGTCTGGCCGAGCTTGATCTCGGTGTCGCTGGCGCCGGGGCCGTACTTCTTGCCCTGCGCGCCCGCGCCCGTGACGATCGGTGCCAGCGCGGCAACGAGGCAGCTTCTGCGGGTGATCTTCATGCTTCCCTCCTAGCGGTGAAAGCGCGCCAGCGCGGCGCGAACGAGCCCGGCCACGCCGCCGGGCATCAGGACCATGAACACGATCAGCATCACGCCGTAGATCGCCCAGGGCGCGGCCTTGGAGATCTGGTCGGCGAGGTTCGGCACGAACTGGATGAACAGCGCCCCGTAGATCGCGCCCGGGATCGACGCAAGCCCGCCGACGACGATGCCCACCAGCAGCGTGATCGACAGGAACACGCTGAAGGAATCAGGCGCCACGAACTGCACGACGATGGCACCCAGCGCCCCAGCGATGCCGGTGTACAGGGCGGACACGCCGAAGGTCATCGTCTTCACCCGGGCCGTGTCCACGCCCATCGCGCGCGCGGCGATCGGCTGGTCGCGGATGGCCACCATTGCGCGGCCGATGCGGCCGTCCAGCAGATTGGCGCCGAGCCAGAACAGCAGGAGCAGCCAGGCCAGCACGACGAAGTACAGCCACTGGTCCTGGCTCAGTTCCACGCCGGCCGCCAGCAGCCAGTCGGGCGGATTCGGCTTGTCGATCGTGATGCCCATGGCCCCGCCGGTCCAGTGCTCGAGCGCCTTGTACTTGAGCAACTGCGGCATCACCACGCCCAGCGCGAAGGTGGCCAGCGAGAGGTACAGGCCCTCCAGCCGCAGCGCCGGCAGGCCGAACAGGAAGCCCGCGATGCCGCACACGAGGCCGGCGATCGGCACCGTCAGCGCGTAGTGCATGCCGGCCTTGTCCATCAGGATCGCGGCGGTGTAGGCGCCGATCGCATAGAAGGCGCCGTGGCCCAGCGAGATCTGGCCGTTGTAGCCGGTGAGCATGTTCAGGCCCAGCAGCGCGATCGCATAGACCAGGGCCAGCGTCAGCTGGAACACGCGGTAGTTGGCGAGCATGAAGGGCAGCGCGCAGGCCAGGGCGATCAGGGCCAGCAGCAGGACGAGGCGTCTGTTCATCGTCATACCCTCGTGACGTGGACCTTGCCGAACAAGCCCGCCGGCCGCACCACCAGCACCCCGACGATCAGCACCAGCGCCACCGTCAGCTTCAGCTCGGTGCCCAGCAGCGCGCCGACCAGGTTCTCCAGCACGCCGACGATGAAGCCGCCCAGCACCGCGCCGCCGGGGCTGTCGATGCCGCCCAGCAGCGCCGCGGCGAAGGCGTAGAGCAGGATGCCCGACATCATGTTCGGCTCCAGGAACACGGTGGGCGCCACCATCATCCCGGCCACCGCGCCGATCGCCCCGGCCAGGCCCCAGCCCAGCGCCAGCATCCAGCCCACGCGGATGCCCACCAGGCGGCTGGAGACCGGGTTCTGCGCCGCCGCCCGCATCGCCAGCCCCAGCGGCGTGAAGCGGAAGAACACGAACAGCAGGGCCAGCACCACCAGCGTGATCGCGATCGAGCCCAGCTCGTGTGAGGACACATAGGAGTTGCCGAACAGCGGCTGCGCCGGGAAGGGGCTCGGAAAGGGCTTGATCGTGTAGCTGAAGATCCAGCCGGCCAGGCTGTTGAAGATCACCAGCAGGCCGATGAAGACGATCACCAGCGAGAGGATCGGCGCGTCCTCCACCAGCCGCACGATCAGCCGCTCGATCAGCACGCCGAGCAGGAAGGCGCCAGCCGCCGTCAGCGCGAAGGCGCCCCAGTACGGCACGCCCGCCTGCAGCAGGCTCCAGCAGATGTAGGTGGCGAACATCGCCAGCTCGCCCTGCGCGAAGTTCACCAGGTGGGTGGCCTGGTAGATCATCACCAGGGCCAGGGCCACGCTGGCGTAGATGCCGCCGGTGGCAAGGCCGGAGAAGAACTGGTGGAGCAGGACGTTGCCCATCATCAATAGCCCAGGTAGGCGCGGCGCACCGCCTCATCGGAGCCGACCTGCTCCGCCGTGCCGGCCATCACGACGCGCCCCGTCTCCAGCAGGTAGGCCCGGCGGGCCAGCTTCAGCGCCAGCGCGGCGTTCTGCTCGACCAGCAGCATGCCCATGCCCTCGCGCCTGTTGATGTCGGCCAGGATGTCGAACAGCTCCTGCACGATCAGCGGGGCCAGGCCGAAGGACGGTTCGTCCAGCAGCAGCAGGCGCGGCCGCAGCATCAGCGCGCGCGACACGGCCAGCATCTGCTGCTCGCCGCCCGAGAGCGTGCCGGCCTGCTGGCGGCGGCGCTCCTTCAGCCTGGGGAAATAACTGAATATGCGCTCGTAGTCCTGCGCCACCCGGGCCTTGCCGTCCTTGCGTGTGTAGGCGCCCAGCCGCAGGTTCTCCTCGACGCTGAGGTTGACGAAGGTGCCGCGGCCATCGGGCACATGGGCCAGGCCCAGGCGGACGATGGATTCCGTCGCCATCGCCTCGATGCGCCGGCCGTCGAAGACGACCTCGCCGCGGGTGCGCCTGAGCATGCCGCAGACGGCGCGCAGCGTGGTGGTCTTGCCGGCGCCGTTGGCGCCGAGGATCGCGGTGACGCCGCCGGCCTCGACGGCGAAGTCCAGCCCGTGCAGCACCTGCGTGGCGCCGTAGCGGGCCTGCAGGCCGCGCACTTCCAGCAGAGCTGCAGCGCCGCCGCTCATGCGCTGGCCCCCAGATAGGCCCGCACAAGATCGGCGTTATGCCGCACCTCGTCCGGCGTGCCGTCGGCAATCTTGCGGCCGAAGTCCAGGGCCACCACCTGGTCGGAGATGCGCATCACCAGGCTCATGTGGTGCTCCACCAGCAGCAGCGTCAGCGAGAGCCGCTCGCGGATGCCGCGCAGCAGTTCCATCAGCGCGCCCACCTCCTCGTGGTTGAGCCCGCCGGCCGGCTCGTCCAGCAGCAGCAGCTTCGGCCTGCTGGCCAGCGCACGGCCCAGCTCAACGCGCTTGAGCGTGCCGAAGGGCAAGTCCATCACCCGCCTCTGCGCCACGGCCTGCAGGTCCAGCAACTCGACGATCTCGTCCGCCTGCTCGCCGAGCCGCCGCTCCTGCGCCCGCATGCGCGGCAGCCGCAGCGCCGCCGCGAGGAAGCCGCCGCTGCTGCGGCTGTGCGCGCCCAGCAGGATGTTCTGCCGCACGCTCATCGTGCGGAACAGCGCCAGGTTCTGGAAGGTCCGGGCGATGCCCAAGGCGGCGATGCCCTGGGCGGGCGTGCGCAGCAGCGAGCGGCCCTCGAAGAGGATGTCGCCCTCGTCGCAGCGGTACAGGCGCGACAGGCAGTTGAACAGCGTCGTCTTGCCCGCGCCGTTGGGCCCGATCAGCCCGACGATGCGCCCGGCCGGCGCAGCGAAGGACACCCGGTCCAGGGCCGTGATGCCGCCGAAGCGCACGCTCAGCTCACGCACCTCCAGCATCGGGGCGGGGGTCGGACCGATGGCTGTCTCCTTTGTTCTTGTGCATCGACCGTAACGCCGTCGTAACTAATGCAAATCAGTCCTTTCCCTATGATGCCCGGCCTATGTCCTCGTCCCCCACTCCCTGGCTCGCCTACGCCTGCCTCGCGCTGAGCACCACCATCGTCGGCAGCTACCTGGGCCTGTCCAAGCTGCTGGTGATCGTCTTCCCGGTCTTCCTGCTGGCGGGCCTGCGCTTCGGCCTGGCGGCGCTGATGATGCTGCACTGGCTCAAGCCCGCCGCGGACGAGCCGCCGCTGGACGCGCGCTCCCGGTGGCTGCTCTTCGTCGAGTCCTTCCTCGGCAACTTCCTGTTCTCGATCTGCCTGCTGTTCGGGGTCAGGTCTTGCTCGGCCGTCGCGGCCGGCGTGATCATGGCCGGCATCCCGGCGGCCGTGGCGCTGCTGAGCCGGCTGCTGCTGGGCGAGCGCATCGCGCCGCGGGTGCTGCTGGGCATCGCGCTGGGCGTGGCCGGCATCGCGCTGGTCGCCCTGGGCAAAGCGGACGCCGGCAGCACCACGCCGCTGGGCGCGGCACTGCTGATCGGCGCCGTCTTCTGCGAGGCCAGCTATGTGGTGATCGGCAAGAAGCTGACCGCCCACCTGGCGCCGAAGCGCATCAGCGCGCTGATCAACCTCTGGGGCCTGGTGCTGGTCGCCCCGCTGGCGCTCTGGCAGTCCTTCAGCTTCGACTTCAGCGCACCCTCGCTGCCGATCTGGGGCCTGCTGCTGTTCTATGCCGGCGCGGCGAGCATGCTGACGGTCTGGCTCTGGATGACCGGGCTCAAGCGCGTGCCGGCCGCCCGGGCCGGCGTGTTCATGGTCTTCCTGCCCATCGCCACCGGCCTGGTGGGCCTGCTGCTGGGCGAGGCGATGAGCTGGCAGCAGGGCCTGGCCTACACGCTAGCGCTGGCTGGCGTGGTGCTTGCCACGGCATAGAAACCCAACAAGAAGTTATGGCCTTGGCCGGACCGCCTTCGGCCCCTTGACCTACGATTCCCCGATGCTTCCCCCGACCCTGACACCCGACCACCCGCTGACCGACACCGAAGACCTGGCCCGCTGGCAGGCCTGGGTGGCCCGCTTCGCCGAACTGCTGGGCGCGCCGGCCGTGCCTTCCGCCCTGCCCGCATCCGCCGATGGCAAGACTTGCCTGATCTTCGCCCCGCATCCCGACGACGAATGCATCATCGGCGCCCTGCCGCTGCGCCTGCAGCGCGAAGCCGGCTGGCAGGTCACCAACGTGGCGGTCACCCTGGGCAGCAACAAGGCCCGCCGCGCCGAGCGCTGGGCCGAGCTGGAAGCCGCCTGCGCGGTGCTGGGCTGGGCCAATATCCGGCTGCGCGAGGAAGGCTTCGAGGAGACCAAGGCCGACACCGCCGAGCGCCGCCCCGAGCTGTGGGCCGAACAGGTGCAGGCCGTGGCCGAGCTGCTGCGCGAGCGGCGCCCGGCCCTGATCCTGCTGCCGCACGAGCACGACGGCAACAGCAGCCACATCGGCACCCACCGGCTGGTGATGGAGGCGCTGGCCGCCTCGGGCATCGAGACCGTGGTCGCGCAGACGGAGTTCTGGAGCACCCAGGCGGCGCCGAACTGGATGGTCGAGACCTCCGTCACGGACACCGCGCGGCTGATCCAGGCGCTGGCCCGCCACGTCGGCGAGGTGGCCCGTAACCCTTATCATCAGCGGCTTCCCGCCTTCATGGCGGACAACGTGCGCCGCGGCGGCGAACTGATCGCCGGCGCCGGCAGCGCGGTCCCCGATTACGCCTTCGCCACGCTGTACCGGCTGAGCCGC
>NZ_LYVQ01000296.1 GCF_001984095.1 Pelomonas sp. KK5
CGCGCCGTGCGTTGGCTCCACCGGCGCGCCGCAGCCGCGGCAGGGCCAGCCGAGATGGTCGGCCCGCACCGGCTCGGCATGGCGCATCAGCAGCGCGCTGAAGAAGCGCGGCATGTCCAGCACCAGCAGCGGGCTGGTGCAGTAGCTGCAGCGCGCGTCCTGGTCCAGCAGGCCGCGGGCGCAGGCTTCGCGCTCCAGCGCGGCGCCGCAGTTCAGGCAGGCCGGGTCGCGCTTCTCCTGGCGCAGCACGTCCAGGTCGCGCCGGCTCATCGCCCGCACCAGGCCGCGGCGCGCCAGCAGCTGCGCGAAGCCGGCCAGGCCGCCGCGGCAACGCGGGCATTCCAGCTCGCCGAAACGGCCCAGCGTGCTCATGTTGTGCACCGGCTTGAGCCGCGTGCCGCAGCGCGGGCAGCCGGGCGGCTCGGCCATCGGCGCCACGCCCGGCGACTCGCGCTGCGCCTGCTGCATGCGCCGCAGCAGCCGCACCCAGCCGAGGCCCGAGAGGTTGACCGATTCGAGCTGGTCCAGCCAGATCAGGTCGCAGGTGGCGCAGAGGTCGGTCTCCACCCGCTGGCCGTAGTGGCCCTCCAGCAGCAGCGGCTGCATCGCCGCTGCGCAGTGGGGACAGTTCATGCTGGTCTGTTGTCGAAGCTCACTGGCTCGGTGCCGCGTTTCTTCTTGCTGCGGATCACCACCGTGCCGGCGATCTTGTCGTGCCAGCCCTGCTTGCGCCCGTCGAAGGCGACCCACAGCAGGCCCAGGCAGAAGGGGATGATGGACACGTAGTAGCCCAGGTAGCGCACGATCGCCTGGCCGGTCGTCAGCGCGGCGCCGCTGCGCGCATCGACGACCCGCGCGCCGATGGCCATCTTGCCCGGCGTGCTGCCCGACTTGATCCAGAAGATGATCACGATGATCGCCGGCAGCACATGGGTGATCAGGAACTCGCCGGGGCGGCTGGGCATCACGCTCAGCGATTCGATCGACCAGTCGGGCCCCTGCACGACGGTGACGTCCTTCGGCGCCAGCCAGCCCAGCAGCGGCCACAGCACGACGGACGCGAGGATCGTGTCGATCAGGCTGGCGCCGACGCGTGGCCAGAAGCCGACGTATTCGAACTCATCCGCAGCAGCCATGGCCTCAGCTCCGTGTCTGGTCGTTGTCGCGATCGCCGATCAAGCGTACCAGCGTCTGGCGCAGCTTCGGCGCGTCGATCGGCTTGGTGAGGAAGTCGTTCATGCCGGCGGCCAGCGCCTCGTCGCGCTCGGAGACCAGCGCCGCCGCGGTCAGCGCGACGATCGGCAGCTCCTGCGCCGGGTAGCGCTGGCGCAGCACGCGGGTGGCCTCGTGGCCGCTCATCACCGGCATCTGCACGTCCATCAGCACGGCGTCGAAGGGCCGCCCCATCACCGCGGCGGCGTTGACCGCCTCGATCGCCTGGCTGCCGTCGTTGGCCTGCGAGACCTCCAGCCCCCACTGCTGCAGCTGGGCCACGGCGATCATCATGTTGACCGGATGGTCCTCCACCATCAGCACCCGCAGGCCGCGCAGGCCCCGGCTGCCCGGCGGCTGCGCGATGTCCTCGCGCGGCTGGCGCGCGCTGGACGGCGGCGTGGTGGCCGGCAGCGGCAGCTCGGCCCAGAAGGTGGCGCCGTGGCCGGGCTCGCTGATGACGCCGACCTCGCCGCTCATCAGCGTGGCCAGCTCGCGGCAGATCGACAGGCCCAGGCCCGTGCCGCCGTAGCGCCGGGTGGTCGACTCGTCGGCCTGGGTGAAGGGCTGGAACAGGCGCTCGTGCAGCGAGGCCGCGATGCCGGGGCCGGTGTCGGAGACCTCGAAGCGGATGCGTCCGTCGCCCAGCGAATGGACCCGCACCTCGACCGAGCCGCTGTCGGTGAACTTCAGCGCGTTGGTCAGGTAGTTGGACAGGATCTGGCGGCTGCGCACCTGGTCGCCGACCACCCAGGCGGGCACGCCCTCGCCGACCTCGATGCGGAAGCTCAGGCCGCGCGCCTGCGCCAGCGTCAGGTAGGCCATGCGCATCGTGGCCAGCATGTCGCGCAGCGCGAAGGGCGCGGCCTCCAGCTCGAGGCGCCCGGCCTCGATCTTGGACAGGTCCAGGATGTCGGAGATCAGGCCGGACAGGCTCTCGGCGCTGTCCAGCATCTGGTCGAGGTACTGGCGGCGCGCGCCATCGTCCAGGTCGGACTGCTGCAGCATGCGGGCCAGGCCCAGCAGGCCGTTCAGCGGCGTGCGGATCTCGTGGCTGGTGTTGGCGAGGAAGGCGCTCTTGGCACGGCTCGCCGCCTGGGCGTCGTCCTTGGCCTGGGCCAGCGCGGCCTCGACGCGGCGGCGCTCGGTGACGTCTTCCATGATCCAGATGGTGCCGCCGCGGCTCGGGTGGTTCGGGTCGACCGCCTTGGCCAGGATCCGGCACAGGAAGGTGCTGCCGTCGCGCCGGCGCATGCGGCGCTCGAACTCGATCTGCTCGCCGGCCTCCAGCCGCGGGCCGATCTGCGTGCCCGCCTCCAGGTACTCCGCCTGGCTCGGCCAGACCACGCTGCCGTGCTGGCCCGCCAGGCCGCCGGGCGGCCAGCCGAACATCTCCTCCACCAGCCGGTTGGCCTGGACGAAGCGCTGCTCGCGGGTCAGCGTGATGCCGATCGAGGCATTGGCCAGGATCGCCTCGTGGACCAGGCGGGTGCGCTCGGTCTCGGTGACGTCGCGGGCGTTGATGACCAGGTACTGCTTGCCGTCCATCGCGAACGGCGCCGCCGACATCACCAGCGAGATCGGCTCCCCGCTCTTGGTGACGAAGGTGACCGGCAGGTTGCTGACGCGGCCGTGCACCCGCACCGCCTCGACGACGCGCTCGCGTTCGCCGGCGTCGTACCAGATGCCCAGCTCGTCCGCGCTGCGGCCCATCACCTCGGCGCTCTCGTAGCCGGTCAGCTGCTCGAAGGTGCGGTTGACCATCGCATAGCGGCCGCTGGCCATCTCGGTCAGCGTGATCACGTCGGGGCTGGTGGCCACCAGGTGCGAGAGCAGGCCCTCGGAGCGGCGCAGCGCCTCCTGGGCGCGCGAGGCCTCGGTCTGGTCGATGAAGAAGGACAGCGTGGCCGGCCCGCCGGCGGCGTCCACCCGCACGCTGGTGGCCTGCACCAGGCGGCGGCGGCGCGACAGCGTGCGCAGCCGGTACTCGGCCATCGGCAGCAGCGCGCCGACCGACATGCCCTCGATGCGCGCGCTGCGCTGGCGGCCGCGCTCGTCGTCGCCGGGCTCGTAGTGCGAGAACAGGTCCTGCCCGATCATGCTGGAGCGCTGGGTGTAGCCGAACATGGCCATCGCCGCCGGGTTGACGTCCAGCACCCGGCCCCAGCGGTGCAGCACCAGCGGCGAGGGCGAGCGGCGGAACAGCTCGCGGTAGCGGGTCTCGGTGGCGTGGATGGCCTGCTCGGCCTGCACCTCGGCCGTCACGTCGCGGCCCACGCCCCAGTAGCCGCGGAAGTTGCCCTGCGCGTCGAAGCGCGGCTCCCCGCTGATCGACACGAAGCGGCTGCTGCCGTCGGCGCCGCGGCGGCGCGCTACCAGGCCGTGGAAGGGGCGGTGCGATTCGAGATCGGCGCGGTGCGCGTCCATCTCCTCGTCGGACAGGCCCATCGAGCCGACCTCCCAGGGCGTGCGGCCGATGCGTTCGTCCAGGTCCAGGCCCGAGATGCCGGGCTTGTCCTCGGCCACATGGGTGAAGCGGAACTCGCGGTCCATCTCCCAGTACCAGTCGGCGGCCATGCGCAGCAGGTCGCGGAAACGCGCGTTGCGCTCGCCCACCTCGCGGGCCGAGCGCTGCACCATGCGCAGCAGCGCCCAGCCCACGGCCAGGCCGGTCAGTAGCAGCATCAGATGGGCGGCCAGGCGCCAGCCCAGCGCATGCGGCGCCGGCACGGTGGCCAGCAGCAGGCCCTGCATCTCGGCCCAGGCCAGCGTGGCCAGCGACACCACGCCCAGCGCCGCCAGGAACAGGCCGGCGCCCAGGCCCAGCATGCCCGTCGCCAGTGCCACGGCCAGGCCCAGCAGGGCCAGCGGGATCGCATAGAGGCCGGCGCCGCGCGAGACGGCGATCAGCACCGCCAGGCCCATCGCCATCGCCAGCACGGTCACCATCAGCGGCCCGGCATGCCGGCGCGGCGCCTGCCACGCGCCGACCAGGCTCAGCAGGGCGGCCATGGCCGCCAGCGCGGGCGGCAGCAGGCCGCCGGCGGCCTCGGCGGGGCTGCGGCTGACCAGCAGCAGCAGGCAGGACACCGCCAGCAGCAGGGCGATGACCAGCAGGATCGCGCGCACCGCGCGCCAGCGCACGGTGCGCGCGATCAGCATGCTCCGTTCACCCGCGCCGGGCTCAAGCCCGACCAGGCTGCTCAGGTCGTCCAGGGTGTCGATGCTCATGGTCCCGGCGGAGTCTCTCCGAGAACAGGGGGTTCACGCCATCGGGAGACACCGCCGGCGCTGCACTCCGCTCATTTTGAGCATTAGTTGCGAATTAATGCGCGGCCCGGTGACTTACTTCCGCGCGGTGTTCAGCAGCTCGCGTGTCTGCAGCGCCACGCGGCGCGCGGCGGCGGCGAAATCCTCGCCCTCGCTGCCCGCATAGAGCACGGCCCGCGAGGAGCTGACGATGATCGGCGCCGCGGGGCGCCAGCCGGCCTTGACCGTGGCCTCGGCATCGCCGCCCTGCGCGCCCACGCCGGGGATCAGCAGCGGCAGCGTCGGGGCCAGCTCGCGCACCCGGGCGATCTCGCCGGGGAAGGTGGCGCCGACGACCAGGCCCAGTTGGCCGTTCCTGTTCCATTCGGTCTGCGCCAGCGCGGCCAGGTGCTCGTACAGGCGCGGCTGGCCGGGCACGTCGGCCAGGCGCTGGTTCTGCCAGTCGCTGCCGCCGGGGTTGGAAGTGCGGCACAGCAGGATGGCGCCGCGGTCGGGGTAGCGCAGGTAGGGCTCGATGGTGTCGAAGCCCATGAAGGGCGACAGCGTCACCGCATCGGCCTGGTAGCGCACGAAGGCCTCGCGGGCGTACTGCTCGGCGGTGGAGCCGATGTCCCCGCGCTTGGCGTCCAGGATCACCGGCACGTTCGGCGCCACGCGCTTGATGTGGGCCATCAGCCGCTCCAGCTGCGGCTCGGCGCTGTGGGCGTGGAAGTAGGCGATCTGCGGCTTGAAGGCGATCACCAGGTCCTTCGTCGCATCGACGATGGCCGAGCAGAAGTCGAAGATGCGGCCCGGGTCGCCCTTCCAGGCGCCGGGGAACTTCGATGGCTCCGGATCCAGCCCCACGCAGAGCAGCGAGTCGTTGAGGCGTTCGGCGGCGTGGAGTTGCTGGATGAAGTTCATGGCGTGCGGGGTCGGTCAGGAAAACTGCCGTATTGTCCGGGTTTTGGACATTCGACATTGCTTGCCCATGCTCGTGCTGGAAACCCCGAGGCTGCGCCTGCGCTGGTACACCGAGGCCGATGCGGCCTTCATCCTGCAACTGCTCAACGAGCCGTCCTGGCTGGCCCATATCGGCCAGCGCAACGTGAAGACCCTGGACGAGGCCCGCAGCTGGATCCGCGAGCGCCTGATCGGCAACTACGAGCGCCAGGGCTTCGGCTTCTGGGCCGTGGAACGCATCGAGGACGGCCAACTGGTCGGCATGTGCGGCCTGGTCAAGCGCGACACGCTGCCGGAGGTGGACATCGGCTATGCCTTCCTGCCGGCCTTCTGGCACCAGGGCTATGCCAGGGAAGCCGCGGCCGCCTGCCTGGCCCATGCACATAACGCGTTAGGCCTGCGGCGCGTGCTGGCGATCACCGGGCCGGACAACGCGGCCTCCGCGCGGGTGCTGGAGAGCATCGGCATGCATCACGAGGACACGCGGGTGCTGGCCGGCGAGGAACGGATCACGCGGGTGTTCGCGATCGATTTCCCCGACTGAGCGCTCATCTGGCCCCGATGCGGTCAAGTTCACGCTTGGCCATCGCGTACTCGCTGAACTCCACCACGCCGGTGTCCACGCTCTTGCGCAGCAGCGTCCGCGCCCGGGCCACATCCTGGTCGGCCAGCGCCTTCTGCGCGGCGTAGAAGTACAGCTCGCATTCTCGGCCGGGGCGGGTCTTGGCGTCCTCGCGGGCCACGACCAGCGCGGCGTCCAGGTCCAGCCGGCCCTGCATCAGCTGCAGCACGGCGAAGGGCCAGGCGGGCTGGCTGTCGCTGGGCATCTGCACGGCTTTGGCGCCGGCCTCGTCGCCGAGGCGGCGCGAGACCAGGTAGAGCCAGATCCCCGCGTAGCTGCGCTCGACCTCGGCGCTGGACTGCAGGATCTCCTTCAGCTCGTCGCGCGCATCGGGCAGCTGGCCCTCGAAGTAGCGGGCGTAGACGCGGGTGTAGCGCGGCGCGGTGTCGTTGGGCGAGAGCGCCAGCGCGCGGCCGGCGTGCTCGACGGCCTCGCCGTCCTGGCGGCGCAACAGTGCATTGACGGCCATCGCGCCGTGGACCTCGGCATTGTCGGCGTCGAGCTTCAGGGCGTCGTCGAAGGCGTTCTTCGCGCCATCGGCGAGGCCGAGATGGTCGAGCTGGATGCCGCGCTCCACCAGCACCCTGGACCGCAGCTTCGGCGGCAGCCGGTCGGCGGCGAGCTGGCGATCGGCCACCAGCAGGCGCATGCGGGCCGCGCCCTGC
>NZ_LYVQ01000297.1 GCF_001984095.1 Pelomonas sp. KK5
TCCGAGGTGCCCGGGTTGGCGAAGCAGATGTCCACGCCCTGGTCGACCAGGGTTGCGACGAGCGATTCGGCGCCGTTCATGCCAGGCGCGGATAGAGGGTGGCGGCCGTCTTGCCGAAGATCCACTCGCGGTCGTCCGCCGACAGGCAGGCCAGGCCCGCCTGCGCCTCGGCCAGGATCTCGCTGAGCGCGCCGGGCGAGGTCGGGAAGTTCGAGCCCCAGGCGAGGCGCTGCGCGCCGAAGGCCTCGACGACGCGCGGGAAGAAGGTCTCGGCGCTGGCACTGCCCTTCTTCACGTCGCCGAAGATCCGCGGAGTCAGCTTCATATGAAGGTTAGGCAGATCGGCCATGTCGAACAGGCTCTGCGCCGCCGCGTACGGCGCGCCGTCGAGCACGTCGGGCCGGCCCAGGTGGTCGAGGATGATCTTCACGTTCGGGAACTTCTCGGCCAGCATGCGCACCTGCGGCAGGCCGATCGGCCCGGTCTGGATGCACATCGGCAGGCGCAGCTCGGCCAGCATCTCCCAGGCCTTGAAGCTCTTCGGGTTGTCCAGCTCGCTGGGGTCGAAATCCTTGGTCGAACCGCCGGTGAAGATGCGCAGGCCAGCCAGGCCCTTGTCGGCCCAGGCCTTGATGACCTGGGGCACGTCGTCGGCCAGCACGTCCACCGAGCCCACGGCGACGAGCCGGTCCGGGTATTGCGCGCAGCCATCCACGACATAGCTGTTGTCGAAGCCGTAGGTGGTGGACGAGTGGACCACGGCGGCCTTGGCCACGCCGGCGGCGTCCATCGCGGCGATCAGCGTCTGCACCGTGCAGGGCCGCTCCTGCGACCAGTCCGAGCGCTTGCCGAACAGCGGCGCGGGCGGATAGCGCTTCTCGTCGTCCGAGATGATGTGGGGATGGATGTCGATGAGGTTCATGGCGCGGCAAGGCGGATCAGGGCAGGTGCTTCATGGTGCATGGCTGCCCCTCGAGCGTCGAGGAACTCGCGCCTCTTCCTATCGCCGCCGCGCGCTTTTGAATGGGCCGCGCCGTGTAGCATCGCCCGTGGAGCACGGGAGGGGCCATGGTCACGACGATCAAGCGCGAGGACTTCAGTTTCCTGGTAGTCGACGATTTCTCGACGATGCGGCGCATCATCTGCGGGTTGATCCGTGAGCTGGGCTTTCGCAAGATCGCCGAGGCCGAGAACGGCCAGCTCGCGCTGCGCATGCTGGAGAACGCGGCGGAGGGCGGCGAGCCGGTGCACTTCGTGCTCAGCGATATCAACATGCCGGTGATGAACGGCTTCCAGCTGCTGGAGGCACTGCGCGCCAAGCCCGCCGACGATCCGCTGCACAGCGTGCCGGTGCTGCTGGTGACGGCCGAGGGCCGGCGCGAGGACATCGTCCGCGCGGCCCAGCTCGGCGCCACCGGCTACATCGTCAAGCCCTTCAACAAGGACACCATCGGCGACAAGATCCACCTGGCGCTGAAGGCGCGCAAGCTGCTGGTGGAGTAACGCGTTATGGTCCTGGAAGGCTCCTGCCATTGCGGCGCCGTGCGCTTCAGCCTCGAGGCGCACGGCCCCGTGCCCTTCATGCACTGCCACTGTTCCATCTGCCGCAAGACGGCCGGCAGCGGCGGCTACGGGATCAACCTCGGCGGCCACGCCGCCACGCTGAAGATCCGCAAGGGCGCGAAGCAGCTGGGCTGCTACCACGCGGTGCTGCGCGAGCCCGGCAAGCGGGCGCGGCGTTCGCCCGCCGAGCGGCGCTTCTGCCTCAAGTGCGGCAGCCCGCTGTGGCTGTACGACCCGCGCTGGCCGGAACTGATCCATCCGCATGCCTCGGCCATCGACACGCCGCTGCCGCGCCCGCCCGAGGTGGTCGAGGCCGGCCTGGCCTATGCCGCGGGCTGGGTGGACGTGCCGCGCGGCAAGGGCCATCGCCACGTGCAGCAGTGGCCCGACGAGTCGCTGGCCGAGTGGCACGAGCGGCACGGGCTGGACAGGCTGTAGCAAGCCCGCTTGTGCAGCATTGCGCACTAACGGCAAGATTCAGCGTCATGCCTGCAACGGCGGGCCGAAGAATCGGCACCCATCCATCACAACGTTCCGGGAGGCTCGACGAGCATGCGCATCGGTTTCCTCTTCGCCACAATGCTGGCCGGCCTGGCCGTCACTTCTCATGCGGCCGAGATCACGCTCCCGCTCAAGGAGGCCTGGTACGAGGGCCAGATGGTCCACTACGTCAGCACCGACGTGTCCGACCAGAACCTGGCCCGCAAGCAGGGCCTCAACTACGTGCCCTCGCTGGCCGACGCGCTGAAGGCCGGCCCGGTCGAGAAGGCCTACAAGTTCCCGGGCGAGGAGCAGGGCAGCGTGCTGCCCTCGATCCCGCGCCCGCTCGGCGCCGGCAACGCCGACACCAACTACCACCCGCTGTGGGTGCTGGTGATGGTGCGCTGGAAGCCCGGCGTGGCCCAGCACGTGCTGAAGTCGGAAGAGGCGGTGCTGGCGGCCGAGGAAAAGGGCGAGGTGGAACTGACCCGCACGAAGATCGTCGTCAACTGGCCGGTGGTGCGGGTCGGCGACAACGCGCTGCCAGGCGTGCATTGATCAACCGGGATCCCCTTCAGCACGCGGCCGAACTGATCGAGCAGGCCGATGCGCTGATCATCGCCGCCGGCGCCGGCATGGGCGTCGATTCCGGCCTGCCGGACTTCCGCGGCACGACCGGCTTCTGGCAGGCCTATCCGGCCCTGGCCGCCGCGCGGCTGGAGTTCACCGCCGTCGCCTCGCCGCAGACCTTCGCCGAGGACCCCGGGCTGGCCTGGGGCTTCTATGGCCACCGCCTCGGCCTGTACCGGAACACCACGCCCCATGCGGGCTTCGGGCTGCTGCGTCAATGGGCCGAGCGCGTGCCGCTGGGCGGCTTCGTCTACACCAGCAATGTGGACGGCCAGTTCCAGAAGGCCGGCTTCGACGAGCAGGCTCTTGTCGTCGAGTGCCACGGCTCGCTGCACTGGCTGCAATGCACGCGGCCCTGCAGCAGCGCCCTGTTCCCGGCCGACGGGCTGGACACCGATGTGGTCGACGACGCGGCCTGCCGCTGGCGCGGCCCCCTGCCCCGCTGCCCGCGCTGCGATGCCCTGGCGCGGCCGAACGTGCTGATGTTCGGCGACGGGAGCTGGGTGCCCGACCGCAGCGAGGGTCAGGCCTTGCGCCTGTCGCGCTGGATCGCATCGGCGCGGCGGCCGGTGGTGATCGAGATCGGCGCCGGCACGGCGGTACCCTCGGTGCGCCACTTCAGCCAGCGCGTCATCCACGCGCATGGCGGCCGGCTGATCCGCATCAATCCGCGTGAACCGCAGGTGCCGACGAGCGCCGACGTGGGGCTCGCCCTGGGCGCGCTGGAAGGGCTTCGGGCGCTCGACGGCGCGCTGCAGGCCCTGCGCTGAACTGAGGGGTTACTTCTTCATCACCGCCGTGGCCTTCAGCGTCTTGCTCTCGGCGCGACGGGCGCGGGTGGCGGCGCGCTGGTAGGCCGCCTCTGCTTCTTCGCGCAGGGCGACTGCCTTGGCCAGGGCCTGGGCGTACTTCTCGGGCGAGTAGGTGTTCTCGGTGCCGATGTACACGCTGCGCCCGCGCGGTGCGCTGCCATAGCGCGGCAGCGAGACGGCGAAGCTGCAGTCACGCACGCGGCTGCCGGCGCGCTGCCGCACGACCGGGCCGGAGATGCCCACCGGCAGGCCGCTGGCCTTGGTGCCGCTGGGCTGGCGCTGCAGGCGGGAGGGTGCGGGCATCTTGGCGATGCGGACCAGCAGCGCCTTGGTGGCGGCGGCCAGCGCGGCAGCGGCGCCGCTGCCATCCTGCGAGTGATCGGAAAAAAGCTTGGTGCCGCCGTAGCGCAGTTGCCAGCCGTGGGTGGACTGGTGGTCGATGCGCTGGATGCACTGGGGGACTTCGAAACTCTGACCCGTGAAGATCGTGACCTGGCGTGTTTTCATGAGATTCCTGCGTACTGCGGTTGTGGAACCTCCCTCTCGCTTTCAGTCTATAGGCGGGTCTTCGCTTCGGGCGTGTCAGTGGGGTCTCGGAATTAGGGAGAAGAAAAGCTAACGCTCAAGTCGCACGGCTTGTCGACCGTGCGATCGCCGCCACCAGGTCGGACTGCGTGAGGATGCCGACCAGCCTCGCCTCGGTGCCGACGATGGGAATGTGGTGGTGGCCGGTCGAGGCGAACAGCGGTACCAGCTCGGCCACCGGCCGGTCGGCGCTGACCACGCGCACCGTGCGCGACATGATCTGGCCGACCACCTCGGCCTTGTCCGAATTGGGGCCAGGTGTTGCCTGCAGGAAGCCGCGCAGGCGGTTGGCGAAGCCGTCGTGCTCGTCCAGCGGAGCGGCGCGCATGAAGTCGGTCAGCGTGACGATGCCGATCACGCGGTTCGCCCGGTCGACCACCGGCAGCGCCTTGATGCCGCGCTCGCGCAGCAGCTGCCAGGCCTCCTGCAGCGGCGTGCCGAACTGAACGGACAGCGGCTCGCGCGACATGATGTCGGCGCAGCGCAGCGTGCCGAACTGACGCTCGTAGGCATGCAGCTGCGCCTCGTGCAGCAGCGCGGCGAGGTCGTCGCGCGGGATGTCCAGCACCTGGTTGTAGCGGGCCAGCGCGGCGTCGAGGTCGGCCTCGGCGAACTGCGGCGTGCCGGCCGGCGCGGCCGCGGGCGGCTGCGACACATGCGGATAGGCGCGGCCGGTGAGCCGGTTGTAGACCATGCCGGCGCTCACCAGCGCCAGCGTGTTGACCAGCACCGGGAAGATCGCGAAACGCCAGTCGTGCACGCCGGCCATCACCATCAGCAGCGCCGCCGCGCCGCCGGGCGGATGCAGGCAGCGCAGCGCGAACATCACGGCGATCGCCAGCGCCACGGCTAGCGCCGCGGAGAAGGCCGTGCCGCCCAGCAGGCTGAAGCAGGCGATGCCGACCAGCGCCGAGAGCGTGTCCCCGCCGACCACCGACCAGGGCTGCGCCAGCGGGCTCGCCGGCACGCAGAACACCAGCACCGCGCTGGCCCCGAGCGGCGCGACGAGCCAGATGGCGCTGGGCATCGCATGGGTGGCCACGCAGAGCTGCGCGAGCAGGCCGGTGAGCAGCATGCCGATGCCGGCGCCGACCGCGGCGCGCACACGCTCGCGCCCGTTGACGGCCATGGCGGCGGGCCACAGGGCGCGCCAGAAACTGGAGATCGAGGAGGCGGAAGACATGACGCCGATTCTCAGCGGGGCCGGGTCCGGTATGCCTTGAGCGCGGGCAAGAAAAGTTCCATCACGCGCAGCTCGGCGCCGCGGCGGCGGAACACCGAGTTGCGCGACCACAGCATCTGCGGGGACGGCAGCTCGCCGGTGGCGGCCAGCCACTGGCGCTGCATCTGCCGGCGCGTGTGCCCGTAGCGGGCCAGGCGGCGCGGCTCGAGCTCGCTGCGGGTGACGCGCGGGTCGTCATAGAGCAGGTGGCCCAGCGGCCGCGTGCCCAGCCCCTTCAGCGCCTTCCAGGGCCCGGCCAGCGAGGTCTGGTGCACCGAGGAACGGGCCCACACCAGCGGCTGCCCGTCCACCCACAGGATCACCTCGCGCACGACGGTGCAGCCGCGCCGCGGCAGGCCCAGCGCATCGCGCTCGCGCTGGCGGAACGGGGTCACCTCTTGCCGTAAGACCTGGACCTCGTAGCGGGTGCCCAGCGCGGCCAGGCGCTTGCTCAGCGAGCCCGGCGCGCGCAGCCAGTCGCGCAAGCTGTCGCGGCTTGCTCTACCCATGAAACGGGACCTCAGTATTGCTGCGGGCCAAGCGCCGGGCCGCCCCCAAGCGGCCCGCTCTGGCGATGTGCTTGCGGCTCGACGCCGCAAGCATCGCCGTCCCCGCGGGGGACCGGCCAAGGTACTCCTTGGACGAGGGGCTTCATGTCACCCACCGAACTCGTCGCCGAGTTCCTTGGCGCGGATCTGCGCGGCCCTCACCGCACGTTCGATCGCGGGGCCCACGCCGTCGGCCTGCATGCTGGTGATCGCCGCGTAGGTGGTGCCGCCCTTGGACGTCACGCGCTCGCGCAGCACGGTCGGCGATTCGTCCGACTGCAGGCCCAGCGCCGCGGCGCCGCCGCAGGTGGCCAAGGCCAGGCGCCGGCCCTGTTCGGCGCTCAGGCCCATCTCGACGGCCGCGGCCATCATGGCCTCGACGACGTAGAAGAAGTAGGCCGGGCCGGAGCCCGACAGCGCGGTCACCGCATCGAGATCGGCCTCGCGATCCACCCACAGGCTCTGGCCGGTCGGCGCCATCACCTGTTCGATCAGCGCACGATCGTCGGCGGAGACAGCGGTGCGGGCGTAGAGCCCGGCGATGCCCTGGCCGATCAGCGCCGGGGTGTTGGGCATCGCGCGCACGACGCGCTCGCTGCCGGTCGCCTTCGCGATCGCATCGCTGCGAATGCCGGCCATCACCGAGAGCTGGAGCGCACCGCCGATGCGGCCGGCGCAGGGCGCGGCGGCCTCGCCGAACATCTGCGGCTTGACGGCCCAGACCAGCAGGCCCTGGCCTTCGCCCAGCTCGGCCGAGCCCGCATGGAC
>NZ_LYVQ01000298.1 GCF_001984095.1 Pelomonas sp. KK5
GTGCTGTTCGATCTCTGGCAGGGCGACCCGACGATCCACCCCGATCAGGCTGCGGGTTATGCCGCCTGCGAGGCCGCTACCGACGCGCCGCCTGCCGAGGGCAGCGTCGGCGCCGGTGCCGGCGCCACCGTCGGCAAGCTGTTCGGCCCCGAACTGGCGATGAAGGGCGGCATCGGCAGCGCCTCGCTGAAGGTCGGTGGCGTAACGGTGGCGGCGCTGGTGGCCGTCAACGCGGTCGGCGACGTGATCGGCGAGGACGGCACCGTGCTCGCCGGCGCCCGCGGGCCCGATGGCCGCTTGATCGGCATCGCGCAGGCGCTGCGCGAGGGCCGCGTGCCGGCCGCGCTGCTCACCGGCATGTCCACGACGCTGGGCATCGTCGCCACCGATGCGCGGCTCACGAAGGCGCAGGCGAAGAAGGTCGCGCAGATGGCCCACGACGGCCTGGCCCGCACGATCAACCCGGTCCACACGCCTTTCGACGGCGACGTGGTCTTCAGCCTGGCCACCGGCGGCTCGGGCCTGCCCGGCAATGTGGCGCTGATCGGCGCGCTGGCGGCCGAGGTGATGGCGCAGGCCGTGCTGCGCGGCGCGCGGGCCTCAAACCCCTGATCGATCGGTGTTTCCCCCGAGCGCTGCGCAGATGCGGACAGCGCTGCCGATTCGTGAACTTGTACTCAGTGCAAGCCCGGCTGTGGCCGTGTGGAGCGGTCGAAAAAATCGTCCAGGCAGGAATCCCTCTGCCCTTCTTTGGACGTATCCAATGCAATCGAGTCAGTTCAGGAACATGGTCCTCGCAGCCGCTGCCCTCGCAGCCGGCGCCTCCGCCCAGGCCGTCGTCTACAACGGCAACGACTACAAGGTCACGCTTACCAGCACCGTCTCCGAGGTGGACAGCCAGACCGGCATCGCCAACCTGATCCCCAAGGGTTCCACCGTCCAGATGAGCTTCCTGCTCAACTCGACCAACTACCAGAACGACCCGCAATGGCCGACCCGCGGCTACGTCGTGGACATGTCCACCGTCAGCTTCGCCGCCAACGGCGTGGCCATCACCGTGGACCCGGCCAAGGGCAGCACCGGCAACACGCTGCCGGTCTACTTCGTGCTGCGCAACAACGACCCGAAGGTGGATGGCGTCTTCCTGGCCAACAACACCACGACCGACACCGACTTCACCGCGCACGTGGCCGGCATGGGCACCGACTTCCAGTTCAACTTCCACGAGACCTGGCTCGGCGGCACGCAGTTCAACTCGCTGAACATCGCCGACAACACCGGCAGCTGGGGCTCCAAGAACCTGTCGGTCTACGAGTTCGACCTGCAGTTGCAGGGTGGCTATATCGCGGCCACGCTGGGTGTGCCGACCGTGACCATCTCCGCCGTGCCCGAGCCGGGCAGCATGGCGCTGATGGGCCTGGGCGGACTGGCCATCCTCGGCGCCGTGCGCCGCCGCCGCAGGGGCTGAGGCCCGCGACGGGATAATGGGCGCGATATGAAAGCGCGCCTGTCCCAGATCCTCTTTACGCAAGGCTTCGGCACCCGCCGGCTGTGCGCCGGCCTGATCTTCAACGAGGAGGTCAAGGTCGGCGGCGAGATCGTCGACGACCCCGATGCCGAATTCGAGACCGAGGGCCTGGTCTTCGAGGTCAGCGGCAAGACCTGGCCCTACTACGCCAAGGCCCTGGTGCTGCTGAACAAGCCGGCCGGCTACGAGTGCTCGCAGAAGCCCAAGCACCACCCCAGCGTGCTGAGCCTGCTGCCCGGCCCGCTGCGCGAGCGCGGCGTGCAGCCGATCGGCCGGCTCGACGAAGACACCACCGGCCTGCTGCTGCTCACCGACGACGGCAGCCTGATCCACAAGCTCACCAGCCCCAAGCACCATGTGCCCAAGGTCTACGAGGCGACCTGCAAGCATCCGGTGACGCCGGAGATGGTGCAGCAGCTGCGCGACGGCGTCGAACTGCGCGAACCCAACCGCGACCCCGCCAAGCCCGACCACACCGAATTCACCCAGGCCGAAGGCGCCGAGGCCTTCGGCACCCACGGCATCCGGCTGACCCTGGTCGAGGGCAAGTACCACCAGGTCAAGCGCATGATCGCGGCGGTAGGCAACCGCTGTGAGGCGCTGCACCGGCCGCAGTTCGGCGCGCTGCGCCTGCCTGAGTCTCTCAAGCCCGGCGAATGGGCCTGGGTCCACAGCCCCGCCGAAGTAACGGCATAGTTCAACGCATGCAAGTCTTCCGCGGTTTCCACCATCCCGGCATCGCACCCGCCTGCGCGCTGACGATCGGCAATTTCGACGGCGTCCATCGCGGCCACCAGGCCATGCTGGCGCTGCTGCGCTCCGAGGCCCAGCATCGCGGCCTGCCTTCCTGCGTGATGACGTTCGAGCCGCATCCGCGCGATTTCTTCGCCGCCCGGATGAGCAAGCCCGAGCTGGCGCCCAGCCGCATCGCCACGCTGCGCGACAAGCTCGGCGAGCTGGAGCGCTGCGGCATCGACCAGGTCGTGATCCTTCGCTTCGACGAGCGGCTCGCCTCGCTCTCTGCCCAGGACTTCATCGGCCAGGTGCTGGAACAGGGCCTCGGCGCGAAGTACGTGCTGGTCGGCGACGACTTCCGCTTCGGCGCCAAGCGCCAGGGCGACTACGCGACGCTGGACGCCGCCGGCCGCCAGCGCGGCTTCGACGTGGCGCGGATGATGAGCTACGAAGTGCACGGCCTGCGCGTCTCCAGCTCGGCCGTGCGCGAGGCGCTGGGCCGCGGCGACATGGAGGCTGCGGCGCGGCTGCTGGGCCGGCCGTACTCGATCTCCGGCCATGTGGTGCACGGCGCCAAGCTGGGCCGCACGCTGGGCTTCCGCACGCTGAACCTGCGCTTCAATCACGACAAGCCGGCCGCGCAGGGCATCTTCGCCGTGCGTGTCCACGGGCTGGCCGGGCAGCCGGTCGACGGCGTCGCCTCGCTGGGCAACAGGCCGACCGTCGAAGACGCCGGCCGCATGCTGCTGGAAGTGCACTGCCTGGACTGGCCGCTGGGGCTGGAAGGGGCCTACGGTAAACTCGTGCGCGTGGAACTGCTGCACAAACTCCGTGACGAAGCCCGATTCGACGGGCTCGACGCCCTGACGGCCGCGATCCGCCAGGACGTGGAGGATGCGCGCGCCTGGCTGGCGACGCACGCCGCCATGCGCCGGCAGACCACCCGCGATCGAATTTGAAGCTGGCCGGCGGCTGCCCGAGCCGCCCACACCACCGCGCCTGCTAACGGCCGCTTTCAGCGGCTCCTCCCGCCTTGCCGATCGAACGCCATGACCGACTCCACGACGCCCGCTGTTGACTACCGCTCGACCCTGAACCTGCCCGACACCCCTTTCCCGATGCGCGGCGACCTGCCCAAGCGCGAACCGGGCTGGGTCAAGGCCTGGGAGGACCAGGGCGTCTACAAGAAGCTGCGCGACGCACGCTGCAACGCGCCCAAGTTCGTGCTGCACGACGGCCCGCCCTATGCCAACGGCCAGATCCACATCGGCCACGCCGCCAACAAGATCCTCAAGGACATGATCGTCAAGGCGCGGCAGCTCGCCGGCTTCGACGCGGCCTACATCCCCGGCTGGGACTGCCACGGCCTGCCGATCGAGAACCAGATCGAGAAGACCTTCGGCCGCGGCCTGCCGCGCGACGAGGTGCAGGCCAAGAGCCGCGCCTACGCCACCGAGCAGATCGACCAGCAGCGCACCGACTTCAAGCGCCTGGGCGTGCTGGGCGACTGGGCCAACCCGTACAAGACGATGAACTTCGCCAACGAGGCCGGCGAGATCCGCGTCCTGAAGCGCATGTTCGAGCGCGGTTTCGTCTACCGCGGCCTGAAGCCGGTCTACTGGTGCTTCGACTGCGGCTCGTCCCTGGCCGAGTTCGAGATCGAGTACGCGGACAAGCAGAGCCCCGCCGTCGACGTTGCCTTCCAGGCCGCCGACCCGGCCGCGCTGGCCGCCGCCTTCGGCCTGCCTTCGCTCGCCAAGGATGCCTTCGCCGTCATCTGGACGACCACCCCCTGGACCATCCCGGCCAACCAGGCGCTGAACCTCAACCCCGAGCTGAGCTATGCGCTGGTGGACACGCCGAAGGGCATCTTCCTGATCGCCGAGGCACTGGTCGAGAAGTGCCTGGCGCGCTGGAAGCTGGAGGGTCAGGTCTTGTCCACGACGCTGGGCAAGACCCTCGACGGCATGCGCTTCAAGCATCCGCTCGCCGATGTTGATGCCGGCTACAACCGCACCAGCCCGGTCTACCTCGCCGACTACGCCACCGCCGAGGACGGCACCGGCATCGTCCACTCCGCGCCCGCCTACGGCCTGGACGACTTCCAGTCCTGCATCGCCCACGGCATGTCCTTCGACGACATCCTGAATCCGGTGCAGGGCAACGGCGCCTATGCGGCCGAGCTGCCGCTGTTCGGCGGCCAGCACATCTGGAAGGCCAATGCGGTCATCGCCGACACGCTGGAGCAGGCCGGCCGCCTGCTGGCCCACAGCAAGCTCACCCACAGCTACCCGCACTGCTGGCGCCACAAGACGCCGGTGATCTACCGCGCCGCCGCGCAGTGGTTCGTGCGCATGGACGAGGGCGAGGGCCTGTTCACGCAGGACAAGGCGCCGCGCACGCTGCGCGAGACCGCGCTGGCCGCCATCGAGGCCACCAGCTTCTACCCCGAGAACGGCCGCACCCGCCTGCGCGACATGATCGCCGGCCGGCCCGACTGGTGCATCTCGCGCCAGCGCAGCTGGGGCGTGCCGCTGCCGATCTTCCTGCACAAGGACAGCGGCGAAGCGCATCCGAAGACGCTGGAATTCATCGAGCGCGCGGCGCAGCTGGTCGAGGCCGGCGGCATCGAGGCCTGGTCCAAGCTGGACCCGGCCGAATGGCTGGGCGCCGAGGAAGCCGCGCAGTACACGAAGGGCCAGGACATCCTGGACGTCTGGTTCGACTCCGGCTCCACCTTCCAGCATGTGCTCAAGGGCAGCCATGCCGGCGCGGCGCATGAAGCCGGCCCCGAGGCCGACCTGTACCTGGAAGGCCACGACCAGCACCGCGGCTGGTTCCACTCGTCGCTCTTGATCAGCTGCGCCGTCAACGACCGCGCGCCCTACCGCGGCCTGCTGACCCACGGCTTCACCGTCGACGGCCAGGGCCGCAAGATGAGCAAGTCGCTGGGCAACACCGTGGCCCCGCAGGCGATCAGCGACAAGATGGGCGCCGAGATCCTGCGCCTGTGGTGCGCGTCCACCGACTACTCGGGCGACCTCGGCATCGACGAGAAGATCCTCGCCCGTGTGGTGGACGGCTACCGCCGCATCCGCAACACGCTGCGCTTCCTGATGGCCAACACCAGCGACTTCGACGCCGCGGCCGATGCGCTGCCGGTGGGACAGCTGCTGGAAGTGGACCGCTACGCGCTGGCCCGCGCCGCCGAGCTGCAGGCCGAGATCCTGGCCCACTACGAGAAGTACGAGTTCCACCCGGTGGTCGCCAAGCTGCAGGTCTACTGCTCGGAAGACCTGGGCGGCTTCTACCTCGACGTGCTGAAGGACCGCCTCTACACCACCGCCGCCGGCAGCGCCGCGCGCCGCTCGGCACAGACCGCCCTGTGGCACATCACCCAGGCGATGCTGCGCTGGATGGCGCCCTTCCTGTCCTTCACCGCCGAGGAGGCCTATGCCGTCTTCGCGCCGAAGGCGAGCAGCGGCACGATCTTCACCGAGACCTACTGGACGCTGCCCGAGGCCGATGCCACGCTGCTGGGCAAGTGGAGCCGCATCCGCGCGCTGCGCGACGGCGTCAACAAGGCGATCGAGGAACAGCGCGCCGCCGGCGCGATCGGCGCCTCGCTGCAGGCCGAGGTCACGCTGAAGCTGGCGGCGGCAGAAGACCTGGCCCTGCTGCAGAGCCTGGGCGAAGACCTGCGCTTCGTGCTGATCACCTCGGCTGCTGCCGTCGTGGCCGCCGAATCGGACGCCGTCGACGTGCAGCCCTCAGCGCACACGAAGTGCGAGCGCTGCTGGCACTACCGCGCCGACGTGGGCAGCAATCCGGCCCACCCCTCGCTGTGCGGCCGTTGCGACAGCAATCTGTACGGCAGCGGCGAGGCGCGGACGATCGCCTGATCCCGCAGCGCCCGCCGGGCCGCCCTAAGGGCGCTGCTCTGTCGGCCCATGCGGCTCGATGCCGCGTGGGCCGGCGTCCCCTCGGGGGACCGACCAGCCCAGCCCGCGTTCAGCGAGGCGGGGCTGGGCGAGGGGCTCACGGGAACGCGGGGACGTTGGGCTCGACGCCCTCGAAGTGCGCTTCGGGGTGCGTCGCTTCGAGCAGGGCCTCGATCTCGTGCACCTTCGTGCGCGGCACGTCCACCATCAGCAGGTACTGGCCCTGCTCCAGCGCCTTCTCGAAGCGGCGCAGGCGCCGGCTCGGCGTGGAGCTGCCGATCATGCTGCTGGCCCAGGTGCCGAGCACCGCGCCCAGGCCCGCCAGCGCGATGACGACCGCCGCCGGGGCGGTTGTCGTGGCCAGCTCGTAGGCGCCCGCCACGCCGGCTGCCGCGCCCACGCC
>NZ_LYVQ01000299.1 GCF_001984095.1 Pelomonas sp. KK5
CCTTCGCCGCCCGCCGGCGCCGCCAGCGGGAGCTGTTCTGGCCGGCGGCGATGGCGCTGGGCGTCGGCGGCTTCGCGATCGGCACCGGCGAGTTCGTCATCATGGGCCTGCTGCCCGAGGTGGCGCGCGACCTGGGCGTCTCGATCCCCGAGGCCGGCCATGTGATCAGCGCCTACGCGCTGGGCGTCGTCGTCGGTGCGCCGGTGCTGGCGGTGGCCACGGCCGGCTGGTCGCGCCGCACGCTGCTGATCGCGCTGATGGCGCTGTTCGCGCTCGGCAACGTGGCCAGCGCGATGGCGCCCGGCTACCTCTCGCTGAACCTGCTGCGGCTGATGACCGGCCTGCCGCACGGCACCTACTTCGGCGTCAGCGCGCTGGTGGCTGCGGCGCTGGCCCCGCCCGACCGCCGCGCCAGCGCCGTCGGCATGGTGATGCTGGGCCTGACCTCGGCCACGCTGGTCGGCGTGCCGCTGGCGGCCTGGCTGGGCCAGCACTGGGGCTGGCGCTCGGCCTTCCTGCTGGTCGGCGCGATCGCGGTGCTGGCCGCGGCGCTGGTCTACCGCTGGGTGCCCGACATGAAGGCCGCGCCCGGCGCGAGCCCCTGGCGCGAGCTTGGCGCGCTGGCCCGCGCCCAGGTCTGGCTGACGCTGGGCATCGGCGCGATCGGCTTCGGCGGCATGTTCGCCGTGTTCAGCTACGTGAAGCCGATCCTCACCGAGGTGGCGGGCCTGTCCGTCGGCGCGGTGCCGCTGGTGCTGGCGCTGTTCGGCGCCGGCATGGTGGCCGGCAATGTGCTCGGCGCCCGCCTCGCGGACCGTTCGCTGATGCGCACGATCGGCGGCGTGCTGGCCTGGAGCGCGCTGGTGCTCGGCACGCTGGTGTTCACCGCCCATCACCCGGCGACGGCGGCGCTGTCGGTGTTCCTGCTGGGCACGATCGTCGCGGTCGGCCCGGCGTTGCAGATCCGGCTGATGGACGTGGCCGGCGACGCGCAGACGCTGGCCGCGGCGCTGAATCATTCGGCCTTCAATATCGCCAACGCGCTGGGCGCCTGGCTGGGCGGCGTGGCAATCGCCGGCGGCCTGGGCTGGACCTCGACCGGCTGGGTCGGGGCGCTGCTGTCGCTGGCGGGCATGGGCGTGTTCGCGGCCTCGCTGTGGCACGCGCGCAAGCACGGCGAGTCAGTCGAACATCACCGTTAGTCAGTCAGGCGAGACCGGGATCGGCTTTTGCCATCGCCGCCTGGAAGGCCGGCCGCTCGCCGATGCGCTTCAGCCAGGCGTGGATGTTCGCGCGCTGGCCCAGCTCGAAGTCGACGAACAGCCGCATCTTCGTCAGCGAGAACACGCTCATGATGTCGGCCGCCGTGAACTCGGCGCCCGCGAGGTACGGCGCCTCGCCCAGCCGCGCGTCGACCAGGTCCAGCACCCGCTCGACCCGCGCCTTCGCGCCGGCCAGCGTCGGATCGCCCTCGGCCGGCTTCACCCGCTGCAGCACCATCAGCCGCCCCAGCGTCGGCTGCAGGTTGCCGTTGGCGAAGTGGAACCAGTAGAGATAGTTCGCGTAGTCCGGATGGTCCGGCGCCAGCGCCAGCCGGCCGCCGCCGTGCCTGGCCATCAGGTAGTCGACGATCGCGCCGCTCTCGGCCAGCAGCAGGCCGTCCTCCTCGATCAGCGGCGCGCCGCCCATCGGGTGCAGGGCCTTCAGCTCCGGCGGCGCCAGCCGCGTCACCGGGTCGCGCTCGTAGCGCTTCAGCGTGTAGGCAAGGCCCAGTTCCTCGCAGAGCCAGACGACTCGTTCGGACTGCGAGGTGGAGAGATGGTGGACGGTCAGCATCGGCGTGGCCCTGGCTCAGAAGTAGTGGCGGATGCCCAGCTGCAGGCCGCTCGTGTCCTGTCCGGCGAAGGGCAGGCCGGCAGCGGCCTGCTCGGCCGTGGCCGGGCCCATGCGGAAGGCGGCATTGCCGCCCTTGTTGTCGAGCCGGGCCACGGTGGCGTAGAGCTGGGTGCGTTTGGAGGCCAGCCAAGCGTAGCCGATGGCGGCCAGCGAGGCATCGGCATTCGCGCTGCCGGTGCTGCGATGGGCGAAGGACGCTCGGATCTCGCCGGTGGGGCCGACCGGCACGGTGGCGGCGAGCATGTAGCCGCTGACGTTCGGCAGGCTGTCCACGCGGTTGCTCTGCAACCAGCCGGCGAGCTTGGCGACCTTGAGGTCGTAGGTGCCGGCCAGCGACAGCGTGCGGCTGGTGCGCGGGTCGCCCTTCAGGCCCAGCGAGGCGGCGGTGGCCTTCACCTGGTCCAGCACCGCGCCGATCATCAGCGGGCCCTGCGTGTAGTCGAGGCTGCCCGAGTAGCTGGCGCCGGTCACTGCGCCTTCGCCCGCCGAGACCAGCAGCCGCCCCTGCACGCCGCTGAGGTTCGGCGTGATGAGCTGCACCGTGTTGTCGAAGCGGTTCTGGTAGCCGCGCAGGCCCTGCAGCAGCGTGTACTGGCCGCCCACGCCGAAGCGCATGAACGGGTCGGTCTTCAGCGACAGCCACAGCCCCTGCGTGAACTGGCTGCCGAGCTGCACCGCGCCCAGCGTCGCGTCCGACAGGCCCACGTAGGACTCGCGGTTCCAGAAGGCCGTCGCGCTCGTTTGCGTGCCGTTGTCGGCCTGCAGGCCGTGCTCGATCTTGAAGTAGGCGCGCAGGCCGCCGCCCAGGTCCTCGCTGCCGCGCAGGCCGACGCGCGAGGTGTCGCTGGTGAGCGCGGTCAGGTGGGTGGACGGATGCGCGCCGGCGGCGCCGAAGCGCATCGCCTGCACCGAGACGTCGAGGATGCCGTAGAGGCTCACGCTCTGCGCGGACGCAGCCAGGGGCAGGGCGGCCAGCGTGGCCGCCATCAGGGTCTTGTTCATCTTGTCTCCTTCGTTGTTGTGGGGTCAGCCGGGTTCGTGGTTGGTCACGAAGTCTTCAGGCAGGTCCGGCCCCCAGGCGTAGAGCGAGTCGCCGGCCGGGTGGTCCGCCGAGGGCCAGGTCTTGCCAGCCTCGACGAAATCGATGTCGAACGAGTACTCGGCATAGCTGCCCCAGGGGTCGCGTACATAGCGGAAGTAGTTGGAGCCGAGCACGTGGCGGCCCACACCCCAGCCTTGCGCATAGCCGGCGTCCGCCATCTGCTGGCCGCCCAGGCCCACCGCGTCCAGCGAGGGCACGCACCAGCTGCTGTGGTGCAGTCCGGGGCCGCCGGACTTCGCCAGCGCGATCAGGTGGTGGTCGCTGCCGTGCGGCGTGTGCAGGAAGGCGATCACCGGCGCGGAGCCGTCGGACAGGCGCAGGCCGAGGACGTCTTCGTAGAAGCGCGTGGCGGCCTCGACGTCGGCGCTGAACAGCAGGATGTGCGAGAGGTAGAGCGGCCGCACCTTCGGCAGCACGCTGCGGCCCGGCGAGCGGCCGGCGTTGCCGTTGGCCGGCGGGAATTCGCGCGGCGCGGGATGCGAGGGCGAGCACTTGGTGGCGACGCGCAGCTGCAGCGGCAGGCCGTCCGGGCCCTCGATCCAGAAGCCGCCGGCGTCGGCGCCGGCCGGCGCCGCGATGCGCTTCACCTCGCGTTCCCGCAGGTGCTGCTCGAAGCGTGGCAGGTCCGAGGCGTGGAGGCCGAAGCTCAGCCACAGCAGGCGCTTCGGCCCGTCGCGGCGCAGCACGCGCGCCCAGCGGTGCGGATGGCCATGCGTGTGCAGCGCGAGGCCGCCTTCGACCTCATGCACATCGAGCCCGAAGCTCTCGTAGAAGTGCCGCGCCGCGGCCAGGTCCGGCACGCTGAAGACGAACTCGTCGACCGAGTGGGCGGCCAGCATCACAGCACCTGCTGCCGCTGCGTGCCGAGCGGCCCGGCGCTCAGCGTCATCACATCGCCGCGCCGCAGGAACTCAGGGTTAGGCTTGACGCCCAGGCCCACGCCCTCGGGCGTGCCGGTGATCACGACATCGCCCGGCAGCAGCGTCATGAACTGGCTCAGGTAGGACACGATCTCCGCCACCGGGAAGATCATGTCCGCCGTGCTGCTGCACTGCTTCATCACGCCGTTGACGGCCAGCTCCAGCGGGATCGCCTGCGGGTCCGGCAGCTCGTCCGCCGTCACCAGCCAGGGGCCGATCGGCCCGAAGCCGTCGAAGCTCTTGCCCTTGCCCCACTGGCCGTTGCGCTTGATCTGCCAGTCGCGCTCGGACACGTCGTTGGCCAGGCAGTAGCCGGCCACGTGCTTCAGCGCCTGGTGGACCGGCACGTTGCGGGCCGTCGTGCCGATGACGAAGCCCAGCTCGATCTCCCAGTCGCCGGCGGTGGAGCCCTCGGGCAGCAGCACATCGTCGTTCGGCCCGGCCAGCGAGGTGATCGCCTTGGTGAAGACGACCGGCTCCTTCGGGATCTCCAGCCCCGATTCCAGCGCGTGCTTGCGGTAGTTGAGCCCGATCGCGACGAACTGCCGCGTGCCGGCCACCGGCGTGCCGAGCCGCGTGCCGGCGGGCACCAGCGGCATCCGGCGCAGGTCGATGGCGGCGAGCGCGCGCAGCTTGTCGGGCGCCATCCAGTCGGGCGTGAAATCGGGGACCAGCAGCGAGAGGTCGCGGGCCTGGCCGGTGTCGTCGAGCGCGCCGGGGCGTTCGGCCCCGATCGGGCCGTGGCGGAGAAGCTTCATGGTGATGTCCTGCTAACGGTGAATTCAGACTGGGCGCTGCCAGCGCGGGAAGAGGGCGGCGGCGTTGTTCCCGCGGATGCCCTGGCGCAGCGCGTCGGGCATCTCCAGCGCGGCGAACTGCTTCGCCGCATGCGAGAGGTAGAAGTAGCTGTAGTCGCTGCCGAACAGCAGGTGCGTCGGCGGCACCACCTTGCGCAGCATCTCGAAGACCTCGGGCGAGTAGGCCTGGGCGCATTCGAAATACAGCTTGGCGAACTCGGCATAGGGCCCGTCGGGGAAGAAGTCCTTCATCGCCGCGGCGCCGACGCCGCGCCAGCCGGCGAAGCCCTCGAAGCGGCCGAGCAGCGCGGCCGTCACGCCGCCGCCGTGGCAGAAGATGAACTTCACGTCGGGCAGCCGGCGCGTGGTCTTCGCGGCCCACAGGCTCAGGATCGTGCGGGCGGTGTTGGTCGGGAACTCGATCCAGGGCGCGGAGATCGGGCCACGCTCATAGCTCAGCGTGTCCGGCGTGCAGCAGGGCGCCTGCGCGGGATGGACGAAGACGACCGCCTTGCGCCGGTGCAGTTCCTGGAAGACCGGTTCGAACTTCGGGTCGCCCAGCCAGGCCGCCTGGTACTGGGTGGAGAGGCCGAAGCCGTCGGCCTCCAGCACGTCCAGCGCGTAGGCGATCTCGGCCAGCGTGCCGTCCACGTCGTTCATCGGCAGCGAGGCGAAGAGGCCGAAGCGGCCCGGGTGGTCGAGGCAGTGCTGCGTGCTCCATTCGTTCCACTCGCGGGCCTTCCCGCGCGCGGCGGCGGGGTCCACGTCGAGCACCGGGCCGGCATAGGCGATGGCGGTGTCGATGCCGTTCTGGTCCAGCTGCTCGACGGCCATGTCGATCGACCAGCTGTTGCCGTCCACGTTCCTGTGGGTGGGCTCGAAGTGGTGGTGCACGTCGATCGAGCGGGTGCGGCCGGGCGCCGCGAGGCCGGGCAGGGCCGCGGAGGCGGCGAGGGCGGCGCCGCCCAGCAGCAGGCCGCGGCGAGTCGATGAGGACACGGGCGGGCAGCAGGCGCAGCGCCAGCGAGGGTGATGAGGGCTCATGGTTTGTCTCCGTCGGGCTTTGTCGTTATGCGAACTGCGGGAACAGGGCGAGCGCGTTGTTGCGCATCACGTCCTGGCGCAGCCGCTCGCTGAACTGCGGGCTGGCGTCGAGCTTCGCGGCCAGCGCCGCCACCAGCGGCTCGGGCGTGTAGGGCCAGTCGCTGCCGTAGAGGATGCGGGCCGGGTCGGCGATCTCCAGCAGCGGCAGGATCTGGCGCGGCAGCGGGAAGCCGGCCAGGTCGTAGTACAGGCCGCGCAGCGTGTCGTAGAAGCGGGCGGTGTCCAGTTTCTCGGGCAGGCCCAGCGCGGGCGAGAGGCCGGCGACGCGGTCGGCCAGCACCGGGATCGTGGCGCCCGCGTGCGGCACGATGATCTTCAGCTTCGGGAAGCGGGCCAGCGTGCCGGAGAGGATCAGGTTGAAGACGGCGCGGGTCGTCTCGAACATGAACTCGATCATCGGGAAGGGGTAGCCGATCGGCGGCAGCGAAGCCGCATCCTGGCCTGGCACCTTGCCCTGGCAGCAGGGGCAATCGGGGTTGGTCGGGTGGATGAAGACCTTCGCTCCGCGGCGGTTCAGCTGCTCGAAGACCGGGTCGAGCCGGCGGTCGCCGAGGTAGACGCCGTTGAAGTTGCTCTCCAGCACGACGCCGTCGGCGCCCAGCGTGTCGAAGGCGTGGTCGAGTTCCTTCAGCGCTCCGTCCACGTCGGGCAGCGGCAGGCTGGCGAACAGGCCGAATCGCTTCGGGTGCGCCTGCACGGCCTTGGCGCCTTCCTCGTTGCAGTAGCGGGCCAGTGCGCGGGCGGCGGCGTCGTCGCCGAAGTGC
>NZ_LYVQ01000300.1 GCF_001984095.1 Pelomonas sp. KK5
CGCCGACGTGCAGGCCGCGCTGTTCCGCGCCTCGCGCTCGCTGCCGGCCGAGCTGCCGGCGCCGCCCTCGTACAAGAAGGTCAACCCGGCGGACGCGCCGATCCTGCTGATCGGCCTGAACTCGCCCACGCTGTCGCTGTCCGACCTCAATGCCTACAGCGACAACCTGGTCGTGCCCGCGCTGTCGGCGATCAACGGCGTGGCCCAGGTGCAGGTGACCGGCCAGAAGCGCTACGCGGTGCGCATCCAGACCGACCCCGACCGCCTTGCCGCGCTGGACCTGACGCTGGGCGAGATCGCAGCCGCGCTGAAGAACGCCAACTCCAACGCGCCGATCGGCCAGCTCGACAACCAGCGCCAGTTCATGACCGTGCAGATCAGCGGCAACCTGATGCGCGCGGCCGACTTCGGCAAGGTCGTGATCGCCACGCGCCAAGGCCGCGTGATACGCCTGGGCGACGTGGCCGATGTGAAGGACAGCATCGAGAACGTCCAGAACATGAGCGATATCAACGGCGAGCCGTCCATCCTGCTGCAGGTGCAGCGGCAGCCGGATGCGAACACCGTCGCCGTCGTCGACGCGATCCGCGCGCTGCTGCCCAGGCTGGAGTCGGCGATGCCGGCCTCGGTGACGATACAGACGCGCAGCGACCGCTCCGTCTCCATCCGCGACTCGATCCGCGACGTCAACCTGACGATGCTGCTGACGATCGCGCTGGTGGTGCTGGTGATGCTGATGTTCCTGCGCCGCGTCACGGTCACGCTGATCCCGGCGCTGAGCGTGCCGCTGTCGCTGTTCGGCACCTTCGCGCTGATGGCCGCCTTCGGCCTGAGCCTGAACAACATCTCGCTGATGGGCCTGACGATCGCCGTGGGCCTGGTCGTCGACGACGCGATCGTCGTGCTGGAGGCGATCATGCGGCATATCGAGGAAGGCATGACGCCGCGCCGCGCGGTCGTCGTCGGCGCGGGCGAGGTGGGCTTCACGGTCATGTCGATCTCGGTCTCGCTGATCGCGGTCTTCATCCCGATCTTCTTCATGCCGGGCACGATCGGCCGGCTGTTCCACGAGTTCGCGATCGTGGTCTCGCTGGCGATCCTGGTCTCGGCCGCCGTGGCGCTGACGCTGATCCCGCTGATGGTGCCGCTGGCGATGCGGCCGGGGCACGGCGAGCCGGGGCGATGGAGCTTGATCTTCGAGCGGATGTTCGAGCGCACGCTGGCCGGCTACGAGCGCGGCCTGGACCTCGCGCTGCGCCACCGCGGCCTGCTGCTGCTGGCGGGCGCAGCCACCTTCGCGCTGACGGCCTGGCTCTACATGGCCGCGCCCAAGGGCTTCTTCCCGCGCGAGGACATCGGCCAGCTGAGCGCCAATGTGGACACGCCGCAGGACATGTCCTTCGCCGGCCGGCTGGAGGTCGTGCGGCGCATGGAGAAGATCATCCGCGCCGATCCGGCCGTGGCCGCCGTCGTCACCAAGGTGGATCACGACACCAGCGCCATGGTGATCGACCTGAAGGAGCGCGGCCTGCGCCCGCCGCTGGACGAGGTGCTGGCGCAACTGCGCAGGAAGACCCGCATCCTGCCGAGCATCCAGGTCTACTTCAGCCCGGTGCAGAACCTGCGCGTCGGCGGGCGCGCGTCCAAGAGCACTTACCAGTACACGCTGCAGTCGGTCGGCCCCAATGCGCTGGACCAGTGGGCCGACAAGCTGGTCGCCGCGCTGCGCCGCTCGGACGTGCTGGTCGGCGTCAACAGCGACATGCAGAAGAACGGCCTGGAGGCGCGGCTGCAGATCGACCGCGACAAGGCCTCGCAGCTCGGCATCGACACCGCGACGATCCGCAACACGCTCTACGGCGCCTTCGGCAGCCGCCAGGTCTCGACGATCTACGCCCCCGAGGACAGCTACCAGGTGATCCTGGAAGTGGCCGATGCCTACAAGCGCGACGAGTCCGACCTGCTGAAGGTGGAGGTGCGCAGCGCCACCGGCCGCGCCGTGCCGCTCAGCGCCTTCGCTACCGTCACGCGCGGCCAGGGCGTGATCGCGATCAACCACCAGGCGCAGCTGCCGGCGATCACGCTGTCCTTCGACCTGGCGCCGGGCCATTCGCTGTCGGACGCGGCGGTGGAGATCGACGCGGCGATGCAGTCGCTGCACATGCCCGAGACCATCTTCGGCGCCTTCAGCGGCCAGGCCGCGCTGTTCCAGCAGTCGCAGACCTCGCAGCTCTGGCTGATCGTGATCGCGGTGGCCGTCATCTACGTGATCCTGGGCATGCTCTACGAGAGCTGGATCCATCCGGTGACGATCCTGCTGGGCATCCCGTCGGCGGCCGTGGGCGCGCTGCTCGCGCTGCGGATCTGCTCCATGGAGCTGAGCTTCATCGCGATGATCGGCATCCTGCTCTTGATCGGCATCGTCAAGAAGAACGCGATCATGATGATCGACTTCGCGATCGCCGCGCGGCGCGACGAGGGGCTCAGTGCCCTGGAGGCCATCCGCAAGGCCTGCCTGCTGCGCTTCCGCCCGATCATGATGACCACCCTCTGCGCGCTGATGGGCGCGCTGCCGATCGCGCTGGGCGCGGGCGCCGGCGCCGAGCTGCGCCAGCCGCTGGGCGTGGCCATCGTCGGCGGGCTGCTGGTCTCGCAGCTGATCACGCTGTTCATCACGCCGGTGCTCTACCTGGCCTTCGATCGTCTTGCAAAGCAAGACCTGACCCCATCGCTCATCACTCCCGGAGACATTCCCACATGAAGAACATCCCTCTGTTCCTGATCGGCACGCTGATGACCAGCGCGGCACTCGCCCAGGGCGGCCCGCCGATGGTCACCGACGACCCCGGCACGCCCGGCGACGGCCACTGGGAGATCAATATCGGCGCCATCCACGCCCACGCGCGCAGCGGCGCCCGCGAGCTGGCCGCGCCGGATGCCGACATCAACTACGGCTGGGGCGAGCACATCCAGCTGAAGGCCGACATTCCCTGGGTCACCGTCGGCGGCGACGGCATGGGCACGCGCTCGGGCCTCGGCGACGGAGACTTCGGCGTCAAGTGGCGCTTCGTCGACGAGGAGACCGCCGGCTACTCGCTGTCCACCTACCCGCAGTACACGCGCAACCTGCTCGGTTCCTCGAACCGCCGCGGCATCACCAGCAAGGGGCACTCGTTCTTCCTGCCGGTCGAGCTGTCGGCCGACATCGGCGGCGGTTTCAGCATCGCCGCCGAGCTGGGCCGCAACTTCGTCAGCGCAGAGGGGGCGAAGAACGAATGGGTCGGCGGCTTCGTGCTGGCCCACGACTGTGGAGAGGGCGTCGAGTGCATGGGCGAGATCCACCACACCACCTCACCGGGCTCGCACCAGACGCTCTTGAACTTCGGCCTGCACTGGAAGCTGCAGGAAAGCGTGACGCTGCTGGCCGCGGCCGGCCGCGAGTTCGGCACGCGCAGCGAGGAGCAGCTGAAGTCGCTGGTCTACGTGGGGCTGCAGTTCACGCGCTAGGCATGAGCTAAGTCGCCGTCGCCACACTGAACGCATGAACTCCTCATCGATCAGCAACAAGGTGCCGGTGGTGACGCTGGCCTTCTGGATCATCAAGATCCTGTCGACCACCGTCGGCGAGACCGGCGCGGACTACCTCGCCGTCAACGCCGACCTGGGCCAGGGCCTGACCACCGGGCTGACGGCCGCGCTGCTGGTGCTGGCGCTGAGCCTGCAGATGCGCGGGCGGCGGCACCTGCCGTGGATCTACTGGCTGACCGTCGTGCTGGTCAGCATCGTCGGCACGCAGATCACCGATGTGCTGACCGACGGCCTCGGCGTCAGCCTCTATCTCAGCACCGCGGTCTTCTCGGCGGCGCTGGCGGCGATCTTCTTCGTCTGGTACCGCCAGGAAGGCACGCTGTCGATCCGCCACATCGACTCGCGCCGGCGCGAGGCCTTCTACTGGGCGGCCATCCTCTGCACCTTCGCGCTGGGCACGGCCGCCGGCGACCTCGCCACCGAGGCGCTGGGCCTGGGCTTCCGGCTCGGCATCTTCATCTTCGCCGGGCTGATCGCCGCCATCGCATTGCTGGCCTGGCGCGGCGCCAACGCGGTGGCCTGCTTCTGGGCCGCCTACATCCTCACCCGTCCGCTGGGCGCCGCGCTCGGCGACTTCCTGACCCAGGCGCGCGACTACGGCGGCCTCGGTCTCGGCGCGATGGCCACCAGCGCCGCCTTCCTCACGGTGATCGTGCTGCTGGTCGGCGTCCTCACCGTTCAACCCCGGAGACCTCAAGCATGAAGACAAAGCTCAGCCATTCGATCCTCGCCCTTGCCCTCTCGTCCGCCGCCATCACGACCGGCCTGCTGGCACCGACGCTGGTAGAAGCCGCCGCGCCCTCGAAGCTGGGCGACCTGGCCAGCTTCCGCGCCATCGCCGCCGACGTGTCGGCCCTGGTCGACAAGGGCGACCTGCCCGGCGCGAAGAAGCGCATCAAGGACCTCGAAGTCGCCTGGGACGCGGCCGAGGCCGGCCTCAAGCCCCGCGCCGCCGCCGACTGGCACGTCGCCGACAAGGCGATCGACCGCGCGCTCGAGGCGCTGCGCGCCGGCACGCCGAAGGCCGAGGCCTGCAAGCAGACGATGGCCGAGCTGCTGCAGACCTTCGACCGGCTGGCCGGCAAGTAAGCTCCGCCTCATGCGCGTGTTATTGGTCGAGGACGACCCGATGATCGGCGCCGCCGTGCAGGCGGCGCTGAAGGACGAAGGCCACGCAGCCGACTGGCTGCGCGACGGCCAGCGCGCGCTCGACACGCTGGCCAGCCAGCGTTACGACCTCGTGCTGCTGGACCTGGGCCTGCCCGGCAAGGACGGCACCGAGGTGCTGCGCGCGCTGCGCGGGCGCGACAACCCGGTGCCGCTCGTCATCATCACGGCCCGCGACGGCCTCGATGACCGCCTCGGCGGCCTCGACGGCGGCGCCGACGACTATGTGCTCAAGCCCTTCGAGATGGCCGAGCTGCTGGCCCGCATGCGCGCGGTGCTGCGCCGCAAGGGCGGCACGGGCAGCCCGGTGCTGAGCAACGGGCATGTCTCGCTGGACCCTGCCACCCGTGCAGCAACGGCGGGAGATACCGAGCCTCGCCAGCTCACCCAACGCGAGTTCGCCCTGCTCCAGGCGCTGCTGATCCGCCCTGGCGCGATCCTCAGCCGCGCCGAGCTGGAGGACCGCATCTACGGCTGGGGCGAGGAAGTCGAAAGCAATGCGGTCGAGTTCCTGATCCATGCGCTGCGGCGCAAGCTCGGGGCCGAGACGATCAGGAACGTGAGAGGCGTCGGATGGATGGTCTCCAAGGCCGATTGATGCTGTGGATCTCGGTGGCCATCCTGCTGGCCGCCGCGCTGGCCGGCCGCTACTCCTACCTGTCCGCCTTCGACGAGGCGCACGAGCTGCAGGACGACGTGCTGCGCCAGGTAGCCGACACCTTCGACCGCCACCACCTGAAGGCGAGTGACCCCGGCAGCGACGCCAGCGCGCGGGACCGCGACGACGCGCCGCGCGTGCTCGCGCAGTTCCTGCCGTCCACCGACGCCGGCGCGCTGCCGCTGCCTGCGGATCTGAGGACCGGCATGCACACCTTGAAGCTGCGCGAGCGCGGCGCCTTCCGTGTCTTCGTCAAGCAGCTGGCCTCGGGCGAGCGGCTGGCGGTGGCACAGGACGCGGGCTTCCGCGACGACATCGCCCGCGACAACGCCAAGCGCACCGTCATGCCCTTCCTGCTGCTGGCGCCGCTGCTGCTTCTACTGGTGGCCGTGCTGGTGCGGCGCATCTTCCGGCCGGTGGCGCGGCTCGCGCAGGAGATCGAGGGCCGCAGCGAGCGCGAGCTGCACCCGATGCCCGACGCCGGGCTCAGCGCCGAGATCCGCCCCTTCGTCACTGCGATCAACCGGCTGCTGGGCCGTGTCAGTGCGTCGATGCAGGCGCAGCAGCGCTTCGTCGCCGACGCCGCTCACGAGCTGCGCTCGCCGCTGACGGCGATGTCGCTGCAGGCCGAGCGGCTGGCGGGCAGCGAGATGTCGGCCGAGGCCGCGGCGCGGCTGCACACGCTGCGCCAGGGCATCGATCGCGGGCGGCGGCTGCTGGAGCAGCTGCTGTCGCTGGCGCGGGCGCAGGCGGTGGCCGACATCCGGCGCGAGCCCGTGTCCGTGCCCCAGGCCTTCCGCGACCTGCTGGAAGACCTGATGCCGCTGGCCGAGGCCAAGGGGATCGATCTCGGCGTCGTCGAAGGCCAGGCCGAGGTGCGCGCCACCGTCGCCGAGGCCGACCTGCAGACATTGCTGCGCAACCTGGTGGACAACGCGATCCGCTACACGCCGGCCGGCGGGCGCATCGACC
>NZ_LYVQ01000301.1 GCF_001984095.1 Pelomonas sp. KK5
CCGCAATGCCGCACCTCGCGCAGGTGGCGCAGCGCGCCGGCGATGTCCTGGTCGCAGGCGTCCACGAAGTCGAGGCCGTCCATCAGGTGCTGGGCCTCGTCCGCGTTGGCGGCGATGCGGCCGCGGAACAGGTCCGGCGCCAGCACCACATAGCCCTCGGCGGCGAAGCGGTTGGCCAGCTCGAGGATGTGCGGCTTCAGGCCCCACCATTCCTGCAGCAACAGGATGCCGGGCTGGCTCACGGGGTCGCGCCGCGGCGGCAGGGCCAGATAGCCGCGGCTGCTCGCGCCGTCGGGGCGGCGGAACTCGATCATGCTGTTGCTCATCGGCGCTCCCCTTCGGTTCAGGCCAGGCGCTTCGGCACGGCACCGGCGCGCAGCCGTGCCGGCTCGGGCAGGCCCGAGCCCAGCAGCGGCGCCAGATAACGCCGGAATTCAGCGGTGACGCCGGTGCCGGCCGCGTCGATGAAGGCGTCCTCCATCACGCGGGTCTTGGCGGCCACGGCGGACAGCGGCACCAGCTGATAGTCCACCGCGTAGTCGCCCACGCGCTTGATCGCCACCGAGCCGTCGCGGTCCCCGTTCAGCGCCAGCTGCACCGCGCGCTCGCCCACCTCACGGGCCTCGCGCTGGTCCACCTCGGACACGCAGCCGGCGAAGCTGCGCTGCAGGTAGCCGAAGGTGTCGCCGCGCACGCGCTTGATGCCGAGCTTGCCCTTGATCTCCTCGCACAGCAGGTCGGCCAGCGCGCCGGTGCCGGAGAGCTGGACGTTGCCGTGCGCGTCCTTCTCGACGCTGCTGCTCAGCTGGGTGAGGATCGGCGTGCCGTCGGCGCCGTGGATGCCTTCCGATACCGCGATCACGCAGCGGCCGAGCGACTCATGGACGCGCTTGACGTCGGCCAGGAAGCGCGCGGTGTCGAACACCCGCTCGGGCAGGTAGATCAGGTGCGGGCCGTCGTCGGGATGGGTCTGCGCCATCGCCGCGGCGGCCGTGAGGAAGCCGGCATGGCGGCCCATCACGACGCCCACGTAGACGCCGGGCAGGGCGGCGTTGTCGAGGTTCGCACCGGCGAAGGCCTGGGCCACGAAGCGGGCGGCCGAGGCGAATCCCGGCGTGTGGTCGTTCTCGACGAGGTCGTTGTCGATCGTCTTCGGGATGTGGATGCAGCGCAGCGCATAACGCTCAGCCTGCGCGTGCTCGGCGACGATGCGCACCGTGTCCGACGAGTCGTTGCCGCCGATGTAGAAGAAGTGCGTGATGCCGTGGGCCTGCAGCGTCCTGAAGATGCGGCCGCAGTAGGCCGCATCGGGCTTGTCGCGGGTGGAGCCCAGCGCGGCGGCCGGGGTGGCAGCCACGCGTTCCAGGTTGGTGGTGGTCTCCTGCAGCAGGTCGACGAGCTCTTCGTTGACGATGCCGCGCACCCCGTGCCGCGCGCCGTAGATCGCCTCCACGCCGGCATGCCGCCGCGCCTCCAGCACCACGCCCGCGAGCGACTGGTTGATCACGGCGGTGGGGCCACCGCCCTGGGCCACAAGAACTCGGATTGCTGCTGCCATCTCGCTGTCTCCTTGTTGTGTCCAGCGATTGTGTAGCAGACGCTCGTCAGGCCGATGCAGCAGGTGCCCCGGCCTCCATCCAGCGCTCCAGCTGGTCGGCCTGCATCGGCCGGGCGAACAGGTAGCCCTGGCCCTCGTGGCAGCCGAGCGTGAGCAGGTGCAGGCGCTGGTCTTCGGTCTCGATGCCTTCGGCGATCACCCGCAGGCCCAGGCCGCGGCCCAGGTTGATGACCATCTGCGCGATCGTCGCGCCGGCCGCGGAGCTCTGCGCCTCGCGCACGAAGGCGCGGTCGATCTTGAGCCGGTCCACATCCAGCTGGCGCAGGTGCGAGAGCGAGGAGAAGCCGGTGCCGAAGTCGTCGATGGCCACCGTCGCGCCGCAGCGCTTGATGTCGGCCAGCAGGCGCAGCACCAGCTCCGTGTCCTCCATCGCCATGGACTCGGTGATCTCCAGCTCCAGGTTCTTGCCGTCCACGCCGGTGTCGCGCAGCGCGCGGTTCAGCGAGGGGATGAAGTCCGGGTGGCGGAACTGCGCCAGCGAGATGTTCACGCACATGCGGAAGTCGGCGTGGCCCAGCTCCAGCATGCGGCGCAGCTGCAGGCAGGACGTGCGCAGCACGTACTCGCCGATGGCGATGATCAGCCCGCTCTGCTCGGCCAGCGGGATGAACTGGTCGGGCGGCACGAACTTGCCGTCGGCCATGCGCCAGCGGATCAGCGCCTCGGCGCCGATGGCCTTGTTGGTGGGCAGGTCCACCTGGGGCTGGTAGACGACGAACAGCTCGTTGGTCTCGAAGCCGGTGCGCAGGCCCTTGAGCAGCTTGAAGCGCTCGCGTGCGTCGCTGCCCATGGCCGATGAGAAGTACTGCGAGGAGCCGCGGTGCTGCAGCTTGGCGCGCTTGAGCGCGATCTGCGCATCGAGCAGCAGCTCGGAGCCCACCGCGCTCGATTCCGACAGCCGCACCAGCCCCGAGGTGGCCGACAGCTGCAGCCGTTCGCCCGCCACCGCGAAGGGTTCGACGAAGACGCGCTGGATCTCGTCGCCGTTGACCTGTTCCTGCGGGCCCAGCAGGCCGAAGGCATCGGGGCCGACGCGGGCCATCGCGGTGTTCAGCCCCAGCAGCTCGCCCAGGCGCATCGCCACGGAACGCAGCACCTGGTCGCCGAAGCGATGGCCGAAGGCGTCGTTGATGTCGGAGAAGTCGTCGATGTCGATCAGCGCCAGCGTGATGCCGGAGGGATCCTTGAGGTTGCGGTCCAGCAGCTCGACGAAGCGGTTGCGGTTGGGCAGGCGCAGCAGCTGGTCGTTGTAGGCCTGGTCCAGCAGCTGGCTGTAGAGCACCACGTTCTCGAAGCCCACGGCGATGTGGCCGCAGAAGACGCGCAGCAGCTGCTGGTCGAGATCGGTCAGCGGGCGGCCGAGGTCGATCATCGCCACCATCGCGCGGCCGTTGCTCATGCCGAAGTACAGCGTGCAGCCACCGTCCTCGTACAGGCTCTGGCGCAGGTTGATGCAGCGCTGCAGGCGCTCGCGCACCGCGTCGGAGGGGATCGCGTCGAGGGCGCTGTCCATCAGCCCCGCGACGGAGCCGGCGGCGGCGATGATGCGGGTCTCGGTGTCCAGCTCGCTGGCGAACTGGGCGCAGACCAGCCCCTCGGGCGGCACGTCCAGCAGCGCGCAGAGCTGGCTCAGCACGCCTTCGGCGAAGCGCTGCACGCCGCGCAACTGGGTCAGCTCCGTGCTGGCGGAGATGATGCTCTCCAGGCCCTGGCGGTTGGCTTCCAGCGCGCGGATCTGCATGTAGGAGCGCACGGCCGCGGTGAGCACCGTGTACAGCCGCGTGCGGGTCAGGTCCGACTTGGTCTTGTAGTCGTTGATGTCGTAGGCCTGCACCGTCTCGATCTCGGGCGCGTAGCCGGGCTGGCCGGTGCGCAGCACGATGCGCAGCGAGCTGATGCCGAGCTCGTCGCGGATGAAGCGCACCAGGCGCAGGCCGGCGTCGTCGGACTCCATCACCACGTCGAGCAGCGCGCAGGCGAGGTCGGGTTCGGTGGCCAGCATCTCGCGCGCCTCGGCGGCGGAGCTGGCGTGCAGGAAGTGCAGCGGCTGGTTCTCGATCTTCAGGCCCTGCATGGCCAGTTCGGTGGCCCGGTGCACGTCGGCGTCGTCGTCGACCACCAGGATGCGCCAGGGACGCAGATTGGCCTGTGTGGCGGATGCGGCGCCTTCCTCGTCCTCGTCGAGGTCAAGGAAGTCCAGCACGTCGTCGTCACCCGCTGCAGGGTCGGCCGGGCTGTTCTTCTCGTGCATGAGTGTCCTGGGCTCCGAGCGATGGTTGATCGGCAGCGGTGCCTCCCAGCACCGTCACTTCACGCGGTACGAGCGAGCGTATGCCATTCCTCGGCCGCACGCCAGTAGCCGCTGCGCTGAGCTAACGGCTTAGCTCAGCGCAGGACTGGTTATAGACGATTTGTGTGGCGAGGCCGGCCACGCGGCCGTGCAGCAGTGCCGGGCGGCGGAACTGTTACTTTCTCGTCGTTGTCTTCTTCTTGCCGCCATGCTCGCGCGGCGGCAGGCCGGTGTGCTGGGTCAGCAGCCGGCCCTTCTTCGCCACCGAGGCCCGCGGCGCGGCGGAGACGGTGGAGTTCTTGCGGCGGGCGCTCTCGTAGCTGCCGTCGGTCATCGGCTGGTAGGTCGGGATCAGGTGGTGCTTGCCGTTGCCGATCAGGTCCTCGCGGCCCATCGCCTTCAGCGCCTCGCGCAGCACCGGCCAGTTGTTGGCATCGTGGTAGCGCAGGAAGGCCTTGTGCAGGCGGCGGCGGCGCTCGCCGCGGACGATGTCCACCGCCTCGCTGTCGCGCGTGACCTTCTTCAGCGGGTTCCTGTTCGAGTGGTACATGGCCGTGGCGGTGGCCATCGGGCTCGGGTAGAAGGTCTGCACCTGGTCGGCACGGAAGCCATTGCTCTTGAGCCAGACGGCGAGGTTCATCATGTCCTCGTCGCTGGTGCCCGGGTGCGCGGCGATGAAGTACGGGATCAGGTACTGCTTCTTGCCCGCTTCCTCGCTGGCCTTCTCGAACATCTGCTTGAACTTGTCGTAGGCGCCGATGCCGGGCTTCATCATCTTGGACAGCGGGCCGTCCTCGGTGTGCTCGGGCGCGATCTTGAGATAGCCGCCGACGTGGTGCGTGACCAGCTCCTTCACGTACTCGGGCGACTTCACGGCGAGGTCGTAGCGCAGGCCGGAGCCGATCAGGATCTTCTTCACGCCCTTCAGCGCGCGGGCGCGCCGGTACATCTTGATCAGCGGCCCGTGGTCGGTGTTGAGGTTCTGGCAGATGCCCGGGTAGACGCAGCTCGGCTTGCGGCAGGCGGCCTCGATCTCGGGGCTCTTGCAGCCGATGCGGTACATGTTCGCGGTGGGGCCGCCGAGGTCCGACACGATGCCGGTGAAGCCCTTGACCTTGTCGCGCATCTCCTCGATCTCGCGGATCACCGAGTCCTCGCTGCGGCTCTGGATGATGCGGCCCTCGTGCTCGGTGATCGAGCAGAAGGTGCAGCCGCCGAAGCAGCCGCGCATGATGTTCACGCTGAAGCGGATCATCTCCCAGGCGGGGATCTTGGTGGCGCCGTCATGGCTGCCGTTCTCGTCGGCGTACTTCGGGTGCGGGCTGCGCGCGTAGGGCAGGTCGAAGACGTGGTCCATCTCCGGCGTGGACAGCGGGATCGGCGGCGGGTTGATCCACAAGTCGCGGTCGCCATGGGCCTGCACCAGCGCGCGGGCGTTGCCGGGGTTGGTCTCGAGATGCAGCACGCGGTTGGCGTGGGCGTAGAGGACCGGATCGGCGCGCACCTGCTCGTAGGCGGGCAGGCGCAGCACGGTCTTCTCGCGCGGGGGCAGGGCGATGCGGCCGGTGCGGTGGATCGTGATGGGCTTGCTGCCGTCGGCGGAATTGGCCGCGGCCGTGGCTGCGGGCGAGCTGTCGCAGGTCTCCTGCTTGATCTCCTGGTACGGGCTGATCAGTTCGTCGATGCGGCCGGGCGTGTCCACGCTGGTCGAGTCGAGCTGGAACCAGTCGCCCATGTCGTGCTCGTCGCGCTTCATGAAGGCGGTGCCGCGCACGTCGGTGATCTGCGTCACCGGCTCGCGGCGGGCCAGGCGGTGGGCGATCTCGATGATCGCGCGCTCGGCATTGCCGTAGACCAGCAGGTCGGCCTTGGCGTCGACGAGGATCGAGCGGCGGACCTTGTCCTGCCAGTAGTCGTAGTGCGCGATGCGGCGCAGCGAGGCCTCGATGCCGCCGATGACGACCGGCACCTCGCTCCAGGCCTCCTTGCAGCGCTGCGTGTAGACCAGCGTCGCACGATCGGGGCGAGCGCCGCCTTCGCCGCCGGGCGTGTAGGCATCGTCGCTGCGGATCTTCCGGTCCGCCGTGTAGCGGTTGATCATCGAATCCATATTGCCGGCCGCCACGCCGAAGAACAGGTTGGGCTTGCCCAAAGCCCTGAACGCATCGGCGGACTGCCAGTCCGGCTGCGCGATGATGCCGACGCGGAAGCCCTGCGCCTCCAGCGTCCGCCCGATCACCGCCATGCCGAAGCTCGGGTGGTCCACATAGGCGTCGCCGGTGACGATGATGATGTCGCAGGAATCCCAGCCGAGCTCGTCCATCTCCTTGCGGCTCATCGGCAGGAAGGGGGCGGGGCCGAAGCGCTTGGCCCAGAAGGGGCGGTAGGCGGTCAGGGCCTTGGGC
>NZ_LYVQ01000302.1 GCF_001984095.1 Pelomonas sp. KK5
TCGCCGCGCTGCGCACGCTGATGACCGTCGACCACGTCCATCGCGAGCCCGGGCTGACCATCGCTGCCCTGGCCGCTCGCATGGGCCTGCCCGAGCATCGCCTGCGCCGGCTGATCAACCAGGGCCTGGGCCAGCGCAACTTCAACGCCTTTCTCAACGGCTACCGGCTGGCCGATGCGCGCCGCTGGCTGGCCGACCCGGCTCAGGCGGACGCGCCGATCCTGACCATCGCGATGGACGCCGGCTTCCAGTCGCTGGGGCCCTTCAACCGCGCCTTCAAGGCCGAGACCGGCATGACGCCCAGCGAGTACCGGCGCCAGGCGCTGGGCAGCGGGCTGGGGCTCGCCGAATCCGAAATCGGCTAGGCGGACGCGGGATTCGGCGAGACCGGCGCCGCGCGGCCCGGGACAGTGGGCAGGCCACTTCCGGCTGCTCCGCTCGCCAAAGCCATGACCCGACTTCCCCTACTCCTGCTGCCGCTGCTGACTGGTTGCGGCGCCACGGCCGTGACCACCGGCTACCTGAGCCACCAGCTCTGCGGCGCCGTCTTCATTGCCGGCCGTGAGCCGCAGCGCTACTACCGCGATGCGATCGAGCCACTGGCCGGTCCGCTCGCCGCCGTGACGAGCTATACGGTCGACCGGCAGCAAATGGAAGTACGCGCGCGCCTGGCCGGCCTGGCCGAGAGTCGCGCCGCATTCCGGCCGCCCTACGGCTGCAGCTTCGGCGCCACGCCGGGGCCGATGCCGGCAGCGCCTGCGGCCACCTCGCTCGCGCCCGAGGCGCCCGTCGTGCAAGCGCACGGGGCCCTGGCCGCCGCGCTGGACCGCGCCTTCGACGAAGAGCCGCAGCCGCCCTACCGGCACACCGAGGCTGTCATCGTGGTCCATCGCGGGCGCATCGTCGCCGAGCGCTATGCGCCAGGCATCGGCGTGGCCACGCCGCTGGCCGGCTGGTCGGCCACCAAGTCGGTGACGAATGCGCTGGTCGGCATCCTCGTCCGCCAGGGCCGCCTCGACATGCAGGCGCCGGCGCCGATCGCCGAATGGTCGGACCCGGCCGACCCGCGCCACGCGATCACGCCCGAGCAGCTGCTGCGCATGAACAGCGGCCTGGACATGGGGCAGTCGCTGCACGCCGGCCTGGGCACGGCCTTCGACCCGACCGCGCGGATGATCTTCGCCCACCCGGACACCGCGGCCGATGCCGCCCGCGCCGGCCTGGCCCATGCGCCCGGTACGGCCTGGAACTACAGCAACGCCAACACGCAGCTGCTCTCGCGCATCGTCCGCGATCGGGCCGGCGGCACGGCCGCGGCCGCGCTCGCCTTCGCCCGCCGCGAGCTGTTCGACAAGCTGGGCATGCGCCACGCCACGCTGGAGTTCGACGCCGCCGGCACGCCCATCGGCGCCAGCCACCTGTGGGCCTCGGCCCGCGACTGGGCTCGGCTGGGGCAGCTCTATCTGGACGATGGCGTGGTGGATGGACAGCGCATCCTGCCCGCCGGCTGGACGAGCTGGTCCGCCGAGCCCACACCCGGTTCCGAGGACTACGGCTACGCCGCCGGCTTCTGGACCAACCGCGGCGCCGGCGCCGGCGCGCGCTGGCGGATCGAGCACGGCATGCCGGCCGATGCCTTCATGGCGCGCGGCAGCCACGGCCAGTACGTGATCGTCATGCCCTCGCAGGACCTGGTGCTGGTACGCCTGGGCCCGGCCTGGACGGAGCGCGACGACATGGGTCGCGTCGCGCAGCTCGCCCACGAGGTCATCGCGGCCCTGCCGGCCACAGCGAGCACTGGCGAGCCGCTTCGTTGAGCGTGTTGACCTGGACGGCCACCGTCGTCGACAGCTCGCGCCCGTAGCCGCCCGCCATGGCCAGGGCGACCGGGATGCGGCGCTCGCGCAGCGCGCCGAGCACGCGGCGGTCGCGTTCCAGCATGCCCTCGGTCGTCAGCTTCAGCCGGCCGAGGCGGTCGCCCTCGTGCGGGTCGGCGCCGGCGAGGTAGAAGGCCAGGCCCGGCGCGGGCTGCCGCCACAGCTGCGCCAGCCCGTCGTCCAGCGCAGCCAGGTACTCCTCATCCCCGCAGCCATCGGGCAGCTCGACGTCCAGGTCGCTGGGCTCCTTGCGGAAGGGGAAGTTGCGGGCGCCATGCATCGAGAAGGTGAAGACGCTCTCGTCGTCGCGGAAGATCGCGGCCGTGCCGTTGCCCTGGTGCACGTCCAGGTCGATCACCAGCACCCGCAACAAGGAGCGGTGATGGCGATGCCACTCGGCCTGCATCAGCCGCCCGGCCACCGCCACGTCGTTGAACACGCAGTAGCCGCTGCCCTTGTCTGCATAGGCGTGGTGCGTGCCGCCGGCCATGTTGGCGGCGATGCCCTCCCCGCCCAGCGCCGCGCGGGCCGCCATGATGGTGGCGCCGACCGAGTGGGTGGACCGCAGCGCCATCGACGGCGACCAGGGAAAGCCGATCTCCCGCTGCTGCGCCGCCGTCAGCCGGCCCAGCAGCACCGCCTCCACATAGTCCGGCGTGTGGGCCAGCGCCAGCTCGCCTTCGGTGGCCGGCTCGGCGGCCTGCATCCGGATCAGGCCGGGATGCGCCTCGAAATGCTCGCGCAGCAGCCGGTACTTGGACTGCGGGAAGCGATGGCCCGGCGGCAGCAGCAGGCTGTGGGCGTCGGAATGGAAGGCCAGCATGGGGCGGCAACGATAGCTCAGGACTAATTTGCTGCAGCGCAACAAAAAGTGCTTGCAATCGGGCGAGGCGGTCCTATACTAAGACCCATGTTGCAGTGCAGCAAAAGCTGCGACAAGACGACGATCCCAGATCAACCGGGGCAGGAGCCCCATCCAGAAGGAGTCCCTCAATGCTGACCGCTGAACAAGTCTTTGCCGCCCAGAAAGCCAACCTGGAAACCCTCTTCGGCCTGACCAACAAGGCCTTCGAAGGCGTGGAAAAGCTCGTCGAACTGAACCTGCAAGTGGCCAAGACCGCCCTGAGCGAAGCCCAGGCCAACACCGAAGCCGCCCTGTCGGTGAAGGACGCGCAAGAGCTGCTGAACCTGCAGGCCACCCTGCTGCAGCCGACCGCCGAGAAGGCCGCTTCCTACAGCCGCCACCTGTACGACATCGCCGCTTCGACGAACGCCGAAGTCGTGAAGGTTGCCGAAGCCCAGCTGGCCGACATCCAGGCCAAGTTCACCGCCGTCGTCGACAGCGCCGCCAAGAACGCCCCGGCCGGCAGCGAGAACGCCGTCGCCCTGGTGAAGTCGGCCGTGGCCGCCGCCAACAACGCCTTCGAGTCGGTCCAGAAGGCCGCCAAGCAGGCTGCCGACGTCGCTGAAGCCAACTTCACCGCCGCCACCCAATCCGCCGTCAAGGCCACGCAGACCGCTTCGCGCTCCAGCAAGAAGGCTGCTGCCTGATCGACAGACCCTTTCGATTGTCTCCTCGGTACCCGACGAACCAGTTTTCTGAAAGTACCGATTCAACCCGGCCTCGTGCCGGGTTTTTTTATGCCTGTGCAAGAAGAAGCTGCCAGGCCAGCCCCGCGACGCCGGCGCCGAGCACGACCGGAATCACGCCGAGCCTGAAACGGAACAGGGCCGCCGCGGCGGCTAGCCCGATGCATGCGGCCGGCCATTCGAAGCCGCCGGACAGGCCGCGCGGCCACAGCACATGCCAGGCGAAGAACACCGCCAGGTTGGCGATCACGCCGACGACGGCGGCGGTAATGCCGGTCAGCGGCGCGGTGAACTTCAGATTGCCGTGGGTGGACTCGATGAAGGGCCCGCCCAGCAGGATGAAGAGGAACGAGGGCAGGAAGGTGAAGAAGGTCACCACCGCCGCCGCCACGGCGCCCGCGAGGAACAGCCAGTCGCTGCCGAAGAGGGCATGGTTCCAGCCGCCGGCAAAGCCGACGAAGGACACCACCATGATCAGCGGGCCGGGCGTGGTCTCGCCGAGCGCCAGGCCGTCGATCATCTGCGCGGCCGTCAGCCACTGGTAGTGCTCGACGGCGCCCTGGAAGACATAGGGCAGCACCGCATAGGCGCCGCCGAAGGTCAGCAGCGCGGCCTTGGTGAAGAACCAGCCCATCTGCGTCAGCGCCGCATCCCAGCCCAGCAGCGCCGCAAGCGCGCCCAGGGCGGCCGCCCAGAGGCCCAGGAAGCCCGCGAGCACCCTGCGAAAGCGCACCCAGCTGAACAGCGCGTGGGCCGGCGTCGGCGTGTGGTCGTCGATCAGCGCCGGGCCCAGGGCCTTGGCCGCCGCGCCGTGGCCTGCACCCGGCCGGAACTTCTCGGGCCTGTAGCGGCCCCCGATGTAGCCCGCGAGACCCGCCGCCAGCACGATCAGCGGAAACGGCGCATGCAGCGCGAAGATCGCCACGAAGGCCGCGGCGGCGATGCTCCACAGCCAGCCGTTCTTCAGCGCCCGCGACCCCACGCGCCACGCGGCATGCACCACCAGCGCCGTCACCGCGGGCTTGATGCCGTAGAACACGCCGGCGATCACCGGCACGTGGCCGAAGGCCATGTACACCCACGACAGCGCGATCAGGATGAACAGCGAGGGCAGCACGAAGAGGCCGCCGGCCACGATGCCACCCCAGCTGCGGTGCATCAGCCAGCCGATGTAGGTGGCCAGTTGCTGCGCCTCGGGCCCCGGCAGCACCATGCAGTAGTTCAGCGCATGCAGGAAGCGCTGCTCCGAGATCCAGCGCCGCCGTTCCACCAGTTCCTCGTGCATCAGCGCGATCTGGCCGGCCGGGCCGCCGAAGCTGATGAATCCCAGCTTGAGCCAGTAGCGGAAGGCCTCCGCGCGGGAGGGCATCGGCACTGGGCTGTCCATGGGGCGCCGATCAGCGCACGCCCAGCTTCTCGAGCTGGTCGGCAATCAGTTCCAGCCGCAGCAGCGGGTTGTCCAGCTGCATCAGCTGCTGGCGTTCGGCAGCGGGCAGCGGCAGCAACTCGGCCCAGCGGTTGGCCAGCCAGCCGCAGTCGTCCCAGCGGTAGGGCGGCTGCAGCGGCAGGTCCTGCGCCGCGGCGCCTTGTTCCAACGTGTGCAGCAGCGCCTGCAGCAGGTGCGAGGTCCGGTCGAGATCGCCCGGCACCGGCACGGCCAGGTCCGGCTCCAGCAGCATGCCCTGGCCCATCCAGAGGCCGTGCGGAAGACAGGAGCTGCTCGCCAGCCGGAAGCGCGCACCGCCGCGACAGCGGATCTGCAGCAGCCCCGGCTGCTCGCGCCCGACCGACTCGATGTGGGCCAGCGTGCCGATCTCGTGGAAGCGCTCGCGGGCGAAGCTGCCGTCGCCGGCGGCCGCGTCCAGCCGGCGCACCTCGCCACCCTCGATCAGCTGCACGACGCCGAAGGGCCGGCCCTCGCGCTCGCAGCGGCCGATCAGGTCCAGGTAGCGCGGCTCGAAGATACGCAGCGCCAGCCGCCCCTCGGGGAAGAGCGCGGCCTGCAGGGGGAACAGTGCGATCTCTTCTTCCATGGCTTCTTTTGCTCGCTCAGCGCGTTTTCGCTTCGATGCGCTGCCGGATCACCGGCAGCATCTGCAACGCCATCTCGCGGCCGGCCTGGATGCTGCGCTTGCGGGCAGCGAAATCGGCGCTGCTGATGCCGTCCAGGCGCGGGCGGATCACCACGTCGGCCTCCTTCAGCTCGAAGGTGTTGATGCTGCGGCCCATGATGGCCACCGTCTGCAGCAGCATGTGCAGCGCGTCGGGCGCGGGCTTGTCGGCCGGCGGGGAGGAGATGTCCACCGCGATGATCAGCTCCGCCCCCATCTGCCGCGCGTAGCGCACCGGCACCGGCGAGACCAGGCCGCCGTCCACGTATTCCTTGGTGCCGATGGGCACCGACTGGAAGATCGTCGGCACCGCGCTGGAGGCGCGCACCGCCGTGCCGGTATCGCCGCTGCGGAACATCACGCCCTCGCCGCTGGAGAGGTCGGTCGCCACGATGCCCAGCGGCACCGGCATCTTCTCGATCGTCCTGTTGCCGGTCTTCTCGCGCACGTAGCGGGCCAGCGCCTCGCCACGGATCAGGCCGCGGGTGGGGAAGGCCCAGTCGGTGATCGAGCCCTCGTCCATGCCTTCGGCCAGCGTCGCCAGCTCCTTGCCGTGCAGGCCCGAGGCGTACAGCGCCGCCACCAGGCTGCCGGCCGAGGTACCGGCCACCAGGTCGACCTTGATGCCGTTCTCCTCCAGCACCTGGATCACGCCGATATGGGCGAAGCCGCGGGCCGCGCCGCCGCCCAGCGCGAGGCCGACGCGCGGGGGCTTCGGCGG
>NZ_LYVQ01000303.1 GCF_001984095.1 Pelomonas sp. KK5
GCGCTACATCGACGTGGACGTGGACCGCGCGGCCGCGGCCCGGCTGGGCGTCTCGGTGGCGGAGGTGCAGTCCATCGTGTCCACCGCCATCGGCGGCGATAACGTCGGCGAGTTCATCGCCGGACGGGAGCGCTTCCCGATCAACGTCCGCTACCCGCGGGAGCTGCGGGATTCGCCGGAGAAGCTGCGCATGCTGCCCTTCGTGACGAGCACGGGCGCTACCGCGTTGCTGCAGGACGTCGCCCGCATCTCGCTCGCCGAAGGCCCGCCGATGCTGCGCAGCGAGAACGCTCGGCTAACGGGTTATGTGTACGTGGACGTGCGCGGGCGCGACCTGCGCTCGGCGGTGCGCGACATGCAGGCCGCCGTGGCCCGCGAGGTGGCGCTGCCGGGCGGCTACACGATCGCCTGGTCGGGCCAGTTCGAGTACCTGGAGCGGGCGGCCGAGCGGCTGGAGCTGGTCGTGCCGGCCACGCTGGCGGTGATCTTCGTGCTGCTCTACCTGCTGTTCCGCTCGGGCGGGGAGGCGCTGCTGGTGATGGCGGCGGTGCCCTTCTCGCTGGTGGGCGGCTTCTGGTCCATCTGGGTGCTGGGGCATGCGGTGTCCGTCGCCACGGTGGTGGGCTTCATCGCGCTGGCGGGCGTGGCGGCGGAGTTCGGCGTGGTGATGCTGGTCTACCTGAAGAACGCCCATGCCCAGCGCCTGGCGGCCGGCGCGCCGGACGACGAGGCCACGCTGCTGGCCGCCATCCGCGAGGGCGCGGTGCTGCGGGTGCGGCCCAAGGCGATGACGGTGGCGGTCATCATGGCCGGCCTGCTGCCCATCCTGCTGGGCCACGGCACCGGCTCCGAGCTGATGACCCGCATCGCCGCGCCGATGGTGGGCGGCATGGTGACGGCGCCGCTCCTGAGCATGCTGGTGGTGCCGGCGGCCTGGTGGCTGCTGATGCGCCGGCGGCTGATGATCCGCGAATCGCACGCCGATGGCGCGAAGGAAGGCTTGCAATGAGACATGCTGGCCCCATGTGCGCACTCCTAGAATCAGAACATCCACCAGCGCCCGGCTCCCCATGGTCCCCCATCTCATCACCGCACTGACCGGCCCGATCAACGAACTTGAGCAGCGCATCCTCGAGTCGATGCCGGCCATCGAGCGCTGGTTCCGGCTCGAATGGATGGAGCACACGCCGCCGTTCTACAGCTCGGTGGACCTGCGCAACGCCGGCTTCAAGCTGGCGCCGGTGGATACCAACCTGTTCCCCGGCGGCTTCAACAACCTGACGCCGGCGATGCTGCCGCTGGCGGTGCAGGCGGCGATGGCGGCGATCGAGAAGATCTGCCCCGAGGCCAAGAACCTGCTGCTGGTGCCCGAGAACCGCGCCCGCAGCAACAGCTTCTACCTGAGCAACGTGGCGACGCTGGTGCGCATCTTCAGCCAGGCGGGCCTGAACGTGCGCCTGGGCACGCTGGACGAGACGGTCACCGAGCCGACCCGGCTGGACCTGCCCGACGGCAGCGAGCTGACGCTGGAGCCGCTGCTGCGCAACCGCGGGCGCCTGGGGCTGAAGGACTTCGATCCCTGCACGATCCTGGTCAATAACGACTTGTCTGCAGGGATCCCGCGCGTGCTGGAACATCTGCACGAGCAGTACCTGCTGCCGCCGCTGCATGCTGGCTGGCCACTGCGCCGCAAGCACCAGCACTTCCGCGCCTACGAGGAAGTGGCCAAGAAGTTCTGCAAGCTGATGGGCATGGACCCCTGGCTGATCAACCCGATGTTCGCCAGCGCCGACGGGCTGGACTTCAAGACCGGCCAGGGCCTGGACAACCTGCAGGCCCAGGCCGATGCGCTGCTGACCAAGCTGCGCCGCAAGTACAAGGAGTTCGGCATCCAGGAGAAGCCCTTCGTCGTCGTCAAGCCGGACGCCGGCACCGGCGGCAAGGGCATCGTGATGATCCGCGACGCCAAGGACCTGGTGGAGAAGTTCGCCGCCCTGGGCCAGTGCGCCACGCCGATCACCGAGGTGCTGATCCAGGAAGGCGTGCCCACCTACGAGCGGGTGCACGACGCGATGGCCGAGCCGGTCGTCTACATGATGGACCGCTACGTGGTGGGCGGTTTCTACCGCGTCCACGCCGACCGCGGCAGCGACGAGAACCTCAACGCCCCGGGCTCGGCCTTCGTGCCGCTGGCCTTCGCCGAGTCTTCGCAGTTGCCGCGCCTGGGCGAGAAGCCGGGCGTCAGCGCGCCGAACCGCTTCTACATGTACGGCGTGATCGCAAGGCTGGCGATGCTGGCCGCGAGCTACGAGCTGGAGGCCACCGATCCAGAGGCCGAGGTGTACGAATAGGCAATAAGCGGGGCGCCCGGTCGGGCGCTTGACGCACTGCAGCACGGCGAGAGCACAATAGCGGGGTTTTGGCTTCCGCGGCCCGTTCTGGCCGCGCTGCTCTCGTGAATTCAACAAAAACGGCCCGCAGCCCTGCAGCGCTCGCGGGCCTGACCCTCGGCGCCCTGGGCGTCGTCTATGGCGACATCGGCACCAGCCCGCTGTACGCGCTGAAGGAAGTCTTTGCCGGCGGCCACATCGAGACCACGCAGGACAACATCCTGGGCGTGCTCTCGCTGATCTTCTGGACCATGACCATCGTGGTCTCGCTGAAGTACGTGCTGCTGATCCTGCGCGCGGACAACAACGGCGAGGGCGGCCTGATCGCCATGCTGGCGCTGGCCACCAACGCGGTCAACGACAAGCCGGCGTTGCGCCGCGTGCTGATGGCGGTGGGCCTGTTCGGGACCTCGATCTTCTTCGGCGACGCGGTGATCACGCCGGCGATGACGGTGCTGGGCGCCGTCGAGGGCATCGACGTCTACGCGCCGGCCTATGACCAGGCCATCATTCCGCTGACGCTGATCGTGTTGTTCGGCCTGTTCTTCGTGCAGCGCCTGGGCACCGGCGGCATCGGCAAGGCCTTCGGGCCGGTGATGCTGGTGTGGTTCATCTCGCTGGCGGTGCTGGGCGTGCCGCACATCCTCGAGAACCCGCACGTGCTGATCGCGATCAACCCGTACTTCGCGTTCCAGTTCTGCATGGCGCACAAGATCGCCGCCTTCGTCGCCTTGGGCGCCGTCGTGCTGGTGGTGACCGGCGGCGAGGCGCTCTACGCCGACCTCGGCCACTTCGGCAAGCAGCCCATCCGGCTGGCCTGGTATTCGGTGGTGATGCCGGCGCTGGTGCTGAACTACTTCGGCCAGGGCGCGATGCTGCTGGACAACCCCGAGGGCGTGAAGAACCCCTTCTTCCTGCTGGCGCCCAAGTGGGCCGAGATCCCGCTGTTCCTGCTGGCCACGCTGGCCGCCATCGTGGCCTCGCAGGCGCTGATCACGGCGGCCTTCTCGGTCACCAAGCAGGCGGTGCAGCTGGGCATCCTGCCGCGCATGCGCATCCTGCACACCTCGGTGCGCGACACCGGCCAGATCTACGTGCCCTTCATCAACTGGGGCCTGTTCGTCTTCATCGTGATGGCGGTGGCCTTCTTCGGCTCCAGCGGCAAGCTGGCCGGTGCCTACGGCATCGCGGTGACGATCGACATGACCATCACCACGGTGATGACCTTCTTCGTGATCCGCTACGGCTGGAAGTACCCGCTGTCGCTGTGCATCCTGGTCACCGGTTTCTTCTTCATCATCGACGCCACCTTCCTCTCGTCCAACCTGCTCAAGCTGGTGGCCGGCGGCTGGTTCCCGCTGACGATCGGCATCGGCATGTTCACGCTGATGCTCACCTGGCAGCAGGGCCGCCACCAGCTGCACGACAAGCTGCGCGAGGACTCGATCGCGCTGAAGGACTTCCTGGAAGCGGTGTTCGTCAACCCGCCGCTGCGCGTGCCCGGCACGGCGGTGTTCCTCAATGCCGACGCCGGCGTCACGCCCAATGCGCTGCTGCACAACCTCAAGCACAACAAGGTGCTGCACGAGCAGAACCTGTTCGTCACGGTGAAGCATCACGAGGTGCCGTGGGTGGGCTTCGAGCGGCGCGTGTCCGTCGAGGCGCTTGGCAACGAGTGCTGGGCCGTGGCCCTGCACTTCGGCTTCAAGAACGAGCCGGACGTGCCCGAGGCGCTGCGCCTGCTGGAATCGCGCGGCGTGCTGCTGGACGATATGGAGACCAGCTACTTCCTGTCGCGCGACATCGTGATCCCGACGGTGGGCACCGGCATGGCGCTGTGGCGCGAGAAGCTGTTCGCCGGCATGCACCGCAACGCGGCCGCCGCCGCGGACTTCCTGCACCTGCCGACGAACCGGATCGTGGAGCTGGGCTCGAAGGTCGAGATCTGATCAGCTCTTGCCTTGCAGGACCGCGACGGCCTCCGCGCCCAGTAGCGGCCCTTCCACGCTGACCGCCGGCGAGGCCTTGGCCAGCACCTCCGCGCAGCGCGCACCGAGCGACATGCCGCCCAGCGCCGCGTCGATCTCCGGCGTGGACGCCGCCCACACCACCCGCGTGATGCCGGCCCAGAACATCGCACCGGCGCACATGCCACAGGGCTCGCCGCTGGCGTAGACGGTGGCGCCGGCCATCGCGACCTTGCCGAGAGTCGCCTCGGCCTCGCGCACGAGGACCGTCTCCGCGTGGCCGGTGCAGTCCTGCTGGGTGACCTGCGTGTTCATTGCGATCAGCAGCGCCTCGCCGTCCTTCGCCAGCACGGCGCCGAAAGGCATGTCGCCCCGCTGCCGGGCCTCGCGCGAGGCGGTGATCGCCATGCGCATGTAGCGGCTGTCGTCGTCGGTGAAACTGCTGCTCATCGCGCGATCCTCGATCAGGGTTGCTTGCCGACGATGCCGTCGACGTACCACTTCATCTGCCAGAGTTCCGTTTCACCCAGCACCTGGCCGGATGCGATCCGCGCCTTGCCGCTCTGGTCCGCGATCGGCCCGGCGAAGGGGTGGAACCTGCCGGCGAGTATCGCGCTGCGCCGTTCCTCGAAGGCGGGAACCGCCTCCTTGGGCACCGCCGGGCCCAGCGCCGCCAGCTTGACGATGCCTTCCTTCATGCCCCACTTGGTGTCCTCGGCCTTCCACTGGCCGGCCAGGCGCTGGCGCACCTTGTGCACGTAGTAGACGCCCCAGTTCAGCGTGTTGGCGCTGAGCTGCGCGGCGGGGCCGAAGCGGGCCATGTCCGAGTCCTGGCCGATGGCCCAGACGCCCTTGCTCTGCGCCAGTTGCACGATGGCCGCCGAGTCGGTGTTCTGGTACATCACGTCCGCGCCCTGGTTCATCAGCGCGAGCGCCGCGTCGCGCTCCTTCGGTGGGTCGTACCAGGAGTTGATCCACACGACGCGGGCATTGACCTTCGGGTTCACCGCCCGCGCGCCGAGCACGAAGGCATTCAGGTTGCGGATCACCTCGGGGATCGGGAAGGGCGCCACATAGCCCAGCGTGCCGGTCTTCGTGCGCTTGCCGGCCAGCATGCCGCAAAGGTAGGCGCCCTCGTAGAAGCGGGTCTGGTAGATGCCGACATTGGCCGCCATCTTGTAGCCCGAGCAGTGCTCGAAGGCCACGTCCGGGTAGTCGGCGGCGACGCGGATCGTCGGATCCATGAAGCCGAAGGAGGTGGTGAAGATCATCGTGCAGCCGTCATCGACCAGCTGGCGCAGCACGCGCTCGGCGTCCGGGCCCTCGGGCACGTTCTCCACGCAGACGGTCTTCACCTTGGCGCCGAACTCGGCCTCGACCATCTTGCGGCCGAGGTCGTGCTGGTAGGTCCAACCGACGTCGGCGACCGGGCCGGGGTAGATGAAGCCGATCTTCAGCGGCGCCTGGGCGGCGCGCGCGGAGGTGGCGGTGGCCAGCGCGGTGGCGCCGGTGGCTTGCAGGAACAGGCGGCGTTGCATGGTGATTCACTCCAATCATGTATACGTGATTGCTAAGGGTAGGTATGCAAAACACATGCCCGGGCTTCTTGCCGATTTGCTGCCCGATGCGCCATACGACGGTGCGCTGACAGCGCCGGCAGGCACCGCCGCGAGGCCGCGACGCACGCCCAAGGGCGCGAACGATCTGGTATACATTCCTGCCGATGAGCCTTTCCAAGAAAGCCGACGGCGCCTATGCGGGCCTGCGCCGGGCCATCGTCGAGCACGCGCTGCCGCCCGGCACCAAGCTGCCGGAGGACAAGCTGGCCGAGCAGTTCGGCGTCAGCCGCACGCTGGTGCGTGCCGCGCTGGCGCAGCTGGCCGCCGACGGCCTCGTCGACATCGGCAACAAGCGCACCGC
>NZ_LYVQ01000304.1 GCF_001984095.1 Pelomonas sp. KK5
CCTCCGGCTCGAACTGGGCGACGCGGCCCTGGCGCCGACGGCACCCGCCGAGGCCCGCCCGTCGGCAGCGGAGCAGCCGATGCTGGCGAGCAGCCTGCCGCAGCAGGCCGGCATCGGCGAGGAGTTCGGCGTCAGCCTGTCCTTCCGGCAGACCCCGGCCCAGGCGATCGACACGCAGGTCAGCATCAGCTACGACCCGGCCCTTCTTGTCCCGGTGAGCGCATCCGGAGGTGAGGCCGGCCGCGTGTCGGCGACCGTCTCCAGCAGCGGCCTGCCCGGCGACGCCTCGCGACCCGCGACCATCCGCTTCAGGGTCATCGGCAAGCAGCCCGGCAGCACGACCCTCAGCTACGACGTGACCGGCAGCAACCTGCCCGTGCAGGCCCCTGCCGCCAGCACGCTCGTCATCGTCGGACGGAAGTGATATGCGCGGCGGCAGGCATCGCGGGTTCACGCTGATCGAGCTGATGATCACGGTCGCCATCGTCGGACTGCTGGCGACGATGGCGACGCCGCTGGCCGAGCTGGCCGTGCGGCGCTCCCGGGAGAGCGAGCTCCGCCAGGCGCTGCGCGAGATCCGCAACGGCCTGGACGACTACAAGCGCGCGGCCGACAGCGGGCTGGTCGAGCGCGCCGCCGACGCCAGCGGCTATCCGGCCAGCCTGGAGCTGCTGGTGAGCGGCATCGCCAATGCCAAGGATCCGGCCCGGCCGCGGATCTTCTTCCTGCGCCGCATCCCGGCCGACCCCTTCTTCGCCGGCCCGCCCGAGACGCCGCCGGCCGAGACCTGGGGCCTGCGCAGCTATGCCTCCGGGCCGGACCAGCCACAGCCCGGCAAGGACGTCTTCGACGTTTACTCGACGGCACCGGGCGCGGGGCTGAACGGCCGGCCGTACCGGGACTGGTGAGCGCGATGAGCAGCCATCGCCCTCGTCTCGGCTTCACGCTGATCGAACTGCTGGTCGTGATGGCCATCATCGCAACGCTGCTGACGATCGCCTCGCCGCGCTACTTCGGCTCGGTCGAGCGCTCGAAGGAGGCCAGCCTGCGCCAGTCGCTGGCCGTCATGCGCGAGGCGATCGACAAGTTCTACGGCGACAACGGCAAGTACCCGCAGTCGCTGGCGGAACTGGCGGAGCGCCGCTACCTGCGCGCCGTGCCCGTGGACCCCGTCACCGGCAGCGCCGACACCTGGACCACGGTGGCGCCACCCGATACCAGCCTGGCCGACAAGCTCGGCGGAGGTAGTAGCACCAGCACCATCTACGACGTGCACAGCGGCGCCGCCGGCCGCAGCGCCAGCGGCGCGGAGTACGGCGCGCTGTGAGCGCCCGCCCGGCCGGCCGCCAGCGCGGCTTCACCTACCTCGGCCTGCTGTTCTTCGTGGCGCTTCTCGCCGCGGGCCTGGGCATGGCCGGCGAGCTGTGGAGTACGCAGTCGCAGCGCGAGAAGGAAGAAGAACTGCTGTTCGCCGGCCGCCAGATCCGCGCCGCGATCCAGTCCTTCAACGACAGCGCACCGATCGGCCAGCCGCGCCGCCTGCCGGCCACCCTGCAGGAGTTGCTGGAGGACAAGCGCTGGCCCGTGACGCACAGGCATCTGCGACGGCTCTATGTCGATCCAATGACCGGCAAGGCGGACTGGCTGCTGGTCCGGACCGCTGCCGGCGGCATCCAGGGCGTGCGTTCCCGCTCGGGGGTCAGGCCATTCAAGCGCTCCGGCTTTGCGCAGGACGAGGACGCCTTCGAGGGCGCCGACAGCGTCGGCCGGTGGGTGTTCGCGCTCGACCCCTCAAGTGGGGGGAGCAGGCCCAATATCTAAGTAAATATGCGTTTACAGAACGCAATTTCGTAGCTGACACCGATTGACACCCAAGAGCGCATTCCTATACTTCAAATCACCAGAGACAAAACGCCGTTCTACTTGATAGAACAAACGAGCAGCGCGTTGAGGGCGGGGGTATCTGGCAACACCACCACTGACTCGAACATTGGAGACCCTATGAACAAGAGGACGACACGCCCCACGCGCACGGTCCATGCGCTGGGTGCATTCGCACTGATGGCCGCCACCGGCGCCTTCGCCCAGACCGCTGCCCCCACCAACGGCAACCTGCCGCCCGGCGCCCTGCCCTCAAGCTGGGACCCGACGTACAACGTCTGCCGCGGCACCGACCCCAAGTGCTACAACAACTGGATCCCCACGCGCCAGAAGCGCGTGCTGATCTTCAGCCGCACCGCCGGCCCCCGTCACGCCAACCTGGGCACGGCCCTGGCCGCCGGCCTGAATCCGCCGCTGAACGCCAACAACACCGCCGTCGCCGGCCTGAAGGCCTGGCTGGAAGCCGAAGGCATCCAGGTCGACTACACCGAGGAGGTGACCCGCCTGCCGGGCAACTCGGCCACCTACGCTGCCGTGATCTTCATGAGCCCGACCCGGGACTTCATGCAGGCCCACGGCCGCGCCGTGAATCCGGCCTACGCGGTGGACACCACCACCAGCGCCTACGTGGACCAGGCCAAGGTCAACCTGCGCCAGTACATCCGCGGCGGCGGCGGCTTCGTGGCCATCCACAACGCCTACGGCGGCGAGTACAACTGGCCGTGGTACGAAGGCCTGCTGGGCAACGCGAACTACTACAACCACGGCGCCGCCCAGAACGGCACGGTCAAGATCGTCGGCTCGGCCGACTCCTCGACCGCCGGCCTGCCCGCCTCGTTCGGCTTCCATGACGAGTGGTACAACCTCGTGCCCTATCCGACCAACGTGAAGTTCCTGGCGACGGTCGACGAGAGCACGCTGGCCACCAAGAGCAGCGGCCATCCGGGCCACGGCAACTTCCACCCCGTCGCCTGGTGCCAGTACTACGACGGCGGCCGCGCCTGGCTGACCACGCTGGGCCACGATGCCGACTCCTTCGTCGACGGCTCGAGCCTGCCGGGCCAGGCCCAGTTCAAGCAGCTGGTGGTGCAAGGCATCAAGTCCGCGATGGGCCTGACGCCGTTCTGCACGAAGTAAGGCAATGCCAAGTCCGCCGCCCGCCTCAACGGGCCGTCTACTCGCGCGGCGACGCGGCGGACCCGACCAAGACATCACTTCCGGAGACACAACAATGAAATCAGGCACGACTTCGCGCCTCTCGCTGCCGGCGCTGCGCGCCGCGGGGATTGCCACGGTCCTGGCATTCAGCTCGGGCCTCTCGCTGGCAGCGGACGCTTCGCTCTCGATCGACTGGTTCGGCGTGAGCGCGGAACAGTACTCGGGCAACTACGTGCTGGCCTCGAACCAGCAGCAGAGCTTCCTGATGCTGGCGTCGGACGGCGGCGGCGCGACCGCCGTCGACACCTACGCCGCATCGAACTGGGCGGAAGGCCTGAACCGGCTCGCCACCACGCCGCATGCGTCGGCCACGGGCAATACGGTCACCTTCACCGACCCGTCCACACAGCTGGCCACCGCAGGCGCAAGCCTGGCCGCCTCGGCGACCAAGTCGGGCTCGCTGTTCAACACGGGCATGTCGACGTCCACGCAGTCGGGCACCTTCTCGCTGATCGACAGCGACGGGAACTCGGTGGCCGGCAGCATCACCTTCGACGTCTACTACGACTTCAGCGTCGCCAAGCCCGCCGGCACCGCCGCGCAGAGCTACGCGCAGACGGCCGTCAACCTGCTGGTCACCAGCTCCAACGGCAGCAGCCAGAGCTTCAGCGACGGCCTGCTGTCCTCCGCGCTGGCCGGCGGCGCCGGCAGCAATTCGGGTTACTTCAGCTGGACGCTGAACCTCGCCGCCGGCGAGACAGCCAGCTATGTGCTGAGCACCAGCGCGGTAGCCGCCGCTGTGCCCGAGCCGAGCAGCTACGCGCTGCTGGGCGCGGGCCTGATCGGCGTCGGCGCCGTGGCGCGGCGTCGCCGCCAGACGCGGGACGTCTGAGCGCACAACCGGTTTTTCATCGATCCCAACGCAACGGATCTTGCCTCCGCTCGTCGGAGGCTTTTTTATTCAACTGTCCATCCATCAAGCCTGTCCGCGAGTCCTGCAATGAGCCTGGAGTTCCTGATCGCCCTGCTGCAAATCATCGGGCTGAACATCGTCCTGTCGGGCGACAACGCCGTGGTCATCGCGCTGGCCGCGCGCGCCCTGCCGCCGCGCCAGCGCCGGACCGCCGTGATCTGGGGCAGCGCCGCCGCGATCGCGCTGCGCGTGCTGCTGACCATCGCCGCGGCGAAACTGTTGCTGCTGCCCTATCTGAAGGCCATCGGCGCGCTGCTGCTGCTGTGGATCGGCGTGCAGTTGCTGGTCCCTGAGACGGACGAAGCGGACGATGCGAGCGACCTGCCGGTCGGCATGGGCGCCGCCATCCGTACCATCCTGATCGCGGACCTCGTCATGAGCCTGGACAACGTGCTCGCCGTCGCCGCCGCGGCCAAGGGCGACCTGATGCTGCTGACGATCGGCCTGATGCTGAGCATTCCGCTGATCGCCTTCGGCAGCACGCTGCTGATGAAGCTGATGGAACGCTGGCCGCTGATCGTGACCGTCGGCGGCGCCCTGCTCGGCTGGGTCGCCGGGGAGATGGCCTTCTCCGATCCCGGCATCCACGACTGGCTGCAGCAGCATGCGGCGTGGACCCATCTGGCGTTGCCGATGCTGGGCGCCGTCCTGGTGCTCGCCAGCAGCCGGTTCCTGAGCCTGCGCCACACACCCGTCACTCCATGAGGTCTTCACCCATGATGCACAGAGCCGCCTTCCTCGCCACCCTCTCGCTGCTGCTGGCCAGCACGCTCGCCCAGGCCCAGCAGGAGCCCGACACCGACGCCTTCAACGGCAAATGGAACGTGCGGATCGACGCCGGCTCCGGCCATGCGCGAACGGCGACGCTGACGCTCGTCAACTGGGCGGGGACCTGGGTGGCGACCTCGCTCCCGAACGGCCCCCGGAGCAAGGTCTGCATCGGCAGGAAGCTTCCCGTGACCGTGCAGGTCAGCCAGGCGGCGACGCTGGAGTTCACCGCCTGGGGCGCACAGATTGCAACGGCCTGCCCGGACCTCAACATGGTCCTTCGCCCCGTCAGCGAGAAGGTCCTCGAGGGCAGCCTCTCGACGGGCGAGACGGTGACGCTGACGCGGCGTCCTCGTTGAACCGCGTCGCGATGCGCCGTCCCTGGTGCTGTCGCGCATGCGGGTTCGCTCGGCACCGTTGTCGAAGCAGGTCTTGGCCCCTCAGCGCCCGAGATAGAAATCCATCGGGATCAGCTCCACCGCCCAACCGCCGGCCTCCCCCACCGTGGCCGCCGGATGCATGGACGCGATCTTCAGCGCCTCTTCCTCGCTGTCCGCCTCGATGATGAACAGGCCGCCCACCACCTCCTTCGCCTCGGTGTAGGGCCCATCGCTCACATGGGTCTTGCCCCCGCGCGGGCGCAGCGTTCTCCAGTTCTCCAGATCGCCCAGCGAGGCCGACACCAGCATCTTGCCGGTCTCCTGCATCTTCTTGTCCAGGGCCGGGCACTGGCTCACCAGCGCCTTGACGTCGTCCGGCGACATCGCCGCGAACTTCTCGGGCGTGAAGTAGGCGAGACCGAGGTATTTCTTGCTCACGGGAGATCCTTTCGAGTGGTGATGCACTGACGACGAATACGACAGCGGGAATTCGACAACGCGTTCAGGGCATCAGCGCCCTCTTGCGGGCCTCCAATATCGCCTCCTCCCGGCTCTTCACATCCAGCTTCGCGAAGATCGACTTCAGGTGATGCTTCACCGTCTCCGGCGAGAGCAGCAGGTTCTTGGCGATCTGCTTGGTGGCGTGGTCCTTGGCCAGTTCGCACAGCACGTCCACCTCGCGCGGCGTCAGCAGGCTGGCCACCGCGCCCTGCGCCCGCGCACGGAAGCGCTGCTCCCAGACCTGCAGCAGCTGCACGGCCCAGCGCGCCTCGGGCGAAGCTGAGGCATCCGTCTGCTGCTGCAGCCAGCCGCGCACCTGCGCCATCAGCTCCGCGCCGAAATCGATGAACACCTGCACGACGCCGGCCTGCTGCCCGATCGCCAGCGCGCGCACCAGCGCCGCCTCGTCCTGCGTCGCACGCGCCAGCATCAGCGCCGCGCAGAGCTCCGAGATGCGGTGGCCGCTGCCCTGCGCCAGCGCATCGAGCC
>NZ_LYVQ01000305.1 GCF_001984095.1 Pelomonas sp. KK5
GCCCTGCCAGGCGAAGGCGCTCTCCTCGAGATTCATCCGCATGCGCTCGGCCACCAGCGTCGCGCCGGCCAGGTCGGTCAGCGGCAACAGCGCGCAGAACTCCTCGCCGCCCAGCCGGCCCAGCCGGTCGACCTCGCGCACGCAGAGCGAGACCACCTCCACCATGCGGCGCAGCGCCGCATCGCCGGCCGCATGGCCCAGCGTGTCGTTCAGGCGCTTGAAGTGGTCCATGTCGATCATCACCAGCGCATAGGGCATGCCGCGCCGCAGCCGCGCATGCTCCTCGCCGATCGCCTCGCCGAGCGCGCGGCGGTTGTAGGTGTCGGTCAGCGGGTCGCGGCGCGTCAGGCGCTGGATGCTGAGGATCAGGTCCATCACGATCAGGCAGACCATCGTGGCGTTCAGCACCAGGCACATCAGCAGCGTGGCCCAGAGCCAGCCGACGTTGAAGCCGCCGGCATCCCGCATGCTCCCGACCGGCGCCACCAGCAACATGCCCAGGCGCGCGACCACCAGCAGGAACACCACCACCAGCGGTGACACCAGCACCGCGCTCAGGCCGACGCGCAGCTGCTGGCGCCGCAGGCCCAGCCAGGCGTCATGGCTGGCCTGCAGCAGCAGCGCGCCCATCGCCAGGTAGAGCAGGCGCGGTTGCCAGCCGCTGCTGGCATAGCCGCCGGACAGCGACAGGCCCAGCGCCACCGGCAGCCAGATCGCCAGCGCCGAGCGCCAGGCCAGGGGCCGGCCGACGATCGCCGGCACGCTGGCGCGCAGCAGCGCGAACGCGGCCAGCCCCATCAGGTCGGAGCCCCAGCCGGAGAGCCACGCCGGCCCGTGGTCGTGCATGGCGTCGGCGCCGAGCGCCCCGGCCAGCAGCGCATTGGACAGCGCCAGGCACATCGAGGGCCGCGGCGACACGGCGGCGGCCGCGGCCATCGACCACCAGACGGCGCTGGCCGTCATCAGCATCAGCACGATCGCCATCAGCAGCGTCAGCGGATCGGCCTGCATGAAGGACAGCAGCCCGATCATCCGAAGGTCTCCCGGGCGATGCAGACGCGGTTGCGGCCCTCGCCCTTGGCGCGGTAGACCTGCTCGTCGGCCCGCGCCAGCGCCGCCTCGCCCTGCGGGTCCTCGTCCTGGCCGGCGGCCACGCCGAAGCTGGCGGTCATCTCGATGCGGCGCTCCTGCCACAGCAGCGGCTCGGCCTGCAGCGCCGCACGGATGCGCTCCGCCACCTGGGCCGCGGCGTCCAGCGTCGTGTGCGGCAGCAGCGCGCAGAACTCCTCGCCGCCCAGCCGACCCAGCTGGTCCAGCTCGCGCAGCCCCCGCCGCACGACCGTGACCAGGTGCAGCAGCGCGGCATCGCCGGCGGCATGGCCGAACTGGTCGTTGATGCGCTTGAAATGATCCACGTCCATCAGGATCAGCGCGAAGCGGTGCCCGCGGGCGCGCAGCGCCTGCAGCCGTTGCATCGCCTCGGCGATGGCGCGGCGGTTCAGCGTGTTGGTCATCGGGTCGCGGCGGGTCAGGTGCTCGATGCGGCCGACCAGGCGCCACACCAGCAGCGCCATCAGGCTCACCGAGATCGAGATCGACAGCAGCAGCCACAGGCTGCTGATCACCGGCCCCACGGCAGGGCCATGCGCCAATGCCAGCGCCAGCTGCGGGCTGCCCGGCAGCAACAGCAGCAGCCGCGTCACGCCCAGGCCCGCCATCAGCAGATAGGGCAGCACCAGCAGCCCGGTGACCCAGCCGGCAAGACCTGGCCCCGCGCCGGTGACGATGTCGCGCGCAGCCCCCAGCGCCAGCAGCACCAGCAGCGCCGACACCAGCATCGGGATGCCGATCCGTTGCCCCATCAGGCACAGCATCACCAGGCCGGCGAAGCCCACCGCCGCCAGCAGCGCGATGTCGCGCGCCCCGGTGTCCAGCCGCAGCAGCCGCCGCAGCGACAGCGCCAGCAGCAGCAGCGAGGCCAGCGCGCAGCCCTGCTCGAAGGTGGCGACGACGATCTCGGGCTGCCGGGGCAGCAGGTCATCGCAACCGATCTGGAGCACCCGGAACAGATGCGTGGCCACCATCAGCCAGCTGGCGCGCGGCGCCATGCGGAACAGGCCCGCCAGCATGGCCCAGCCGGCGGCGGCGAACAGGTTGAAGACGATGTTGACCAGCAGCAGGGTTGATGCGTCCAGCGAATCCATGAGGTCCAGTGCAACGGGAACACGGCATCATCACCGATGCCGGAGGGCTGACACAATCGTCGCATGAAGATCGCACTGATCACCGGCGCCAGCCGCGGCATCGGCGCCGCCGTGGCCCTGGCCTGCGCCGAACAGGGCTGGGACCTGGCGCTGAACTACGCGCAGGGCGCGCCGGCCGCCAACGCCCTGGCCGAGCGCATCCGCGCGCTGGGCCGCCGCGCGCTGCCGCTGCAGGCCGACGTGTCCGACGAGGCGCAGGTGCGGGCGATGTTCACCCGCATCGACGAGGAGCTGGGCCGGCTGGACGCGCTGGTCAACAACGCCGGCATCGTCGCCCGCGCCGCGCGGCTGGACGAGATGAGCGTGGAGCGCTGGCAGCGGGTGTTCGGCGTCAACGTGATCGGCACGCTGCTGTGCTCGCGCGAGGCGGTCAAGCGCATGAGCACGCGCCATGGCGGCGCTGGCGGCAGCATCGTCAACCTGTCCTCGCGCGCCGCGCAGCTGGGCTCGCCCAACCTCTATGTGGACTACGCGGCCAGCAAGGGCGCCATCGACTCGCTGACCATCGGCCTGGGCCGCGAACTGATCGGCGAGGGCATCCGCGTCAACGGCGTGCGCCCCGGCATCATCGACACCGACATCCATTCAGACGCGGCCGCGCCCGACCTGCTGCGCGCGGGCCTGGCGACGATCCCGCTGCAGCGCATGGGCACCGCCGCGGAGGTGGCGCAGGCGGTGTGCTGGCTGCTGTCCGAAGCCTCCAGCTACACGGTGGGCGCCACGCTGGATGTCACCGGCGGCCGCTGAAATAACGGTAGGGCCTGCTCACACTACGGAAATGGGTCGCGAAGGCCCGGCACGCGGGGCCAATCTAGGCGCAGACCGCCGCTCGCACTCGCGTGCGGGCAAGGGCTGCAACGACGAGTGGCCCCGCGTGCCGGGCCTTCCCGAAGGGTTGTGATCAAAAGGGCCGCATACCGCGTTGCAAATCCTCGTCGGGTACCCAACCCGACTCCGGTTTGCGCCTTGTCTGCGGCCCTTTTGATCACAACGCGACCCATTTCCGTAGTGTGAGCAGGCCCTACTTCCTCTCCACGACGACGGGTGCCAGTGCGATGGCCTGGCGGATCTTCTCGGCCGCCTGCTGCGCATCGGCGCGGGTGGCGTAGGGGCCGGCCTGCAGGCGGTTCAGCCCGCGGTCCTTGAAGATCGCCAGCAGCGGCGCCACGTCGGCCAGCTCGCGCACCAGCTTCTCGCGGAAGGCCTCGGCGCCGTCGAGCCTGGCAAAGGCGCCGAGCTGCACCCAGAAGCCCGGCGCCGCGGCCTGCGGCAGCGGTGAGGGTGTGACCGACGAAGCCGCGGGCGACGGCGGGGTGGCGGCGGCCGTCACGGTCGTGGTCTCCAGCTCCGGGGCGCCGACGGGCGGCGCGGCGGCATAGACCGGCTGGTCGACCGGCAAGCGCTCGTCCTTGTTGCTGCGCCCGCGCATCCAGGCGCCGGTGCGGATGTCCTCGTAGGTGATGCGCTCCACCTCCACGGGCGTCACGCCGCGCAGCACGTCCAGCTTCAGCGCCGCGGTGTAGCTGAGGTCGATGATGCGGCCCTTGTGGAAGGGCCCGCGGTCGTTGATGCGCACGATCACCTCGCGGCCGTTGGCCGGGTTGCGCACCCGCGCGTAGCTGGGGATCGGCATGGTCGCGTGGGCGGCCGTCATCGCATACATGTTGTAGACCTCGCCGCTGGAGGTCGGCTTGCCGTGGAACTTCTTGCCGTACCAGGAGGCGAGGCCGCGTTCGACCATCGCACGGTCCTCGACGACCGGCTCATAACGCTGGCCCTCGACGTCATAGGGCTTGTTCGGCCCGCCCGCGCGGATGCGCTCGACGCGCGGGGCGGCATCGGGCACGCGCATCAGGTCGGGCGGCGGGTGGTCTTCGGCGCCGTCACGCACCACCGGGCGGCTGGCGCACCCGGCCAGCACGGTCAGCGCCAGCAGCAATGTCCAGCAAAGCAGTCTTGTCATGGGGCGCTACCCTAAACGAAAAGCAGCGCGATGCGCCAGAATCCCCGCCCATGAGCAGCACCACCTCTTACATCTTCCCCGCGCCCGAGCAGCCCAGCGTGCCGGTGCGCGGCAGCAGCGCCCGCTATGCGGTGGCGCGGATCTTCTGCGTCGGCCGCAACTACGCCGCCCACGCCCGCGAGATGGGCAGCGACCCGGACCGCGAGCCGCCCTTCTACTTCGGCAAGCCGGCCAATGCGCTGGTCGAGTCCGGCGCGACGATCCCGTATCCGCCGATGACCCAGAACCTGCACTACGAGATGGAGCTGGTGCTGGCGCTGGGCGCCCCGCTGTTCCGCGCCACGGCCGAAGAGGCCGCCGCAGCGATCTGGGGTTATGCCGCCGGCCTGGACATGACCCGCCGCGACCTGCAGAACGCCGCCAAGGCCACCGGCCGCCCCTGGGACACCGGCAAGGGCTTCGAGAACTCCGCCGTCATCAGCGACCTGATCCCGGCCACGCAGTGCGGTGCGATGGACAAGGGTTCCATAACGCTGGAAGTCAACGGCGTCGTGAAGCAGCGCGGCGACCTCTCGGACATGATCTGGAGCAATGCCGAGATCGTGGCCAACCTCTCCCAGTTCTACCGCCTCGGCCCCGGCGACCTGATCTACACCGGCACGCCCGAAGGCGTCGGCCCGGTGGTGCCCGGCGACGAGATCACCGGCCAGATCGAAGGGCTGACCAACCTGACGCTGACGATCGGCCAGCCGCAATGACGATGACAAGCTTCGACCACAACGAGACGCTGGACGAGGCCCGCCAGCGCAATATCCGCGATGCGCTGATGGAGGACATCGGCGTCTGCGACTGGACCGCGCAGCTGGTGCCCGCGGCCCGCCGCGTGAGGGCCCATGTGCGGGTGCGCGAAGCTGCAGTGCTGTGCGGGCGCGAGTGGTTCGCCGGCGTGTTCGCCGCGCTGGACCCGGGCGCGCGCATCGAGTGGCTCTACGACGAGGGCGCCGACATGCAGGCCGACACCCTCGTCTGCCGCATCGAGGCCGACGGGCGCCAGCTGCTCTCGGCCGAGCGGCCGGCGCTGAACTTCCTGCAGCTGCTGTCCGCCACCGCCACCCAGACCCGCGGCCATGCCCGCGCGATCGAGGGTGCCAGCCCGAATCCGCGCGGCTGCGCCGTGCTGGACACGCGCAAGACCATCCCGGGCCTGCGCCTGGCGCAGAAGTACGCGGTGCGCACCGGCGGTGGCGCCAACCAGCGGCTGGCGCTCTACGCCGGCATCCTGATCAAGGAGAACCACATCGCGGCGGCCGGTGGCGTGGCCGCGGCCTTGCGCGCGGCGCAGGCGCTGAACGCGGGCGTGGACATCCAGGTCGAGGTCGAGTCCATCACCGAGCTGCAGGAGGCGCTGGGCGCCGGCGCCACCAGCGTGCTGCTGGACAACTTCACCGAGCCGATGATGCGCGAAGCGGTGGCGCTGACCGCGGGCCGCGCGCTGCTCGAAGTGTCGGGCGGCGTCGAGCTGGAACAGCTGCGCTGGATCGCCGCCACCGGCGTGGACCGGATCTCGATCGGCCGGCTGACCAAGGATGTACGGGCGGTCGATTTCTCGATGCGGGTCGAAGGCCCCGTCTGAGCCATGCTGAGCATCGCCGAGCTGCCTTCGCCGCGCGGCGTGCCCCTGCTGGGCCAGTTGCCCTTCGTCAAGCCGGCGCAGCTGCACCGGCAGCTCGAGCAGTGGGCGGCTGAACTCGGCCCGCGCTACACGGTGCGCCTGGGCGGCCCGCCGCTGCTGGTGCTGGGCGAGCACGAGGCGGTGGCCGCCGCGCTACGCGACCGGCCCGAGGGCTTCCGCCGCACGCCCAAGCTGGAGCAGATCTGGCTGGAGCTGGGCCTGCCGGTAGGCC
>NZ_LYVQ01000306.1 GCF_001984095.1 Pelomonas sp. KK5
ATCTTGGTCTCGCCCTGGATGCTGGCCGAGGTGGTCATCACCAGGCTGGGCAGCGCCGAGAACTGCTTCTCCAGCGGCGTGGCCACCGAGCTGGCCATGTTCTCGGGGCTGGCGCCGGGGAGCTTGACGGTGACTTCCAGCGTCGGCGTGTCGTACTTGGGCAGGGCCGAGATCGGCAGCTGCGACCAGCAGACCAGGCCCGCCACCAGCACGCTGAGCCAGAACAGCGTGGTGGCGATCGGGCGCTGCAGGCAGCGTTGAGAGAGCTTCATCGCGCCACCTTCACGGCTGCGCCGGGCTTCAGCGCCTGCTGGCCTTCGGCGATCACGCGCTCGCCGCCCTTCAGGCCGGTGACGACGGCCAGCTGGTCCTGGATGCGCAGCAGCTCCACCGGCTTGACCTGCGCGCGGCCCTCGCCGTCGAGCGCGAAGACGAAGCGGCCCTTGGGACCCTCCAGCACCGCCTGCGGCGGCAGCACGATGGCGCCGGGGCTCAGGCCCGCGTCCACGGCCACTTCCACGTAGGCGCCGGGCCAGAGCGTCTTCTTCGCGTTCGGGAACGAGGCCTTCAGCGTGATCGTGCCGCTGTCGGTGTTGACGGTGTTGTTGACGAAGACCAGCGAACCGCCCTCGATCGCGCTGCCGTCCACCGTCTTCAGCCGCACCTGCACCTTGCCCGCGGCGCGCGCCGCCATCAGGCCGGCGAGCTGCGCCTCGGGCAGCGTGAACTCGATGCCGATCGGGTCGATCTGCACCAGCGTCACCAGCGGCGTGGCCGCGCCCGGCTGCGCCAGGCTGCCGGTGTGGACGGAGAGGGCGCCGCTCAGGCCGTTGATCGGCGCGCTGATGCGGGTGCGCGCCATCGCCACGCGGCTGGCCGACACGTCGGCCTGCGCGGCCTTGTACTGGGCCTGCAGCGATTCGAGCTTGCTGGCGCTGGTGTCGACCGCGCTGGTCGAGTAGAAGCGCGATTTGGCGAGCTGCTGGGTGCGGGCGAGATCGCGCCTGGCGTCGTCCACCTGCGCCTCGATCTGCGCGGCGGTGGCCTCGGCGCGGGCCAGCTGCGCGTTGACGTCGCTGGCATCGATGGTGAACAGCAGCTGGCCGGCCTTCAGCTCGTCCCCCTCGCGGAAGTGCACGCCCTGGATCGTGCCGGCCGCCTGCGGGCGGATGTCCACCTGGTTCAGCGCGATGACGTGGCCTTGCGCGCTGAGCTTGACCGGCAGGTCGCGCATCTCGGCGGCGACGACGCTGACCAGCGGCGGCGGCTTGGGCGTCGGGGCGGTTTCGACGGGCGGCTTCACCAGCAGGCCCGCCTGGTGGGCCACCGCGGCGGCGGCGGCGATGGCGACGGCGGCGCCGCCGAGGAAGATCCATTTCTTGTTGTCGGTGTTGCTCATCGCTGTTCGTCCCCCCGCGCCGCAAGGGCGGCATTGACCTTGGCGATCGCCGGCTCGGTCAGCGCGCCGGCATTGGCGGCCAGTTGCAGTTCGTTGTAGAGGTAGTCCACCCGCGCGGCGCGCAGGTTGTAGAGGGTCTGGTAGTAGCTCTGCTCGGCGTTCAGCACATCGATCAGCGTGCGCACGCCGACCTCCTGGCCGAGCCGGCTCGAACGGATGGACGACTCGCCCGACACCCGCGCCCGCTCCAGCGCGCGGATGCGCTCCGCCCCGTCGCGCAGCGCCTGGAAGTACTGGCGGGTCAGCCGTTCCACATCGCGCTTGCCCGCTTCCAGCGTGTAGCGCTGCTGGTCCTGCACCGCATAGGCCTGGCGCAGCTGCGAGCGGCGGCTGCCGCCGTCCAGCAGCGGCAGCGTCAGCGTGAGGCCGATGGTGCCGGTGGTCGTCGTGTCGTGCCCGCCCGAGGTGGCGATGCTGCCGGCCTCGCGCTGGCGGCCGAGGCTGGCGCCCAGGCTCAGCACCGGCGCGCCTTCGGCACGGTACTGCGCGATCTGGCTGCCGGCGATGTCCACGCCCAGCGCCAGCTGGCGCAGCACCGGATTGCCCTTTAGGGCCAGGTCTTGCCAGCCAGGCAGCTCAGTCGGCTGCAGCGCCGGCGCCACCCAGCCGCTGGCGACCGGCAGCAGCGTGCCGGCATCGAGCCCGGTCAGCACGGCGAAGGCATCGGCCTTGTTGGCCAGGTCGTTGGCATTGGCCACCTCGGCGGCGAGCAGGCTGTCGTGGCGGGCCTGGGCGTCGTCGGCGTCGGTGATGCTGACCAGGCCCAGCTCGTACTTCTCCCGGGCCAGGCTCAGCTGCTCGCCGACGGCCTGCTGCTGCGCGGTGGCCAGGCTCAGCGACTCGCGGGCCAGCAGCACGTCGAAGTAGCTGCGCGCCACGCGCAGGGCCAGGTCCTGCTCGGTCTGCAGGTAGAGCTGGCGGGCCTGCTCGGCCTCGCGGTGCAGGCGGTCGCGGGTGGCGGCGGCCGCGGCGTCGTAGAGCGGCTTGGACCAGACGAGGGCGGCGGCATAGGTCTGGCCGTTGGTGCTGCTGCCGGGGCGCTGCTGCTGGGCGGATTGGGTGGCGTCGGCGCTCAGGTCCACGCGCGACGCCAGCAGCGCGTCGCCCTGCGGGATCTTCTCCAGCGCGGCGCGCAGGGCGGCCTGCGCGGCCATCAGGCCGGCGTCGTGCGTGCGGGCGGCCTCGCAGGCCTGCTGCAGATCCACGGCGCGGGCCTGTGGGATCAGGAACAACAGGCAGCAGGCAACAAGGAGTCGGGTTCGCAGCATCGGGATCAGGAAAAAAAGAAGGCGTCGCGCGGAGACCAGCACGACGCCTCGGGTTCCAACGCGCGCGGGGTGGCGCGTGGAGGCCCTAACGAGGAGACTCAACGCATCGTTAGCGGGTGGCCGTCGTCGTCTTGCTGGGAATGACTTCGTACCTTAGAAGCCCCGCCTTAGCAGTTGCTGAGCCCCCGACGGCGACGTACAGGCGGTTCAGCTCCGGCACGAGGTAGGCGGTCTTCGCGCCTTTCTCGGACGGCACGCGGGCCAGTTCCTCGTAGTGGTCGGGGTCGATCTGGCGGTACACGCCGATGTAGTCGTCGCCGGCGGCATAGATGCGCTGGTTGGCGGCGTCGAACATCATCCCGTTGGTGCGGCCGGGCGCGTCGAAGCTGGCGACGGTGGCGCCGGTGTCGGTGTTCAGCACGACCAGCTTGAAGGGCTTGCGGGTGATCAGGAACAGGCGCTTGTTCGCCTCGTCCAGGTCGATCTGCGAGTTGTTCTGCCCCTCCTTGACCGGCCAGGTGGCGAGCAGGCGGCCGGAGTCCTTGTCCAGCACTGCGACCTCGCTCTTGCCGGCCACGTTGATGAAGACGCGCTTGCCCTGCTGCTCGGCGACGATGCCCTCGGTGAAGTCGGTGTCGAAGGTGATCGGGTTGCCGGTCGGCTTGCCGGTGGAGGCGTCGACCTGGCGCACGGTGACGGTGGGCTGCTTCTTCGTCGCGTTCTTGCCGCCGGTGACGAACCAGAGCCGGTCCATCGAGCGGTCGTAGCTCATCACGTCGGAGCCGGGCGCCAGCTTGATCGTGCCGATGACCGCGTAGGTGCGGCCGTCGAGGATCTTGCTGAGGCCGTCCCCGCTGTTGCTGACGACGAGCCGGTTCGTCATCGGCTCGTAGTGGATCGCGTGCGGCGTCTCCATGTCCTTGACCGTCTTCAGGTGGGCGCCGCTGCGCAGGTCGAAGACCTCCAGCGTGCCGCCGTCCTCGCCGGCCAGGAACAGGCGGTTGCCTTTCAGGTCGGCGCCGAAGTGGTCGAAGTCGCCGTCGTAGCCGGGCAGGTCGGTGCGGCCGAGCGGCTTCAGCGCCTGCTCGGCGTGCGCGAAGCCGGTGGTGCCGAGAAGCAGCGCCGCGGCGATCGCGATCCCCTTGAGGGTGTTGCGTCGTGTTGTCATGACTCTCGTCCTCGTCACGGCGGCTTACTTGGCGGCGTCGAACAGCGCGTTGTAGCTCTTGATCTTCTTGGCCAGCGCGTCGCGCAGCGCGGTGGACTTCTTCAGGTACTCCATCTCGCTGGCGCTCGTGTGCGGGTTGCCCTTGGGGTCCTTGAAGGCGTAGACGACCAGGCCCACGTTCTCGCCGGTGGCGTCGCGCATCGGCATCAGCACGACCCACTTCTTGACCGTGTCCTTCACGCGCTTCCAGCGCGGGTCGAGGATGGTGATGCCCTTCTTGATCACGTCGATGTCGTCCGGATCGTCCGGGTTGCCGATGCGCTCGGGGTAGGAGCCGGCGAACATCGTGTAGACCTCGCTCATGCCGGGCGGCACGCCGTGCAGCGTGATGCTGAGCAACTCGGGGTGGGCGGCCATCGTCTCGTCGGACAGCTTCTGGGCGTAGATCTTCTGGGCCGGGGCGGTCCAGTTCTTGGCCGGGGCGTCGGCGGCGAAGCTGCTGCCGGCCAGCACCAGCAGGGCGGCGGCGAGGGAAAGGTGCGTCTTGCGCATGTCGTGTGTCTCCGTGAGGGGTGATGAATAGGGTCGAGCGGAATTTAGGAGCGGCGCCTGTACGCTTCCTGTCGTCTTCCTTAAAGCATGTTCAGGTTGCAGCCGGGGCGATCCGATAGCATCGCCGCCACATGCTGCTTCTCAAATCGATCGGCTCGCGCATCGCCCTGGGTTATGCGCTGACCTTGACCGTTATGCTGGCCGGGCTGTTCATCGCCGGCCACTACCTGCTGGAGCAGTATCTGGTGCGCCAGCTCGACGAGCTGAACGAGGCCCAGTTCAAGCACCTGCGCGCGGTGCTCGGCGCCGACTACGCCAAGCTGACGCCGGCCGACATCGACGCCCGCATCCGCGAGGCCACCGAGTCCGCCTCGGCGATGTTCTACACGGACATGCACGGGCCGATGACGAACCGCTTCTTCCGCTCGAGCAACCTGCACGGGCAGTCGATCCCGGACATCGTCGGCCAGAACACCTACTCGATCGCCGTGGAGGGCATCGGCGAGGTGCGGGTCAGCGAGTTCCGGCTGATGCCCTTCGACGTGATGGTGGCCACGCCGCTGGCCCCGGTGCGCGACCTGATGGCCGGCTACCGCAAGGTCTTCCTGGGCCTGCTGTTCGGCGGGCTGGTGATCAGCCTGCTGATCGGCTATGCCCTAAGCAAGCTGATCCTGCGGCCGGTGCGGGTGATGCAGCGCACGGCGGTGCGCATCCGCTCGGACAACCTGGCCGAGCGCATCCCGGTCGGCGAGAGCGGGGACGAGATGGCGCGCCTCGCCGAGTTCCTGAACCAGACCTTCGACCGGCTGGAGGTGTCCTTCAGCGAGATCCGGCGCTTCGCGGCCGAGGCCTCGCACGAGCTGAAGACGCCGCTGTCGCTGATGCGCCTGCATGCCGAGCGCCTGGCGGGCGACGACACGCTGGCCGAGCGGCACCGCGAGTCGGTGCTGGTGCAGCTGGAGGAGATCGGGCGGGTCAACCACATCATCGACGAGCTGCTGTTCCTGTCGCGCGCCGACGCGGGCGCGGTGATGCTGGAGCTGAAGGCCGTGCGCCCCGGCGAGTTCCTGGCCGCCTTCGCCCAGGACGCCGGCGCGCTGGCCGAGTACGACGGCAAGCGCTACGTCTGGGACCACCACGGCGAGGGCACGATCGCCATCGACGGCAAGCGCATCCGCCAGGTGCTGCTGAACCTGCTCAGCAACGCGCTGAAGGTGACGCCCGCCGGCGGCCTGATCAGCCTCGACTCCACGCTGACCAGCGACCGCTGGCGCGTCAGCCTCGTGGACGAAGGGCCGGGGCTCTCGCCCGAGCAGTGCGAGCGCATGTTCGAGCGCTTCGTCCGCTTCGACGCCGAGCCGGGCGACCAGCGCGGCACCGGCCTGGGCCTGCCGATCTCGCGCAGCATCGTGGCGATGCACAAGGGGCGGGTGTGGGCCACCAGCGAGGATCTGGGGCGCGGGCTGAGAGTGGTGATCGAGGTTCCCGTGACGGCCTGAGGAAGGCGAATGACGCGAAGGGACGGGTTTGCAGCGCTGCGGCCCCCGTGGAGTTGCGCGGAGCGCGTCTGCGCGAAAGCCAACTGGTGGCA
>NZ_LYVQ01000307.1 GCF_001984095.1 Pelomonas sp. KK5
CCCCAGGGGCCGTCGTCGGGCTTGCCGTCGGCGCCGGTGGCGGTGCTGGCCAGGCGCCAGCGGTAGTGGCCGGGCGGCAGCGGCACGCCCAGCTCGGTGCCCGTGATGCCGCTGCGCTCGAACGCCTTGGCGCCATCGCTTCCCATGACCTCGATACGGAAGCTGCTTGCGCTGGCCGGCTGGGTCCAGGCGAAGGGTGCGCTGTCGCCGTAGACCCGGGCCTGCGGCGCCGGCGAGCGGGCGAAGGGCGGCTCGGGCCGGGCCTTCAGCACGACCGGCAAGTCGGCGGCCAGGCCCTCCAGCCCGATCGCGTCGATGCCGCGCAGGCGCAGGCGGTAGCTCCCGTCGGGGAGATCGGCCCATTGGGCGGAAGGCGCGGTGAAGCGGCCATCCAGCAGCAGGTGCTCCTCGCCGTCGAAGAGCTGGGCGCGATAGGCGACGGCGCCCTCCAGCGGCGGCCAGGTGATCGCCAGCGGGATGCGTTCGAGCCGCGTCGGCACGCCGGCCAGCGACGGGGCGGGCAGCAGCTTCGTCAGCGCCGAGGGCTTCTGGCCCTGCACGGCGGCCAGGCCGTAGCCGGCCGGGATGGGCTGGGTGGCCGCGCCGGCCGGCGTGCCGGCGACGCGGCCTTCCAGCACCTCGGCGCGGGCGCTGCGACCGTCCTCGCTGACCTGCACACGGAACTCGGTGCCGCGCACGCCCAGGCTCAGCGTCGGCGTGCGCAGCTGGTAGTCGGGCGGGCGGTCGGCCGAGGGCTGGACCTTGCTGTCCGCGCTGCCCTTCTGCAGCTGCAGCCGCATCGCCGGCACCGCGCTGCGGCCGAACACCAGCAGCTCGTCCAGCGCCACCTCGCTGCGGGGCGCCACCAGCAGCCGCGAGCCGTCGACGAAGCGCAGCGTCAGCGTGGCCTGCTCGCCGGTGGAGAGGGCGTCGCCGGAGTGCAGTTCGTCGCCGGAGTGCAGCGCCGCCGCGGGGCTGCCGGCGCGGCGCAGCTCCACCTGGCCCTGCACGAACACCGCCTGCGCCACGCTGGCCTCGCGGCGCAGCAGGCGGATCGGCATCTTCACGGTGGAACCCGGCTGCAGCCGCAGCGGGTCGGGCACGTGGTTGAGCTTCTGCAGCTCCCGCCAACTGGTACGCTCTTTGAGGTAGGCGGTGCTGAGGTCGAACAGGTTGTCGCCTGCCTGGACGCGGTAGTTCCAGGCCGGCTCCGCATCGGGCGCCGCCGCGGCGCAGATCGCGAAGGTGGCGAGCAGCGCGCCGACGATGGTGGCCCGGCCCTGCCGCCGGATGTTGTGGGCACCCCTCATGTTTCCCCCCGGCCACCGCACGGAGGGGCCTGGCGAAGATGGTAGCGGAGTGACCCTGTCTTAAGCTTCGGGCGGACCCGTAGGCTTGGACGGAACAAAGGAAGGAGAGCTGACGATGGCCTCGAACGCGATGGGCGAACGGACCCGCCTATACCGCTGGCTGCTGCGGCACCGAGCCGCCTGCTATGTCCTGATGACGCTGGCCTTCCTGCTGTTCGGCCTGCTGTCGCTGGACCTGGTGAAGGTGGTCTCGGCCAATGCCGGCTACCTCTGGGAGAACGGCTGGATGGGCCTGGTCGACGGTGGTTTCCGCCAGTTGCTGGAGCTGCTCGTGAATGCGCTGGTGGCGATCGCGGCCTACCTGCTGTTCAAGCTGTGCGAGCACGCGCTGGTGCATCGGCTCGCGCATGTCGACTGACTGACTGAGCGCTCGCTCATGGAAGCCGAACTGGCCGCCGCCATCCGGGAGCACGGCATGGCCATCTACCCGCTGCTGTTCCTGCTGGTGGCGCTGGAGATCGGCGTGGCGCCGCTGTTCTTCCTGCCGGGCGATCCGCTGCTGTTCCTGTGCGGGGCGCTGACGGTGCAGGGCGGGCTGGAGACCGGGCCTCTGATCGGCGTGTTCTTCGTGGCCACACTGCTGGGCAATGCGCTGGCCTACAGCACCGGCGCCTGGATCGCGCTGCAGGCGCGCCAGCGAGACTGGCGCTGGCTGGAAGGCCCGGCGCTGGCGCGGGCGCGCAAGTTCTTCGCCGGCCACGGCGGCTGGGGGCTGGTGGTGGTGCCCTATGTGGCGGTGCTGCGTACCTTCGCGCCGGTGGCCGCCGGCCTGGCGCTGATGGACCGGCGGCGCTTTGCGCTGGCCACGCTGGCGGCGGCGGCGCTGTGGTCGGTCGGGCTGGTGGCGGCGGGGCGCTACTTCGGCCAGGTGCCGCTGGTGCGGGAGCACCTCGGGGTCTTCGTGCTCAGCGGCGTGGCGCTGGCGGCCGTGGGCGCGGTGCTGAAGCGCCTGCTGCGGCGTTCCTCAGACCCGGTCTAGCGCCTTCTGCAACTCGTGGCGCAGGCCGCGCAGCGCCTGCAGCTCCTGGTCGGGCGCCTGGACCGCCTGCCACAGCAGGGCCACCAGGTCGCGCGTGCTGGCCTCGATGTCGATGTTGCGCTGCGGGCTGGCCAGCAGTTCCCACAGCATGTGCTCGATCGGGCCCAGCACCAGCGAGCGCAGCAGGCGCAGCGGCAGATCGGCGCGGATCTCGCCGCGCACCTGGCCGCGGGCCAGCAGGTCCATCAGCGGGGCGGTGTAGCGGCGCTGCAGTTCATGGAGCGTGTCGCCCAGGTCGGGGCCGGCGCCGGGGCGCGAGCGGCCCTCGCTGAGCACCAGTGCGCAGATGCCGGTGCCCTGCACGAGGAAGATGCTCAGGTGGATGCGCACGAAGGCTTCGAGCTGCTCGCGGGTGGAGCTGTCGGGCGGCAGCGTGGCCTCGATGGTGGCGATCGTCTCGTCGTACCAGTCGCCGATGACGCGCAGGCATAACTCCCGTTTTCCACGGAAGTAGGTGAATATCGTCGCCTCCGAGATGGCCAGGCGCTGGGCGATCTCGGTGGTCGTCGTGCGTTCGTAACCGAGCTCGGCGAAGACCTCGCGGCCCACCCGCAGGATGTCGCGCACGCGCTGCTCGGCCTTGGCGCTGGTGGGCGCGCGGCGCTGGATGCTGGGGGCTGGGTCTCGCTTCACGAACCGCATTCTGCTCAAGTTTTGAGTAAAGCTCAAGCTGGTGTTTTTGGCTGTTACTGGCTTATGATGCGCTCCGTTCTGAAAATAATTGAGTCTTACTCATTGGAGACGCAGATGGCCGTTCTGACCACCAAGCTCAACGCCCGCTCGGCGGATTTCAAGGCCAATGCCGAGGCGATGCGCGGGCAGCTCGATGATCTGTACGCCAAGCTGGAGGCGATCGCCCAGGGCGGTGGCGATGCCGCCCGCGCCAAGCACGTGGCCCGCGGCAAGCTGCTGCCGCGCGACCGGGTGGAGATGCTGCTGGACCCCGGCACGCCCTTCCTGGAGCTGGCCCCGCTGGCCGGCCTGAACATGTACGACAACGCGGCCCCGGGCGGCGGCGTGATCGCCGGCATCGGCCGCGTGGCGGGTGTCGACTGCATGATCGTCTGCAACGACGCCACGGTGAAGGGCGGCACCTACTACCCGATCACCGTCAAGAAGCACCTGCGCGCCCAGGAGATCGCCGACCAGAACCGCCTGCCCTGCGTCTACCTGGTGGACTCCGGCGGCGCCAACCTGCCCAACCAGGACGAGGTCTTCCCCGACCGCGACCACTTCGGCCGCATCTTCTACAACCAGGCCAACCTGAGCGCCAAGGGCGTGCCGCAGATCGCCGTCGTGATGGGCTCTTGCACCGCTGGCGGTGCTTATGTTCCTGCGATGAGCGACGAGACCATCATCGTCAAGAACCAGGGCACGATCTTCCTGGGCGGCCCGCCGCTGGTGAAGGCGGCTACCGGCGAGGTGGTGACGGCCGAGGACCTGGGCGGCGGCGACGTGCACACGCGCCTCTCGGGCGTGGCCGACCACCTGGCCAACGACGACACCCATGCGCTGGCCATCGCCCGCCAGTCGATCGGCCGGCTCAACTGGAAGAAGCAGGGCCAGCTCGCCACGCTGGCGCCGCGCGCACCGCTGTTCGATTCCAGCGAGCTGCACGGCGTGATCCCGACCGACACCCGCAAGCCCTTCGACGTGCGCGAGGTCATCGCCCGCCTGGTCGACGGCTCCGAGTTCGACGAGTTCAAGGCCCGCTACGGCAACACGCTCGTGTGCGGCTTCGCCCATATCGAGGGCATGCCGGTGGGCATCGTCGCCAACAACGGCATCCTGTTCTCCGAGAGCGCCAACAAGGGCGCGCACTTCATCGAGCTGTGCTGCCAGCGCAAGATCCCGCTGGTCTTCCTGCAGAACATCACCGGCTTCATGGTCGGCCGCAAATACGAGAACGAGGGCATCGCCCGCGCGGGCGCCAAGATGGTGACGGCGGTTGCCTGCGCCCAGGTGCCCAAGTTCACCGTGATCATCGGCGGCAGCTTCGGCGCCGGGAACTACGGCATGTGCGGCCGCGCCTACTCGCCGCGTTTCCTGTGGATGTGGCCCAACGCGCGGATCAGCGTGATGGGCGGCGAGCAGGCGGCGAGCGTGCTGGCGACGGTGAAACGCGACGGCATCGAGGCCAAGGGCGGTTCCTGGAGTGTGGACGAAGAGGAGGCCTTCAAGGCGCCGATCCGCCAGCAGTACGAGGACCAGGGTCATCCGTACTACGCCTCGGCCCGGCTGTGGGACGACGGCGTGATCGACCCGGCGGATACGCGGCGTGTCCTGGCATTGGGGCTCAGCGCGGCCTTGAATGCGGAGATTCCGGAGACCCGTTTCGGCGTGTTCCGGATGTAGTGTGCGGCCCTGGCATCGACCTCCTTCACATCATGCGCACGACCATTGAGATTGACGACGAACTGATCGCGCCGCTTCTTGCGGACGGTTCCTTCAAGACCAAGAAGGCGGCCGTGGAGGCGGGCTTGAGGCTGGTGATGCGGCAGAAGGCCGAGCACGAACGCCTCAAGGAGTTCAGGGTCACGATCCGCCGCCTGGATCCGGACGACAGTCTGCAGGCTCTCACCGAGTTGCTGCATGCCGCCTACGCCAGCCTGGCCGCGCAGGGGTGGAACTTCACGGCCGTGAATCAGTCCGTCGAGGTGACGCGTCAGCGCCTCGAAGGTGCGCAGTGCTTCGTGGCGCTTGTGCGGGGGCGCTTGATCGGGACCGTGGCGGTGCGCGGCCCGAAGGATTCCGACGAGGCCTATATCGCCGATGCACCGCCGCCGCTTTACACGACGCCCGGCACGGCCATCCTGGCCCAACTGGGCGTGCATCCTGACTGGCGCGGCCAGGGCGTGGCGGAGCGTTTGATCGAAGCCGCCGAAGCCTGGGCGAAAATTCAAGGGCATCGCCAGATCGCCCTCGACACTGCCGAGCCGGCCTCCGCGCTTCGAGCGCGTTATGCCCGTCGCGGTTACCTCGAAGCAGGCGCCGTGCAGTGGCAGGGCAAGACCTACCGGTCCGTGCTGATGTGCAAACCGCTGGCCGCCGAGCCCCCTACCGAACCCTGAGCATCATGACCCACAGCCTCCAAGTCCGAATCGAAGGCCACGTCGCCCGCGTCACCCTCAATCGCCCCGAGGTCCGCAACGCCTTCAACGAGGCGCTGATCGCCGAGCTGGCCGCCACCTTCACCACGCTGGCGCAAGACCCGACCCTGCGCGCCATCGTCCTCGCCGCCGAGGGCAAGGCCTTCTGCGCCGGGGCCGACCTGAACTGGATGAAGGCGATGGCCGGCTACAGCTGGGACGAGAACAAGGCCGATGCCGACAAGCTCGCCGCGATGCTGTGGGCGATCTACAGCTGCCCCGTGCCGGTGATCGCGCGGGTGCAGGGCGATGTGTATGCGGGCGGCGTGGGGCTGGTGTCGGTGTGCGACGTGGTCGTGGCGGTCGAGTCCGCCGGCTTCTGCCTGTCGGAAGCCAAGCTCGGCCTGCTGCCCGCCACGATCGGCCCGTATGTCGTGCGCGCTTTGGGCGAGCAGGCTTCGCGCCGCTACTTCGTGACGGCCGAGCGCTTCTCCGCCGCCGACGCGCATCGCCTGGGCCTGGTCC
>NZ_LYVQ01000308.1 GCF_001984095.1 Pelomonas sp. KK5
AGCAGGCGGGCGGGGGCAGGGCTCATGCCCCCGGACTATGCCGGCTTGCGCAGGCGGCGCAAGAGGCTTTGCGCGGCGGTGACGATGGCCCAGCTGAGCCCGCCGGCCACCACGCCCAGCAGCGCCGTCAGCACCAGGCCGGCAACGCCGTCCGGCGCATGCATGAAGGGCAGGCCGTGGACCAGGATGCCGCCGCCGACCAGGAACATGGCCACCGTGCCGGCGATCGCCAGCGTCTTCATCAGCCAGGGCGCGGCGGCCACCAGCACGCCGCCGACCCGCTTGGCCAGCGCGCCGGGCCGGCGGCTCAGCCAGAAGCCGATGTCATCCAGCTTGACGATGCCGGCCACCAGGCCGTAGACGCCCGCCGTCATCAGCACTGCGATGCCGGCCAGCACCAGCAACTGCGTGGTGAAGCTCGCCGCGGCCACCGTGCCCAGCGTGATCGTGATGATCTCGGCCGAGAGGACGAAGTCGGTGCGGATCGCGCCGGCGATCTTGTCGCGCTCGTAGGCCACCGGGTCGGCGACCAGCGCGGCCGGCAGGCCGTTCTCATGCTGTGCTTCCCCGTCGTCGCCATGCGGCAGGAAGCGGTGCGCGATCTTCTCGAAGCCTTCCAGGCACAGGTAGGCGCCGCCCACCATCAGCAGCGGCGTCACCGCCCAGGGAATCCAGGCGCTGATCGCCAGCGCGGCCGGCACCAGGATGGCCTTGTTGCGCGCCGAGCCCTTGGCCACGGCCCACACCACCGGCAGCTCCCGCTCGGCCGCCACGCCGGCCACCTGCTCGGCGTTCAGCGCCAGGTCGTCGCCGAGGACGCCGCTGGTCTTCTGGGCGGCGACCTTGGACAGCAGGGCGACGTCGTCCAGCAGGGTGGCGATGTCGTCGATCAGGGCGAGCAGGCTGGAGGCCATCGGGTGCGGTTCTTCAATAGGCGTTGGACAAGGGGGCTTTGTACCCCATGGCAAACTGGCGTTTACGCAACACTTGCTCCCGCGCGATGAAAGCTCTTTCCATAACCTTGATGATCAGCGCATCGCTGGCGCTGAACGTCGCCGCGCAGGCCCAGACCGCGGCGCCCGAGCCCAAGCCGATCTACAACGAACAGGCCGACGCCCGCGCCGAGCTGAACCAGGCGCTGGCCGCCGCCCGCGCCCAGCACAAGAACGTGCTGGTGCTGTTCGGCGCCAACTGGTGCGCCGACTGCCGCGCGCTGGACGGCAAGCTGAAGGCCGGCTCGCTGGCCACCCTGGTGGACAAGCGCTTCGTGCTGCTGAAGGTGGACGTGGGCCGCTTCAACCGCAACACCGACCTGGCCGCCCAGATGGGCGTGCCGCTGAAGAAGGGCATCCCGGCGGCAGCCGTGCTGAAGGCCGATGGCGACGTGCTCAACGCCACCGGCGGCGGCGAGCTGGCCGACGCCCGCAGCATGGGCGACGACGCCGTGCTGAAGGTGCTGCAGGGCCTGCATTCCGGCAAGAGCTGAGCGTTTCCCGCCCCGGCGGGGTCAAGCTTTGCCTGGCCGGCATTGCGTTTTGTGCGGTATGCGTCTAACTTTGACGTTATGGCACGCCCAACCCGCATCGAATTCCCCGGCGCCGTGTATCACGTCAGTTCGCGGCGCAGCGACGGTTCGTCGGCCTTTGCCGATGATGACGACCGGCAGATGCTGCTGGATCTGCTGGCGCAGGCGGTCCACCGCTTCGACGGCCAGGTCCTCGCCTACTGTCTGCTGCCGGACCATTACGACGTGGTGCTCTATACCCGGCAGGCCAACCTGTCGCGGCTGATGCGCCACGTCAATGGCGTCTACACCCAGTACCACAACCGACGGCATGGCGGCAGCGGGGCGCTGTTCCACGGCCGCTTCAAGGCGGTGCTGGTGGACCGCGACGCGCTGCTGCTGGACGTCTGCCGCCATGTCGAGCAGAGCCCGGTGCGGCTCGGGCTTACCGCCAATCCGGAGAGTTATGCCTGGTCCAGCTACCGGGCCCACGCCGGCCAGGTGCCGCCGCCCGACTGGCTGGACGTGGACGGCCTGCACGGCTACGTGCTCGGCAAGCCGGCTGCCACGCCGGCCGATCACCGCCGCGCCGGCGACAAGTACGCCAAGCTGATGGCCGGCGAGCCGCGCATCGACCTGTGGAAGCACCTGCGCCAGCAGATCTTCCTGGGCGACGCTGCCTTCGCCGAGAAGATGCACGCGATGGCTGACCGGGTCGCCACCCGCCGCGCGCCGCGCCAGCGGCCGTTCGGCGAATGGCTGCGCGACAGCGGCTCGCGCGAGCAGGCGCTGTACCGCGCCCATACCGAGGGCGGCGTCTCGATGACGACGCTGGCGGACACGCTGGGGCTGTCCGTCTCGCGGGTGAGCCGGCTGATCGCCGGCTTCGAGCAGACCCAGCAGGCGCTGCACTGAAGTAACGGCTTATCCCAGCGTCATGCGAGATGTCCACGCCAGCTGTGGACAAGTTCGTGGGCAAGCTGCAGACGGCGCGCGCAAGTGCTTGATCCGCCAGGGGCTTCCCTGGCTTGCCTCATAAGGCAGCAGCGGGTGCGCGGGCTCGTTTTCCTGTTGGCGATGGCGGCCGCGCTGGCGCATGCGGCGCCCTATGAAGGCCCCTTGTTCGACGCGCATCTTCACTACAACGAGGAGGCGCGGACGCCCTATCCGCTGCCCGAGGTGCTGGCGCGGATGCAGCGCGCGGGCGTGCGCGCCATCGTCGCCAACAGCCGGCCCAACACCGGCACCCGCGACCTCGCCTCGGCCCTGGACGCGACCCGCGCCGCCGGCGTGAGCGTCGTGCCCTTCGTGCGCCTGTACCGCAACCGGGCGGACTACAACGGCTGGTTCGCCGACGAATCGATCCATGCGATGGTGCTGGACGAACTGGCCCGCGGCACGCCGGCCGGCCCCTTCCGCGGCATCGGCGAGTTCCACCTCTACGACAGCGCCAATGCCGACGGCCCGGTTGCGCGCCGCCTGATGCAACTGGCCGCCGAGCGCGGCCTGGTGGTGCTGGCCCATGTGGACGACGACGCGATCGACCGGCTGATGGCCCACGCGCCGGCCGCCACGATCATCTGGGCCCACACCGGCATCGGCGGCACGCCGATCGAGCGGGTGCGGCAGCTGCTGGCGCGCTATCCGAAGCTGCGCGGCGAGCTGTCCTACCGCCCGGGCCTGCTGGCCGCGGACGGGCGCCTGAGCCCCGCGTGGCGGGCGCTGCTGAGCGAACAGCCGGAGCGTTTCCTGATCGGCTCGGACACCTGGATCAACGCCCGCTGGGACGGCTACGAGGCGCTGATGGCCGAGTACCGCGCCTGGCTCGGCGAACTGCCGCCGGCCGCGGCGCGCCGGATCGCCTGGGAGAACGGCGCGGCGATGTTCGGCTTGATGCCTACTTCTTTGCCTTCACCGGACGCACCCACCCGCTGATCGCCACCTGCCTGCCACGCGCCACCGCCAGCGAGCCGGCCTCGACCGGCTTGGTGATCGTGGATCCGCCGCCGATGGTGGCGCCGGCGCCGATCGTCACCGGCGCGATCAGCACGCAGTTGGAGCCGACGTGGACGTCGGCGCCGATCTCGGTGCGGTGCTTGTTGGCGCCGTCGTAGTTGGCGGTGATCGAGCCGGCGCCGTAGTTGACGCGCTCGCCCACGCTGGCGTCGCCCAGGTAGGCCAGGTGGTTGGCCTTGGCGCCGTCGGCCAGCGTGGAGTTCTTGACCTCCACGAAGTTGCCGATGTGGACCTCGCGGCCCAGTTGCGCGCCGGGGCGCAGGCGGGCGTAGGGGCCGATCAGCGAGCCTTCGCCGACGCTCGCGCCCTGGGACTCGCCGTCGATGTGGGTGAACTCCTTGATGACCGCGCCGGCGGCGATGTCGGCGTTGCGGATCACGCAGTTGGCGCCGATCTTCACGCCCTCGCCGAGGCGCACCTTGCCCTCGAACACGCAGTTGACGTCGATCTCCACGTCGCTGCCGCAGTCGAGCGTGCCGCGCAGGTCGAAGCGGGCCGGGTCGGCCAGGCGCACGCCGAAGCCATCCATCAGCGCGACGGCCTGCTGGCGCTGGTAGCGGCGCTCCAGGTCGGCCAGCTGCACGGGGCTGTTGACGCCCAGCACCTCGGTCTCGTCCGGCGCGGCGATGCCCAGCACCTGCACGCCCTCGGCCACCGCCATCGCGACGATGTCGGTCAGGTAGTACTCCTTCTGCGCGTTGTCGTTCTTCAGCTGCGCGAGCCAGCGTTTCAGCGCCGCGGTGGGCGCGGCCATCATGCCGGTGTAGCCCTCGGTGATGCGGCGCTGCTCGGGCGTGGCGTCCTTGTGCTCGACGATGGCCTGCACCGCTTCGCCCTGGCGAACGATGCGGCCGTAGCCGCTCGGGTCGGCCAGCTCGATGGTCAGCAGGGCCAGCTTGCCGCCGCCGCAGGCCTCGACCAGGCGCTGCGCCGTAACAGTCTGGATCAGCGGTACGTCGCCGTTGAGGATCAGCGTGACGCCGCCGTCTTCGAGCGCAGGCACGGCCTGCTGCACCGCGTGGCCGGTGCCGAGCTGCGGCATCTGGCGCACGAAGGCGATGCCGGGCGCGCCGACGGCGGCTTCCACCTGCTCCGCGCCGTGGCCGGTGACGACGATGCGCCGTGCACCGGCCTGCAGGCCTTCGGTGCTGGCCAGCACATGGGCCAGCAGCGAGCGGCCGGCCAGCCTGTGCAGCACCTTGGGCAGGGCCGACTTCATGCGGGTGCCCTTGCCCGCGGCCATGATGACGATGTTCAGCGCAGCCATGTTGTCTTGTCTTTCAGGGGTTCGTTCGTTCGGCGTCTTCTTCGCGACGGCCGCGATTATCGCGGGCCTGTCGGACGTGGCTGACAGGGAATCCGCACGCTGTCCGAATGGACGGGCCGGCTCGATCTGGGACCATGGACCGAAGCAGTACCAGCCCCCGGAGACCGTCATGCCTTCCCCGCACAAGCCCCAGCGCATCGACGTCGATGACATCGACGACGTGGACGACGAGGTGCCCGGCCAGATGCCGATCGAGCCGGACCACGGCCTCGTTCCTCCGCTGATTCCCGACGACCCCGAACACGACCGCATGGTCGATCCTGAAGCCTGATGGGACGCCGCCGATGAACTACCAACCGATAGACCCCATCCGCTACGAGCCCGGCTTCGAGCGGGCCGACCTGGCGCCGCGCACCGGCGGCTTGCCCGGCGCCACCGGCAGGAGCCTGGCCTTGCTGCGTGGCCGCATGACGGTGCTGGACCTGGATGGCCCGCTGGCGCAGGGCCTGTTCGCGCTTCCCCGGCTGAGCTACCGGGTGCTGATGCGCCTGTCTGCACCTGCGTCGCTGGCGCTCAAGGTGATCGGCGTCGAGGGCGTGCAGCTGCCCGAAGGCGAGGGCGTGGCGACGCAGGACTTCCTGCTCGGCGATCGTCCGGCGCTTGGCAGCGCGGCTGTGCATGCGCCGGCCCACATCCTCGGCGAGACCTTCTACAGCGCCGTGCCCTTCCTCTACGGCGACTACATGGCCAAGTGGCAGGTGGCGCCGATCTCGCCGGCGCTGCTGGTGCTGAAGGACCAGCCGGTGGACGACCCGCGCCGGGCCGTGGCCGAGTACTTCGCCACCCATGGCGCCGAGTGGGACCTGCGGGCGCAGCTCTGCACCGATCTCGCGGCCATGCCGATCGAGGATGCCCGCGTGGCCTGGCCGGAGGATCGCAGCCCCTTCGCCACGGTCGCGCGCATCGTCGTGCCGCCGCAGTTCGCCTGGAACCAGGCGCCGGACGAACTGGAGTCGCAGCTGGCCTTCTCGCCCTGGCACGGCCTGGCGGCGCACCGGCCGCTGGGCGCCGCCAACCGGGCGCTCCGGCCGGCGGTCCGCGAACCCGTCGAG
>NZ_LYVQ01000309.1 GCF_001984095.1 Pelomonas sp. KK5
CCGGAGAGGCGGTCCAGCGTGGCTGCCATGCGCGCCGACTGCACCGGCGCCACCAGGCCCGGCCGCAGCGCGACGAGGAACTTCAGCCGCCGCGTCGCCTCGATCAGGCTGGACGCGACGATCCAGCTGTCCTCGCAGCTGCGGCCGGTCGGCAGCAGCACGCCCTCGTAGCCCAGCGCATCGGCGGCCACCGCCACCTGCTTGTAGTAGTTGTAGTCGGCCACGCGGGCGCCCTGGGAGGTGCCGAGGTAGCGCGAGTCGCCGTGGGTGGGGATGAACCAGAAGATCTTCATGTGACGATTCGTTGACTTACTTCTGTGCCGTGCGGACCGACTTGGGCAGCGCGTCGGCGATGCGGATCGGCTTGGGGATCAGCTTCAGTTCATGGAAGGCATCGGCGATCTTCTGCTGCTGCTCGGCGATGGCCGGCGTGATCGGCTGGATGCCGTAGGCGAAGCGGCTGGCGGCCAGCTCGGTGATCGACGGATCGAGGCCGATCTGCGGCGCCAGCACCGCAGCCACCGCCTTGTCGTTGCCCTGGGCCCAGCGGTCCAGCTTGCCCAGCTCATCGACGATGGCCTGGATGATCTGCGGGTTCTTCTCGGCGTAGCCGCGCGAGGCGAGATAGAACTGGTGGTTGGCGACGAGGCCCTTGCCGTCTGCGAGGACGCGGGCGCCCAGCTGGCGCTCGGCGGCGGCGAGGAACGGGTCCCAGATCACCCAGGCATCGACCGCGCCCTTCTCGAAGGCGGCGCGCGCATCGGCCGGCGGCAGATAGACCGTCTGGATCTCGTTGTACTTGATGCCGTGCTTTTCCAGCAGCTTGACCAGCAGGTAGTGGACGTTGGAGCCCTTGTTCAGCGCGATGCGCTTGCCCTTCAGCTCGGCCACGCTCTGGATCGCCGAGCCCTTGGGCACGACCAGCGCTTCCGAGGCGGGCGCGGGCGGCTGGTTGGCCACGTACACGAGGTCCGCGCCGGCCGCCTGGGCGAAGATCGGCGGCGCCTCGCCGACGGTGCCGAAGTCGATGGAGCCCACGTTGAGGCCTTCCAGCAGCTGCGGCCCGGCGGGGAACTCGTTCCACTTGACGCTGACGCCCAGCGGGGCGAGGCGCTTCTCGAGGTCGCCCCTGGCCTTCAGCAGCGTCAGCGTGCCGTATTTCTGGAAGCCGATGCGGAGTTCCTGCTGGGCCTGGGCCAGGCTGCCGGACAGCAGGCCGGCCGTGAGGATGGCGATGGAAGCGAAGAGGCGGCGGTTCATCAGGGAGAGCTCCGAAAGGTCAGGAAACGAGGGCGGGAACTGCCACGCTGCGCGGCAGGCGGTCGAAGACGGCGCCGGCGCCGAGGCTCAGCCGCCGCGCCAGCTCATCGCCGATGCGATAGCTGCCGTCCTCCTCGCGGGCCAGCTGCGAATCGACGGCGAACACCGGATCGACCGGCGAACGCGCGCCCAGCGAGGACAGCACCGGCTGCAGCGCGTAGTCCAGCGCCAGCAGGTGCGCGAGGCTCCCGCCGCTGGCCAGCGACCACACGGTCTTGCCCTTGAGCCCGTCCTGCGGCAGCAGGTCGAGGAAGACCTTCAGCAGCCCGCTGTAGGCGGCCTTGTAGATCGGCGTGGCCAGCACGATGGCATCGGCCTCGGCCACCTGCTGCACGGCCTTCTGGATGCTGCAGTGATGCAGCTCGGCATGCAGCAGCGCGGCGGGCGGCAGGTCGCGCAGGCGCAGCGTCTGCGCGGCGAGGCCCAGGTGCTGCAGGCGCTCGCCGGCGGCGGCAAGCAGGGCGCCGGAGCGCGAGCGCGCGCTGGGGCTGGCGGCGATCAGCAGGATGCTCATGGAGGACAGCGGATAGAGTCGGTATGCAGCGCACTCTAGGAATCCGCGCCGGCGGCGTGAACGAAGAACTTCGCGTCTGCTTATGCGCCTAACGTCTAAACCGGACGCAATGAGGAACCGACCGATGCAATACCGCCACCTGGGCAAGAGCCCGCTCAAAGTCTCCGCCCTGTGCCTGGGCACGATGATGTTCGCCGACCAGACCGAGGTCGCCGAGGCCCGCAGCATCGTGGACCACGCCCGCGAGCACGGCGTGAACTTCATCGACACGGCCGACGTCTACACGACCGGCAAGTCCGAGCAGATGGTCGGCGAGCTGATCAAGGCGCAGCGCCACGACTGGGTGCTGGCCACCAAGCTCGGCAACAGGATGAGCGAGCGGCCCAACGAGTCGATGTACTCGCGCGCCTGGGTGATCCGCGAGTGCGAGGCGAGCCTCGCGCGGCTGCAGACCGAGCACATCGACATCTACTACCTGCACCGCGACTTCAACGGCATGGACCTGGAAGAGCCGCTGCGCGCGATCCAGGCGCTGCTAAACGCCGGCAAGATCCGCTACTGGGGCCTGTCCAACTTCCGCGGCTGGCGCATCGCCGAGGCGGTGCACGTGGCAAGGCAGCTGAACATGCCCGGCCCGGTCGTCTGCCAGCCCTACTACAACCTCTTGAACCGCATGCCCGAGGTCGAGATCCTGCCGGCCTGCCAGCACCACGGCATCGGCGTCGTGCCGTACAGCCCGATCGCGCGCGGCGTGCTGTCGGGCAAGTATCTGCCTGGTGAAAAGCCGGCCGAAGGCACCCGCGCCGGCCGCGGCGACACGCGCATCATGCAGACCGAGTTCCGCGAGGAATCGCTGCAGATCGCGCAGCGGCTGAAGGGCCACTGCGAGAGCAAGGACATCTCGCTGGCCCATTTCGCCAGCGCCTGGGTGCTGGCACACCAGGCGGTCAGCGCGGTGATCGCCGGGCCGAGGACGCTGGTGCAGTGGCAGGACTATCTGGGCGCGCTGGATCTCACGCTGACGGCCGACGACGAGGCGCTCGTGGACTCGCTGGTGCCGCCGGGCCATCCGTCGACGCCGGGCTATACCGACCCGGCGTATCCGATGCATCCGCGCCGGGGGTAGGCATGTTCCGTTCGGGCCGAGCTTGTCGAAGCCCTTCGGCAGGCTCAGGGCGAACGGAAGTTCTCTCCGTCCTCGAATGACCTGAATGCCTCGGCCGCATGGCTCAGCCGCCAGCCGTCGAGGTACTGCCGCGAGAATTTCACCCCCCGCTCGCACTGCGCCTTCGGGCAACCGAGCCCCGTCAGCGCGATGCGCACCGATTCGTCGATGTAGTGCTCCGGGTCCTTGACCCCGCGCCCCAGCGCATAGATGCCCGCCGTCGAGGCGCCCATCATGAAGTCCACGGCCACGTCCAGGTCGTCGAACCTGAACTGCCCGTTCGCCACCCCCGCCTTCAGGTCACCGCGCATGTACTTGCTGACCAGCAGCGTCTCCGACGCGATGCTGGAGCGCGTCACGAAGCTCGCCCAGTGCGGGTCCTGCTGCGCCCGCTTCAGGAAGATGCGAAAGCCCACCGAGAAGCGCTGCCAGGGCTCCTTCAGCAGGTCGTAGACCGGCAGGATGTCGGTCGTCATCTGGTCGCTCTGCGTGGCGGCCAGCGCCTGCAGCGCTTCGTCCAGCGACTGGAAGTGCAGGTAGAAGCTGCCGCGCGAGACACCCGCCTCGCGCACCACGTCCTCGATCACCGGCGTGCGCTCGCCGGCCGTGGCGAACACGCGCGTGGTCGCCTCGAGGATCTTCGCGCGCGTCAGCGCCCGCTTGCGCGCAGCCACGGCCACCCGATGGTCGACCGGCGGCGTTTCGTCCTGCGCCATCTCTGGACTCCTCTGCACTGACGGAACGTCATCCTGACGATCCGGTGTTTTGACGTAGTGAAAGTTCGCTTGGATCAGCCTGCGGCGGATCCTAAATTGAACACCACTGTCATTATGACACGGCAGTTCAACAGACGGAGACGAACACCATGGACATCCCCACCGCCGCCCTGCAACAGCAGCACGCCGATACCGAGACCCGCGCCACGCTCGTGCAGCGCGCCCGCAACCTGCAGCCGCTGCTGGCGAAGAACGCGCTGCAGACCGAGAAGGACCGCCGCGTCGCCGAGGGCAATATCCAGGCGCTGGCCGAAGCCGGCATCTTTCGCACGATGGTGCCGCGCCGCTATGGCGGCCACCAGGGCTCGGTGCGCACGCACCTGGAGGTGACGGCCGCCGTCGCCGAGGCCTGCGGCTCGACCGCCTGGGTCGTCGCGCTGACGAACGTGTGCGCCTGGTTCACCGGCCTGTTCGGCGAGCGCGCGCAGGACGAGGTGTTCGGCGCCAATCCGGATGCCCGCGTCTCCGGCGTGTTCTCGCCCTCCACGCAGGTGCAGCGGGTCGACGGCGGCTTGAAGGCCTCCGGCAAGTGGTTCTGGTCCTCCGGCTGCCTGCATGCCGACTGGGCGATGCTGGGCCTGCTGGAGACCGACGCGAGCGGCGCCGTCAAGGGCCAGTACCTCGCGCTGATGCCGATGAGCGAGCTGAGCATCGAGGACACCTGGTTCACCGCCGGCATGAAGGGCACCGGCAGCAACTGCGTCGTCGCGCAGGACGTGTTCGTGCCCGAGCACCGCCTGCTGCCGCTGATGCCCGCGGTGCAGAGCGAGTACCCGACGCCGTTCAAGGACGAGGCCGCCTACCGCGCCGCCTTCATCCCGGTGGCGGCGCTGATCCTGGTCGGCGCGCAGCTGGGCATGTCGCGCGCCGCGCTGGCCCATGTGATCGAGAAGGCGGGCCAGCGCTCGATCGCCTACACCTCGTTCAAGAAGCAGAGCGACTCGGTGTCGTTCCAGATCCAGGTCTCCAAGGCGGCGATGCTGATCGACACGGCCCACCTGCACGCCTTCCGCGCCGCCGACGACATCGACGCCGCCGCGCTGCGCGGCGAGGTGCTGGACTACGTGACCCGCGCCCGCGTCCGCGCCGACACCGGCTACGTGGCCCAGCATGCGAGCGAGGCGATCAACCTCTTGATGACCGCCCACGGCGCCGGCAGCTTCGCCGACGCGAGCCCGATGCAGCGGATCTGGCGCGATGCCAACACCGCCGCGCGCCACGCGATCGTGCTGCAGCCGGTGGGCGAGGAGCTCTACGGCAAGGCGCTGCTGGGCGTCGAGAACACGGTCACGCCGCTGGTCTGAGCACCATGGACAAGAAGCTGTTCCGCGACGTGATGGGGCACTTCGCCACCGGCGTCACCGTCGTCGGCTATGTCCACGAGGGCGAGGCGCGCGGCATGACGGCCAATGCCTTCATGTCGGTCTCGCTGGACCCGCCGCTGGCGATGGTCTCGGTGCGGCGCGCGGCGCGCTTCGCTGCCGCCGTGCCGCCGGGCGGGCGCTTCGGCGTCAGCTTCCTGCTGGAGAGCCAGCAGGAACTGAGCAGCCACTTCGGCGGCCGGCCGATCGAAGGCATCGCCGACCCGTTCGAGACCCGCGACGGCGCGCCGCTCGTCGCCGGCGCCCTCGCGCAGATGGTGCTGCGCACGGTGGACATCCACCCCGCCGGCGATCACCTGCTCTACATCGGCGAGATCGAGCACCTGGCGCTGGGCCGCGAGCGCAAGCCGCTGGTGTTCTACAGCGGCGCCTACAAGCAGGTGGACATGAAGACGGCGCCGCCGGAGATCTGCTGGTCCGGCAGCGAGGGTTGGTAGGACCGATCGACAACAACGAGGAGACCAAAGCATGAGAGACCAGAAGAACCCCGACCGCCGCGGCTTCCTGGCCGGCGGCGCGATGCTGGCCGCAGCCGCAGCGGCGCCTGCCGCCCTTGCCGCTCCCGCGGCGGCCCGGCGCATCGACGTCCACGCCCACTACCTGCCCGAGAAGTACCGCGGCGCGCTGGCCGCCGCCGGGCACGCCAAGCCCTCGGGCATGCCGGGCATCCCGGCCTGGAGCGTGGACCAGCACGTGGCGATGATGGACCGGCTCGGCATCGCCGCCTCGGTGCTGTCG
>NZ_LYVQ01000310.1 GCF_001984095.1 Pelomonas sp. KK5
GCGAGCGGCGCGCACGGCGATGGCCGAAGAAGGCCCGCTGTGGCGCGACAGGCTGCAGGCCCGCCTCGCCCCGCTGCTCGCCTCGGCGCCGGCCGGTGGCTTCCTCAGCCTGCCGCTGACGCCGCTGCTGGAGCCGCTCGATGCCGGGCGCGCCCGCCAGCTCGCCGAGGCGCAACGCGGCCTGCTGGCCCGCCGCATCGAGGCCGCCCTGCAGCGCCGCCGCCCCGAGGACCGCCCGAGCACGGCCCAGTTCCGACGCTGGCACGAGGCCTACGGCGCCTTCCTCCAGCAGGCAGGGTATCGTCGCGAGCTTCATGCATGACGATTCCCCTTCCCATTTCTCCACGACCGCCTTCACACCGACCGACGAGCAGCGCGCGATCCAGCGCAGCTCCGAGCGCTCGCTGCTGATCGAGGCCGCCGCCGGCGCCGCCAAGACGACCACGCTGGCGCTGCGCATCGCCCAGGCGCTCACGCTGGGCGCCGACCCGCGCAAGGTCCTCTGCCTCACCTTCACCGACACCGCCTGCGGCGCGCTGCGCGAGGCGCTGCGCTTCGTCGGCGTGGACCCGCAGGCGCTGCGCCAGCTGCGCATCGACACCTTCGACGGCTTCGCCGCCGGCGTGCTCGCCCAGGTCGAGGCGAACAGCGAGCGGCCGGTGCGGCAACTGCGCACGCCCGAACAGGCCGCGCCCTTCGTCTGGTCCGCGATCGAGGCGGTCAGCGACAACCCGCACGAGCACCACCCGGACGACCTGCAGCTGCCCTCCTACGGCAGCGGCAGCTATGTCGGCGACTTCCTGCGCCACAGCGCCGGCATCAAGGGCCGGCTGCTGCTGCAGCTGAACCCGCCCGAGTCCGGCAGCGACACGCCGGACTACGCGATGGAAGACCTCGGCATCGACTACACGCTGCTGCGCGTGCTGCGCCGCTACGAGGCGCTGCGAGTGGACGAGGCGCGCGGCCAGGCCAACTTTCGGCTGCCGCTGGACGCCACCTACGACCTCGCCTGCCAGCTCAGCGGCGAGGACGCCGACCTGGCCCCGCCGCTGGGCCGCTGGCGGGGCGTCTTCGTGGACGAGCAGCACGACTGCAACGAGGCGATGTTCACGATCCTGCAGGCGCTGCTCGCCGACCCGGGCGTGCACTTCGCCACCGTCGGCGACCGCGACCAGGTCATCCACGCGCACAACGGCGCCGACGCCCGCTTCATGGGCCGCGAGCTGGACGGGCGGCTGAACCGCAAGCTGCGCCGCCTGCCGCTGACCCGCAGCTTCCGCTACGGCCCGACGCTGGCGCGCTGGATGGGCACGCACGCCGGCAAGACCATCGCCGCGGCCGACGAGCGCGCCACGCAGATCGTGCGCGTCGACTGCGCCGGCCCGGCCCCGACGGCGGCGGCGGTCATCGAAGCGGTGCAGGCCTGGCGCAGCGAGCAGCGCAAGAACGAGGTCTACACCAGCTGCGCGGTGCTGCTGCGCCATCCCTCGCAGTCGGTGCTGGTCGAGAACGCGCTGCACCGCGCCCGCATCGCCTACCGCTGCGACGGCTTCACCACCTACCTGCAGCGGCCCGAGGTGCTGTTCGTGCGCACGGCCTTCGCCGTGGCCAGCGGGCGCCTGGACACGCTGGGCGGCGCGCGCACCCGCGCGCTGATCCCGGCCGCGCTGTTCGAGATCACGCAGACCCCGGTGCTGCGCGAGGACGACAAGAGCTACCGCGACGCCGCCGCCTTCCTGAAGGAAGCGGCACTGCAGGCGGCCGACAGCGAGCAGGTCGTCGCCGCGATCTTCAACGAGCACATCCTGAACTGGGCGCCGAAGCCGGTGCAGCAGCGACTGCGCCGGGCCATCGCCGTCGTCGAGGCCCAGCAGTCGGGCTGCCGCTTCGCCGACTTCATCGCCGCGCTGGACATGCCCCGCTTCGCGATGGACGCCTTCGTGGACGCCGAGCGCCGCCAGGAGGTGCAGCGCCACATGGACGGCCTGCTCGCCGCCGCCGAGCAGGAGCACGAGGAAGGAGCGCTCGCCTTCTTCAGCTTCCTGCAGCAGCTCGACGAAGAGGACGAGCAACGCCTGGCCGGCATCGCCGAGGGCCGTACCCGCTCCAACAAGGCCAAGGTGCCGGCCATCACGCTGGCCGCCGCGGCCCATGTGAAGGGCCTGGAGTTCGAGCATGTGCTGCTGCCCTTCCTGGCGCGCGGCGTCTTCCCCGAGGCCGGCGCCGACGAGCAGGACGAGCGCAATCTGTTCTACGTGGCCGCCACACGCGCGCGGCGCAGGCTGACGCTGCTGGCCGATGCCGAGCGGCCGAGCGGCTTCCTCGTCAACGTCGCGTAGCGATCCAGACGCAGCCCAGGCACAGCGCCATGCCGGCCAGCGCCAGCACGGTCGGCTGCCAGCCCTCGAAGGCCGCCGAGATCACCAGCGCGATCACCGGGATCACCACGCTGGTCAACGCCGCGCCGGCCGGGCCGCGCCTCTGCATCAGCAGGAAATAGAGGACGAAGGCGGTCACGGAGCCGAACAGCGACAGGTACAGCAGCGAGAGGACATAGGGCGCGGTCGGCGCGAAATGCAGGCCCTGGCCGGTGGCCAGACTCAGCACGGCGAGGAAAACCGCCCCATAGCCCATGCTGCCCGCCAGCACCGGCACCAGCGGCAGGCCGCGGCCGGTGAGCTTCAGCGTCAGCACATTGCCCACACAGGCCGCGAACACCGCGAACAGGCCGATCGCCGTGCCGTATCCGGCACCAGGCCGCGCGCCGGTCGCGGCGATCTCGGGCCAGAAGATCATCACGACGCCGGCGATCGCGCCCGTCGCCGCGACGAGGAAGCGGCGCGACACCGGCTGGCCGAAGAAGACCCGGCCCGAGAGCGCATTGCCTGACACCATCAGGCAGAACAGCACGGCCACCAGGCCGCTCGGGATGTAGCGCTCGGCCTCGTAGACCGACCAGTAGTTGCCGCTGTACTGCACGATGCCGGTGGCCAGCATCAGCAGGTGCGCCGAGGCCGGCAGGCGCAATGAATCGCCGCGGTACTTCGCGAAGGCCGCCAGCAGCAGCGCCGCCAGGCCGAAGCGCCAGGCCACCGAGTTCAGCACCGGCACGCCGCTGTCCAGCTGGAACAGGATCACATGCCAGGTGCTGGCCCAGATCAGCGTGGGGCCCCAGAAGAGCCAGCGGGTGGAGATCGTCATGGCGGGAAATGAAAAGGCCGCCTGACGGCGGCCTGTCGAAGAAGGAAGGGCGATTGTCTCAGGCTGCCCGCTTGAAAGTTGCCAGCAGTGCGCCGGCAGCGATGAAGAGCGTGCCGAAGGTGCGGTTCATCAGCTTGATCTGCTTCGCCGAGCGCAGCACCGACAGCACCCGCGCGGCCAGCGCGGTGTAGCCGGCCATCACCACCGCATCGGTGAAGGCCAGCGTGCAGGCGATCACCGTGTACTGGTGTGGCAGGCTGGCCTGCAGGTCCAGGAACTGCGGCACCACGGCCAGCAGGAAGACGGTGCCCTTGGGGTTCACCGCGTTGATCATCCAGCCGCGCATCACCAGCTGGCGGCGGGTCACCTGAACTTCGGCGTTAGCGGGGTCGGCGGACACCATCGGCACCGCCGGCGCGCGCCACTGCTGGATGCCCAGCCAGGCGAGGTAGGCCACGCCCGCCCACTTGACCATGGCGAAGGCCAGCGAGGAGGCCGCGATCACCGCGCCCAGGCCGGCGCCGACGACGACGATCTGGGTCAGGATGCCCAGGATCAGGCCGAAGGTCATGAAGTAGCCGCGGCGGAAGCCGTGGTTGAGGCCCGCGGTCATCGCGGCGATGGCGCCGGCGCCGGGCGAGAGACTGATCGCCCAGGCGGCGGCGAAGAAGGTGAGCCAGACGGGGAATTCCATGACGGTGCTGCAGTGCGGATGTCGAACGGGGGTCCGGGGTTTTAGCACAGGCGGCCGGCATTCGGCACTAACGGGGATATTCGACGGTATCCGTGGACCTAGACTGCGCGCACATGTCACGCCTGCTCGTCCTCTGCCTCTCCCTGCTGCTGCTGCCGGTCTGCGCATCGGCCGCCCCGCAGCAGACGACGCGGCCGGTGCTGGTGCTGGCCTTCACCGAACTGGCCCCGTGGCTGACCCACGAGGGCCCCTCGTACACCGGCGCCTACACCGAGATCGTGCGTGAATTGGCCCGCCGGGTGGACCACCGGCTGGAGATCGAGGACTGCCCGCTCAAGCGCTGCCTGGTGCAACTGCAGCGCGGCACGGCCGACCTGATCATCGGCCTGCGCCAGACACCGGAACGCGCCCTGCTGCTGCAGTTCCTGCAGACGCCCTACCGCCTGGCCGTGGCGGATCGGGTGTTCATCGTGCGCAGCGGCGAGTCCGCTCGCATCCAGCGTTATGACGATCTGCTGGGGCCCCGCATCGGCGTGGCGCCGGGCAGCAGCTACTTCACCCGGTTCGATGCCGACCACCGGCTGGCCAAGGAGTCCGCCCCCAGCAACGAGATCAATCTCCAGAAGCTGCTGCTGGGCCGCATCGACGCAGTGCCGATGCCCGAGGACCAGGCCCTCGTGCTGATCCACCGGCTGAAACTCGAGCACAAGGTCGAGCCGGCGCGCTACCGCGTGTCGGAACCCAGCAGCCGCTCAATCGCGGTCTCGCGCGCCTCGGTCCAGGCCATGGTGCTGCTGCCCAAGCTGGAAGCCGCGATGCAGGCGATGCGCCGCGACGGCACGCTGGCCGCCATCTACGCGCAGCACTACTACCGGCGCTACGGGGTGGGGCGGCAGCAGATCAAGGTCGAGTGACGACGACGGCGGCATGGACAATGGCCTCATGGCCAAGGACAAGACCCTCTTCACCTGCACCGACTGCGGTACCACCAGCCCCAAGTGGCTGGGCCGCTGCCCGGGCTGCAATGCCTGGAACACGATGATCGAAGGCCCGGCGGAAGCGCCGGGCAGCGGCGGCAAGAACCGCTACCAGGCGCTGGCCAAGAGCCAGCCGGTGGCCACGCTCAGCGAGATCGAGGCGACGGACTATGACCGCGCGCCCACCGGCCAGGAGGAACTGGACCGGGTGCTCGGCGGCGGCATCGTGGCCGGTGGCGTGGTGCTGATCGGCGGCGACCCGGGCATCGGCAAATCGACGCTGCTGCTGCAGGCGATCGACGACCTCTCGCGCCGCATGACGGTGCTCTACGTGACCGGCGAGGAATCGGGCGCCCAGATCGCGATGCGCTCGCGGCGGCTGGGCCTCAGCGGCGCGCAGGTGCGCGTGCTGGCCGAGATCAACCTGGAGAAGATCCTGGCGACGATCGAGGTCGAGCGGCCCTCGTTCTGCGTGATCGACTCGATCCAGACGATCTACAGCGAGCAGCTCACCTCGGCGCCAGGGTCGGTCGCACAGGTACGCGAGTGCGCGGCGCATCTCACGAGAACCGCCAAGGGCAGCGGCTGCGCGATGGTGCTGGTGGGCCACGTCACCAAGGAAGGGGCGCTGGCCGGCCCGCGCGTGCTGGAGCACATCGTCGACACGGTGCTGTACTTCGAGGGCGACACGCATTCGAGCTTCCGCCTGGTGCGGGCGATCAAGAACCGCTTCGGCGCGGTCAACGAGATCGGCGTCTTCGCGATGACCGAGAAGGGCCTGAAAGGCGTGGCCAACCCGAGCGCGATCTTCCTGTCCACGCATGGCGAACCGGTGCCGGGCAGCTGCGTGCTGGTGACGCTGGAGGGCACGCGGCCGATGCTGGTGGAGCTGCAGGCGCTGGTGGACAGCGGCGGGCCCAGCGCGCGGCGGCTGTCGGTCGGCCTGGACCGCGACCGGCTGGCGATGCTGCTGGCGGTGCTG
>NZ_LYVQ01000311.1 GCF_001984095.1 Pelomonas sp. KK5
AGCACGCGCCGCACCTCCTGCGCGCTGCCGTTGATCCTGCCCCGCATATGCTCATAGAGCATCCGGTAGCCCATCCGCATCATCGCCAGCGCGATCAGCGTCAGCACCGGATGCAGCGCCAGCACCGCGCGCGGGATGCCGCTCAGGTGGGCCATCAGCACCGCCGTCGCACCGACCAGCCCGGCGATTGCGCAGGCCGCCGCCAGTCGCTTGATCTCGCCGAAGCCAGAGAAGCGCCACATGCCCTTAGGCACCTTCAGCAGCCACAGCACCAGCACGTAGAGCAGCACCAGGCCCGCCAGCACCGGCGCGTCATACGGGGGCCGCTCGTCCAGCCAGTTGCGGAAGCCCAGCCGGAACAGATAGGTCGCCTGCCAGGCCAGCGCCACGACGACGGCGTCGAGCAGCAGCGAGAGCCGCTCGCGCTGCGGGCGGACGCGGGTGAGGAAGGCGTCGAGGGTCAGCCAGTTCATATCAGTGGAAGATCGTCGCGACCGTGCGCCACATCAGGCGCAGGTCGCTGGCCAGCGTGGCCTGGCGGACATAGTCGGCAGCGGCCCGCAGCTTGGCGGGCATCACGACGTCCACGTACTCCCGCTCCGGGTCGGCCGCCCGCGCGAGCAACTCGCTCTCGTCACGGAAGGCGAGGCTGGACGGATCGGTGATGCCCGGCCGCACCGACAGCACCAGCTCGCGCAGCTCGGCCGGGTACAGCGCCACGTAGCGCGGCACTTCGGGCCGCGGACCCACGAAGCTCATCGCGCCCCGCAGGACATCCCACAGTTGAGGCAATTCGTCGAGCTTGCTCCGGCGCAGCACGCGGCCCGCGCCGGTGATGCGCGAATCGGCGCCCACGGTGATCTGCAGCCCGGCGTTATCGACCTGCATCGTCCGGAACTTGTGGATCATGAAGGGGACGCCGCGCCGACCGACACGCTGCTGCCGGAACAGCACCGGTCCGCGCGAATCGAGCTTGATCCAGACGGCGATCACCAGCAGCAGCGGCGCCAGCAGCAGCAGGCCCAGTGCCGAACAGGCGATGTCGAACAGGCGCTTGACCATCAAGAAGCCAGGCTGCCTCGCACGGCCGCAATCACCCGCTCCACATCCGCGTCCGTCATCGCCGTATACAGCGGAATGCTCACCATCCGCTCGTACGCCTTCTGCGAATGCGGGAACTGCTCCGGCTTCAGGCCGTAGCGCTCGCGCCAGTAGGGCTGCAGGTGCAGCGGGATGTAGTGGACGCTGCAGCCGATGCCCAGCTCGAACATGCGCTCGATGAAGCGGTCGCGCTCGATGCCGGCCCCGTCGGCCAGGCGCAGCACGTACAGGTGCCACGAGTGCGTGTCGCCCTCTGGCGCGCGCGGCGGCAGGACCAGCGGCAGGTCGGTGAAAGCCTCATGGTAGCGCTGCGCGATCGCCTCGCGGCGCAGCTGGAATCCCGGCAGGCGCTTCAGCTGGTGGATGCCCAGCGCCGCCGCGATGTCGGTCAGGTTGTACTTGAAGCCCGGCGCCACGATCTCGTAGTACCAGCTCGGCACCTTGGCGGTGAAGCGGTCGAAGGCGTCGCGGTTGATGCCGTGCAGGCGCATCACGCGGGCGCGCCTGGCCAGCTCGGCATTGCGCGTCACCAGCATGCCGCCCTCGCCGGTGGTCATCGTCTTGTTGGCGTAGAAGCTGAACACGGTGGCGTCGCTGCCCATCGTGCCGATCAGTTCCTTCTCCAGCGTCGTCGGCAGCGCGTGGGCTGCGTCCTCCACCACGCGCAGGCCGTGCCGGCGCGCGATGTCCAGGATCTCGATCATGTCCACCGCCAGGCCGGCGTAGTGGACCGGCACGATGCAGCGCGTCTTCGACGTGATCGCCGCCTCGACCAGCTTCGGGTCGATGTTCAGCGTCTTCGGATCGATATCCACCAGCACCACGTCTGCGCCCAGGTAACGGACTACCTCAGCGGTGGCGGTGAACGTGTGAGTGGTCGTGATCACCTCGTCGCCGGGGCCGATGCCCAGCGCTTCGAGCGCCAGGTGCAGGCCGGCGGTGGCCGAGTTGACGGCCACGCATTCGATCTGCGGCTCGCCCAGGAATTCGGCAAAGGCGGTCTCGAACTTCTTGGCCTTGGGGCCGGTCGTGACCCAGCCGGACCGCAGGGTATCGACGACCTCGGCGATCTCTTCGTCGCCGATCTCGGGCAAGGCGAAGGGGAGGAAGGGGGTTTGGCTCATGAACGGAAAACTCGCGGCGAAGGGGCTATTGTCCGCGAAGGGCCCGCAGGAAGCGCTCCGCCAGCACCGGATAGGTGTGATGGGCCAGCACGAAGGCGCGGCCGCGCTCGCCCATGGCGGCGAGTTCCTGCGGTGTGCGGGCGATCAGCTGCAGCAGGCCGTCGGCCACGGCGCGCGGATCCTCGGGCGCCACGGTCAGCCCGGCGCCGGCCTCGGCCACCGGATCGTTGCCGGCCTCCACCGAATGCAGGACCGGCCGGCGCGCCATCATGTAGTCCATCAGCTTGTTCGGCGCGATGCCGAAGCGGTAGATTGGCGTGCGCTGCCAGCCGATGTAGGCGATGTCGAAGGCAGCCAGCAGGCTCGGGATCTGGCGCTTGGGAATGGCCGGGAACATCGCGACATTGGCGATGCCTTCGCCGCGAACACGCTGTTCCAGCCGCTCCTTCTCGTGCCCGCCCCCCACCAGCACGAAGGCCACCGGGGCCTCCTTCAGCAGCTTGGCGGCATCGAGCAGCACGTCCAGCGCATTGGGCAGCCCGTGCGAGCCGGCGTAGCCGACGATCCGGCGGCCGGCGGCGCGCTGCAGCGCGATGTGGGCGGCGATCGCCGGATCCAGCGGCTGCGCGTCGCCCTCGCCCCATTCGTCGAGCGTGATGCCGTTGGGCACGATCGCCAGCTTCTTCAGGTCCAGGCCGTGAGCGGCCATGTGCTCATGCACCTTGGGCAGCATCGAGACCACCGCGTCCGCATCACGGTAGGCGTCGTTCTCGGCCTTCTGGCACAGCATGGCGAACGGGTGCCGCGGGCTCATGCCCGACAGCTCGATCGGCGACAGCGGCCACAGGTCGTGCACCTCGTAGACCAGCTTTGCCTTCGCCTTGCGCGCCACGCGCCGCGCCACCCACACATCCATCGGATAGGTGCTGGACGCGATCACCGCATCCGGCGCGAAGGATTCGGCCAGCGCATCGGCATCGCTCCAGACCTGGCGGCAGAAGGACCAGATGTTCTTCACACGAGCTAATCCGTTACCTGAGTAGACCGGCGTCTGGTACCAGCAGTAGGACACGCCGTCGATCACCTCGCCGCCGGCACCGGGTGGCTGGGTGCTGCGCACATGGGAGTGCGAGGCCGCCAGGATCAGCACCTGGTGGCCCATGCGCACCCATTCGCGGGCCAGGTAGTAGGGGCGGAATTCCATGCCGTGCTTCGGCGAGCCGGCATAGTGGTTGATCAGCAGGATTCTCAAGTCAGTTCTCTCAGGCGCGCCAGGAAGCGCTTCACCGCCGGCGCAAAGAGGCCGTGCTCGGCCACCCAGGCGCGGTTGGCCTTGCCGGCCGCCTCGGGGTCGTCGATCGTATTCAGCAACCGGGGCAGCTGGTCGGGTGCCGGCAGGATCAGCCCCTCGCCCGCGCCGGGCCGGACCAGTTCGCGATTGGCCGGCAGTTCCGACAGGATGGGCAGGCACTCATGAGCCATCGCCTCGATCACCGAGACCGCCACGGAATCGCTCTCGGGCAGGCTCAGATACCAGCGAGCCCGCGCATAGTGGCCGCCCTGGGCCTGCGGGTGCAGGCGGCCGACGAACTCGATGCGTGAGGCCAGGCCCAGCGAGGCGGCCTGATCCTGCAAGGCGCCGCGCAGCGAACCGTCGTTGGCGACAACCAGCCGCGCCTCGGGCTGCTGGGCCGCCACGGCCGCAAAGGCCTCGATCACCCGCTGCGGCCGGTAGATCGGCTCCAGCCCGCGGTTGGCGTAGAACAGCCAGGGCGTCTTCTTCACGTTCTGCCGCGGCATCTCTTCCAGGCCGAAGGGGAAGGTCATCACCTCGCCCGCACCGAGTTCGCGCATCCGTGCCGCCATGTGCAGCGAGTCGGAAGTCGTGATGTCGCAGGCCTCCAGCACTCGCTGCGTCAGCCAGCGATAGGCCGCGCCCTGCTCCGGCGTCACGAGGATGTCGCTGCCCCAGGCCGAGCCGGCAATGCGCGAGTTCAGCCGCCAGCCCTTCTTCGCCGCCCAGGCCAGCGTGCCGTGGGAGGTCAGGTAGTGGGCATGCAGCCAGTCGGCCTTGACCTCGGCGAGCCAGCGGCCGAGCTTCGGGAGTTGCATCAGCACGGCCATATTGCCGCCGCCGTGACTGGGATTCGTCTGCAGCGCCAGGCGCTGCTCGCGCGGGATGACGAAGTCGAACTCGGGCGTGAAGCCGCGCGTGGACGCGGCCCACAGATCCACCTCCGGGGCCAGCGCGCGCGCCCACTTCAGCAGGTGCGGGCTCATGCCATCACCGATCAGCACCAGCCTCATCGCGACCAGGCCTCATAGTGCGCCGCCAGCTCCGGATACTGCGCCAGCAGCTTCGCGTCGCGCTCGCGCACGTCGCCCACCTGCACCGCCGGCTGGCCGGCCACGATGGCGAAGTCCGGCACCGCGCCGCGCACCTGCGAGTACGCGCAGACAACCACGCCCTTGCCGATCACGGCGCCCGCCTCGATCAGGCTGTGCGGCCCGATGAAGCTGTAGGCGCCGATCGCGATCGGTCCCTTCACATAAGCCGGTACTTCACCGGCATGCGTGGCATAGCCGCGGCCCAGCAGGCGGATGGACCGATGCGAGCTGTGGGTGACGATGCTGACGAAGTTGGTGATCTGCACGCCCTCGCCGATCGTCAGGCCGGCGGTCGCGTCGATGAAGTTGAACTGGCCGATGAAGACATGGTCGGACAGGGTCAGCTGTTGCTCACCCTCGATGCAGGTGCTCGGCGCGATCCGCGTGTGCGCCAGGCCCCGTTCACCGAAGACGATGCGGAAGAACAGCGCGTGCCAGAGACGGCGGCGCAGACGGTTAAGCCAGCTTCTCATTGGCGTGAAAATTCCAGGTGGCCAGCGACCAGAAGAAGAATCCGAAATAGGCGCACATGGCGAGCGAGACGCCCCAGGCGGCACCGGCAAGCCCGTCGACCGACAGGCCCGCTGCGAGGCCCGCGACGAACATCAGCTGCCCCACCAGTGCCAGCTTCAGTGCCCAGGCCTGGGCACGCCAGGCCATTGTCGCCACCGACAGCGGCGCCGCCACGAAGTGCAGCGCGATGTAGGGCGCCAGCGCGCGCGCCAGCGCACCTGCATCGGCCCAGCGCTCGCCGAACACCGCGGCGAACAGCGCCGGCCCCCACAGCATCAGCACCGCCATCAGCGGCAGCGCCAGCGCGGCCAGCACGGCCATCGCCTGGCGCACCAGGCGCAGGGCCTCCTCGCCCGGGCCGGCCTGTACCAGGCGCGGATAGAGCGTCTGAGACAGGGCGCCGCCGATCAGGCTCGCGGGTGCCTTCAGGTAGCGCAGCGCCAGCGCCCAGTAGCCGGCGGACGTATCGCCGGTCCAATGGGTCAGCAGCAGCATCGCCAGGCTGTCCTGCAAAGCGCCGGCGAAGGCATGGGGCGTGTTCAGCAGCGGGAAGTCGCGATGGCGCCGGGCCATGTCGGCCAGCCGCCCGCCTCGCAGCAGCGCCCGCCAGCCGCCTTGCGGCGCCGGCCGCGCCAGCAGCAGCGCCGTCGAAAGACCGGCCAGCAGCGGGCCCAGCAGCAGGCCCAGCGCACCGCCGAAGCGGGCCAGGCCGAGCA
>NZ_LYVQ01000312.1 GCF_001984095.1 Pelomonas sp. KK5
CTGCCGGCCACGCTGGCGCTGAACATCGGCGCCCACCTCAGCGTGCCGATCCGCCTGGGCGACGGCCGCGTGTTCGGCACCTTCTGCTGCTTCAGCCGGCGCCCCGACACCTCGCTCAGCGAGCGCGACCTGGTGACCATGCGCGTGCTGGCCGAGGTGATGGCCGAGCACTTCGGCCGCGAGCGCGCCGGCCGCGATGCCACCACGCAGTTGCAGCGCCGCATCGACCGTGCGCTGGAGTCCGGCTGCATGCGCTCGGTCTACCAGCCGATCTTCGACCTGTCCGCCGGCAGTGCCGTCGGCTTCGAGGCGCTGACCCGCTTCGACTGCGAGCCGCCGCGCACGCCGGACCTCTGGTTCACCGAAGCGGCGCAGGTGCAGCGCGGCGTCGAGCTGGAGCTGCATGCGATCAAGCTGGCGCTGGCCGGCATCGCCACCGTCCCGGCGGGCCTGTACCTGACGCTCAATGCCTCGCCGGGCACGATCCTCGATGGCCGGCTCGCGCGCATGCTCTGCGGCTATCCGCTCGACCGCATCGTGCTGGAGGTGACCGAGCACGACGAGGTCCAGCACTACGCGGAGATCGCGCGCGCCGTCGATCCGCTGCGCGACGCCGGCCTGCGCGTGGCCGTCGACGATGCCGGCGCCGGCTTCGCCTGCTTCAGGCACATCCTCAACCTGGCGCCGGACATCATCAAGCTCGACAACAGCATCACCCGCCACATCGACACCGACACCAGCCGCCAGGCCCTGGCCGCCGCGCTGGCCCGCTTCGCCGAGACCACGCGCGGCAAGCTGGTCGCCGAGGGCGTGGAGACGAACGGCGAGCTGGCCATGCTGCAGCACATCGGCATCGAGTTCGCGCAGGGCTATTCGCTCTGCCGGCCCGGCCCGCTGCGGGTGACGCTGGACCTGGCGGACCAGGCCGCCGCGCGGCTGCGGCGCAGCCCGGCCTTCGCCGCGGTCCACTGAGCCTGTTCAGCCAGCCGCCGCGGGCCTCCATCCGCAGGACTAGAATCCCCCACGCCCGGCAGCCATGGCCGCCGGGTTCCGCTGGGGGTGTTGGCGCTTGACGGCGTCGACTGAGAGAGTCCCTTTGAACCTGACGTGGAGCGCAGCCATGCGCTTCACAGTCCCCGACAGGGGATTCGAGGTAATCCTCGCGCAGGGAAGCCAGGTGATCTGCAGGCAGCGACACCTCATTTCCTGCCATTCGTACCGGGCATCGACGATGGCGACAGAGACGACTTCTTCCACCGAACGCGTGTTCGGCACCCTCGACCACATGGCCCTGTGGTTCAGCCTCGGCGTGGGCCTGCTGGTGATGCAGGTCGGCGCCTACCTGGTCCCGGCCCTGTCGGTGCCGCAGGCGCTGGCGGTGGTGCTGGCCGGCTCGGCGCTCGGCGCGGCGCTGCTGGCCTGGGTCGCCTCGATCGGCTGCCGGCACGGGCTGTCCACGGCGCAGCTGATCGGCGCCAGCCTGGGCCAGCGCTTCGCCGCATTGCCCGTCGGGCTCAATATCCTGCAACTGCTCGGCTGGACCGCCTTCGAGCTGGTCGTGATGCGCGACGGCACCGTCGAGATAACGCGTCAGCTGAGCGGTGTTGCCGCGCCGGCCTGGCTGCCGGTCGTGGCCACGCTGGCCTGGGGCGCGCTGCTGGTGGCGCTGGCGGCGGGCTCGATGGTGGCGCTGGTGCGCCGCTTCGTCAGCCGCTTCGGGCTGCCGCTGGTGCTGCTGTCGCTGCTGTGGTTGTCCTGGCAGTTCGGCCAGCGTGTCGATGCCGGCTGGTGGCAGCGGCCGGGCGACGGCTCGATGAGCCTGCTGGCCGCGCTGGACCTGGTGATCGCGATGCCCGTCTCCTGGCTGCCGCTGGTGGCCGACTACGCCCGCCACGGCCGCACGCCCGGCGGCGCGCTGCGCGGCACCTGGCTGGGCTATGCGCTGGCCAATGTCTGGTGCTATGGCCTCGGCGTGCTGATCGTCAGCGTGGTGCCGGCCGGCACCGACCTCGTGGCCGGCCTGCTGCTGGCCCAGGGCGGCCTGCTGGCCTTCGGCCTGATCCTGGTCGACGAGACCGACAACGCCTATGGCGACGTCTACTCGGGTGCGGTGTCGCTCAACTTCCTCAGCGCGAAGCTCAACGTGCGGCGCGCGGGCATGGGCCTGGCCGTCGTCGCCACCGGCTGCGCGCTGCTGCTGCCGATGCACAGCCTGGAGCCCTTCCTGCTGATGCTCAGCTCGATCTTCGTGCCGCTGTTCGGCGTCGTGATCTCGCAATGGGCAGGGCGCGAGGCCGAACCGGAATCGGCGGCATGGAAGCCCGGCGCGGCGCTGGTGTGGCTGCTGGGCGTGGCCTGCTTCCACCTGACGGCGCAGCTGAAGCCCGAGTGGGGTTCGGCCCTGCCCAGCCTGGCGCTGACGCTGCTGCTGGGCGGCCTGCTGCGCCTCAATGCGGCCCGGCGGGCCGCTTCATCAAGGCTCGCGGCCTGACGCCATGGTTCAGCGGCCCATGGCCGCCGCCCAGCGCCACGTCCGCCCCGCCCTGCAGCGCCTCGCGCACATAGGCGCGGGCCTGCTCCACCGCCGCGCCCAGCGGCTCGCCCAGCGCGAGCCCGCAGGCGATCGCGCTGGACAGCGTGCAGCCGGTGCCATGCGTGTTGCGGCTGGCGATGCGTGAGGCGGTCCACTGCTGCAGGTGCGGGCCGTCGAGCAGCAGGTCGGTCAGTTCCTCGCCCGGCAGGTGGCCGCCCTTGAGCAGAACGGCCGGCGTGCCCAGCACCTGCAGTTCGCGCGCCGCGGGCTCCAGTTGCTCGCGGGCGCTCAGCGTGCGGCCCAGCAGCCAGCCGGCCTCGTCCAGATTGGGCGTGATCACCGTGACCAGCGGGAACAGCTCGCGCACGATCACGTCCACCGTTTCCTCGGCGATCAGCTTGTCGCCGCTGGTGGCCACCATCACCGGATCGAGCACCACGCGAGCGAAGCGGTGGCGGCGGATCGCGTCGGCCACGACCCGCACGACCTCGGCGTTATGGAGCATGCCGATCTTGACCGCGTCCACGCCGATGTCCTCGGCCACCGCATCGATCTGGCTGGCCAGCAGCTCGGGCGGCAGCGCCTGGATGGCGCGCACGCCGCGCGTGTTCTGCGCGGTGATCGCGGTGATCGCGGTCATGCCGTAGCAGCCCAGCGCGGCGATGGTCTTCAGGTCGGCCTGGATGCCGGCGCCGCCGCCGCTGTCGGAGCCGGCGATGCTGAGCACGCGGGCATAGGTCTGGCTGCTCATGCCGTCCTCCTGATGAGTCCGCGCAGCCGCGCCGCCGCCTCGGCCGGATCGGCCGCCGTGCACAGCAGGCTGACGACGGCCAGGCCGTCGGCGCCGGCGTCCATCACCGCGGTGGCGTTGTCGAAACCGATGCCGCCGATGGCCACCAGCGGCCGGCCGGTCATCGCGCGGATGCGGCGCAGGCCGGCCAGGCCCAGCGGCGGCGCGGCATCGGTCTTGGTGCTGGTGCCGAAGACCGGGCTGATGCCGTAGTAGTCGACCGGCGCACGCTCGGCCGCCATCACCTGGCCGGCGGACTCGATGGACAGGCCGATCAGCGCCCCCGGCATCAGCCGCCGCACGTCCTCGGGCGGCATGTCGTTCTGGCCCACATGCACGCCGTCGGCGCCGCAGGCCAGGGCCACGTCCACCCGGTCGTTGATCAAGAGCGGCACGCCCAGCGGCGTCAGCAGCGCCTTCAGCGCGCGGGCGCGCTCGACGAAGGGCCGGGTCTCCAACGTCTTCTCGCGCAACTGCACGATGCTGGCCCCGCCGCGCACCGCGGCGGCCACGACCGCCTCCACGCCGCGCGCGCCGCACAGCGCCGTGTCGGTCACCAGGTGCAGACTCAGGTCAGCCATGGACCACGAGCTTCAGGCGCGAGGTGAAGGACGCTTCGTCGAGCAGCTGCAGCCCGTCCAGCAGCTCGATCTGCAGCCGGCCGACACCGGCGCCCGCCGCCTGCACCCGCTCGGCCGCCAGCTCGCCCACCACGCCCAGCACCGCCATCGCCGCCAGCGTGGCGCGCCAGCGGTCCGGCTGCACCGCGGCGAAGGCGCCCACCAGCGCGCTGGCCGAGCAGCCGACGCCGGTGACCTTCGTCATCCACGGATGGCCGTTGGACAGCACCGCGTGCCGGCCCGCGGCGTCGAGCACATGGTCGTCCGCGCCGCTGACGCAGACCACGCCGCCGAGGTCCGAGGCCAGCGCGCGCGCCGCGTCCACCGCCTCGCCGGACGAGGCCGAGCTGTCCACCCCGCGGGTCTTCGCCGCCAGGCCGGCCACGCTCATGATCTCGGAGCCGTTGCCGCGCACGATCGACGGCGCGCCGGTCTGCATCAGCGCGGCCAGCGCCTCGTTGCGATAGCGGGTGGCGCCGGCGCCCACCGGGTCCAGCACCACCGGGATGCCGCGTGCGAGCGCCGTCTGCAGCGCCAGCTGCATCGCGCGGATCCACTGCGGCTCCAGCGTGCCGATGTTCAGCACCAGGGCCTGGGCGATGCCGGCCATGTCCTGCACCTCTTCCAGCGCGTGGGCCATCACCGGCGCGGCGCCGACGGCCAGCAGCGCGTTGGCGTTGTAGTTCATCACGACGAAGTTGGTGATGCTGTGCACCAGCGGCGTCTGCGCGCGCACGGCGAGCAGGTCGGCCCACAGCTCGGTGGCGCTGATCTTGGCAGTTAGGCCCATGGCGATCGGTCCTCTCGATGGCGGGACGTCGCGGGCGGGAAGGAGGCCACGGCCGAGGCCGTCGTCGCTTCCCTACGCTGGCACGACCCAGGTCAGGTTCGAAGGGTGTTTCTCAGCCGGTCACGAAAGACCTGCACCCCTAGCGGACGCCCCGGTCCATGGAGACGGCCGGGGCTGGCGCATTATGGCGCGAGCGGCGACCATAAGCACCCTGCCGAGGAGCTCCGGATGCGAACCCTGCCTGCCACCCTGTTGTCGATGATGCTGCCGCTCGCCGCCGGCGCCCAGGTGCTCTACGACCCCGCCACGACCAACACGAACCCCGCACTGACCGGCTGGCTCGGCGGCTCCGTCCTCGGGGCCAGCGCCAGCTACGGCAGCAGCGGCGCGCTGCTGACACCCGCCTCCAACGCCGCCGTCGCCGGCTGGTCCAGCTATCCGGCGCTGCTGGCGCTGGACGGCTCGCTGCCGCCGGTCAATGCGGCCTTCCCGGTGCTGGACGAAAGCGTCGGCTATGCGCTGACCTTCGGCATGACGCTCGCCAACGAGGACCACAGCGGCAACGCCAACCGCGCCGGCTTCTCGGTGATGCTGATCGGCAGCGACAGGAAGGGCGTGGAGATCGGCTTCCAGAACGACCGCATTTTTGCCCAGAACCTGGTCGGCAACACCTTCGTGGCCGGCGAGTCCACGACCGACCCGGCCTTCGTCGCCGCCGCCTTCGCGCCGAACCGCTGGGTGCTGTCAGTGCAGGGCGGCAGTTATGTGCTGAGCCTGGACGGGCAGACGGTGCTCTCCGGCGCCGTGCACGACTACTCCAGCTACACCGGCAACGGCAGCAATGCCTACAAGACGCCGAACTTCCTTTTCCTCGGCGACAACACGACGTCCGCCGGGGCGACGATCCTGCTGAGCTATGCGGAGATCACGACGCCGGTGCCCGAGCCGGGCACCGGCTTGCTGCTGGGCGGCGGCTTGCTGGGCCTGCTGGCCGGCCGCCGCCGCAGCGGTTCGCGGATCAGCTGAAGTCGTCGCTGCCGCCGCCACCGCCGCCCACGTCGGAGCTGCTGTCGCTGCCGCCGAAGT
>NZ_LYVQ01000313.1 GCF_001984095.1 Pelomonas sp. KK5
GCGGCGGCGTGTCGGGCAGCAGCGAGATCTTCGCCACCTGGCGGCGCGGCGCCTCCTTGCCGCCCTTCAGCTGCGACAGCCCCCACCAGCCGGCCGCGAACAGCGCCAGCAGGACCAGCGCGAAGATGGCCTTCGACAGCCGGCTCATGTGCCGATCCTTGAGGTGACCAGCGCCATGTTCAGCTGCAGCCGGTTGCACAGGTCGACCACGGCGACGACGCCGTCGTAGCGCGCCTTCGCATTGCCCTTGATCGCGACGGTCATCTTGTCGTCGCGCGCGCGGGCCGCCTGCAGCTGCGACTCCAGCTCGGCCATGCTCGTCGCCACGCCGTTGAGCAGCAGCGCGCCGTCGGGCATCACCTGCACGATCTTCAGCTCGTGGTGCTCGGTGCTCGGCTTGTTGCTGGGCTTGGGCAGGGTGATCGAGAGGCCCTGCACCGAGGCCGTCGTCATCAGGATGAAGACGACCAGCAGCACATAGGCCAGGTCCAGCATCGGCGTGACGTTGATCGTGTCGTAGGGCTTGGCATCGGTGTTGAGTTGCATCGCTTCAACTTCCTTCCGCGCCGGCGCGCTTGGTCACCAGGCCGATCTCGGTGATGTCCAGCTTCTTCACCGTCTCCAGCACCTCCATCACCTTGTCGTACTGGGCGGCCGCGTCGGCCTTCAGCACCACCGGCAGGTTCGGGTTGGCGGCCTTGTACTGGGCCAGGGTGCTCTGCAGCTGCTGCATGTCGACCGGATAGGCGTCGAGATAGACCGCGCCGTCGGCGGTGATCGTCACCGCGCGGGTCTGCGGCTTCGCCAGGTTTTTCTGCGCCTGCGTCTGCGGGGACCGCACCTTGACGCCCTGCACCGAAGCCGTCGTGAGGATGATGAAGGTCACCAGCAGCACATAGGCGAGATCGAGCATCGGCGTGATGTTGATGTCGTCGTAGGGCTGGTTCTCGGTCTTGATGTCGGCGGCCATGGCTGCTACTCCGCGAACTCTTTGTCGAAGCCGGTATTTCGGGCCGAGCGCCGGGCCGCCCCAAGCCGGCCCGGCTGGCGATGTGCTCGCGGCTCGACGCCGCGGGCATCGCCGTCCCCTCGGGGGACCGACCGGGCACGCCCGCGTTCAGCGGGGCGGGACTGGGCGAGGGGCTTCATCGTGCGCCGTAGATTTCCGCCACGCGGGTGATGAACTCGTCGACGAAGATCTGCATGTCCGCGCTGACGTTCTTGATCCGCGCGGCGAGATAGTTGTAGCCAAACAGCGCGGGGATCGCGACGGCAAGACCTGCCACCGTGGCCAGCAGCGCGGCAGCGATGCCCGGCGCGATCGCGTTGACGTTGACGTCGCCCGCCGCCGCGATCGCCGCGAAGGTGATCATCACGCCGACCACCGTGCCCAGCAGGCCCAGGAAGGGGCCACCCGAGATGGCGATCGTCAGCAGCACCATCTTCGAGTTCAGCTTGTGGTTCTCGCGCACGAAGTCGGCATCGACGGCCGCCTTCACCGCATCGATCGAGGCACCCGACAGCGGCGCGCTGCCCGCCTCGCCGACCTTGCGCTTGGCCAGCTCGCGCAGGCCCGCCTCGTAGAGCCGGTACAGCGGCGAATGCGGATGCGCGCCATCGCTGCCGCCGAGCTTCAGCAGGTCCGCGTCGGCGGCGCGGAAGCGGCCGAGGAAGTTCTGGTTGTCCTTGTCCGCGCGGCCCACCAGCACGCTCTTGCTGACCATCACCCAGGCCGCGATCACGAACATCACCACCAGGATCGCGATCACCGCCTTGGCGTCGGGCGTCAGGCTCTTGATCAGGATGCCCATATAGCCGCCGCCCTCGCCCTCCCCGGCCGCGGCGCTGTCATGGGACTCGCGCTGCGAGGCGACCAGCCGGCTCTCGGCGCCTTGCGCGCCGGCGCTGACGGCGATCCAGTCGGCGCTGCGCAGCGTGCTCGCGATCTCCACCTCGTCCAGCAGTCCTCGCGCGCCCTCGCCCAGCTGCAGATTGCCGCTCAGCGCCGGCGTCGCCATGTCGCCCTGCGCCACCTGCGCGCCGCCGACGAACAGCGTCGCCTTGCCGCTGCCCAGGCGCAGCGCGACGTGCGTCCAGTGCGCCGCGCCCACGACGCCCCCAGCCACCTCCGCCTTGCCCTCGCCGCGCGCCACCAGCTTGCCGTCCTGCACCCGCAGGCTCAGGGCGCCCCAGTCCAGCAGCCCCGCCTTGGCGACGTCGTCGAGCTTGACCCACATCGACAGCGTCAGCTGCCGGCCCGCGTCGACGATGGCCTTGTCGCTGAGCGCGTAGGCGATCGGCTTGCCGTCCAGCTTCGCCGCGCCGGCCAGCAGCCCGTTCGCCTCGATCGCCACCGGCGCGACCGGCTTCAGCGCGCCGCTCGCGTCGGCCGCGCCCTCGCCGAAATGGAAGGCGGCCACGGTCGCCGGGTCGAAGCCGTCGCTGGCCGGCCCCGCCTCGGCGGCGGCCTTGGCATTGCCGCCGTAGACGTAGAACACGTTCTTGTCGCTGCCCGGCAGCACGCTGGGCACCTGCACCCACAGCACGGCCAGCTCGTTCACGCCGTCGAAGCGCTCGACGCTGAACTTCAGCGGCGTCTTGTCGTCGGCCGCGACGACGCGCAGGTCCGAGCCGTCCTCCTTGGCCGCGGTGAAGTCGAAGTTGCCCGAGTGCAGGCGCACCGCCACCGCCACCGCCGGCGCGGCCTCCTTGGTTTCCAGGCCCTGGGCCGAGGTGTTGAGCGTGATCTTCGCGCGCTCGGTCCAGGCCTCGTTCCACCAGGAGGCGTGAGCCAGCCCGGCGGCGGCCAGCAGGAAGCTTGCGATCAGTGTCTTGCGCATGTCGTCAGTCGATCTGAAGAGTTAGGAACTGCTGCCGTTGTTGCCGAAGCCGAGGAACTCGAGCAGCAGCTGGCGGCGCGAACGGCGCTTCTTGCGCGCGTCCTCGTCGGACTCGGGTGCCGCGGTGCCGGCCGAGGTCGCGGCGAGGGCGTTGTTCGCGCCCGGCGCCACCACCGGCGCCGGCGGCGCGGCCGGCGGCGGCGCACCGGCCGAACTGCCGCCGACGCTGAAGTCGAAGGTGTTGATGAAGGTCTTGGCGCCGAAGAAGGCATTGCCGGCCGAGCGGATGCCGGCCTCGCCGGCGCTGATCGCGCCCGAGGGCGCGTACAGGTCCAGCTCGCTGCCGGCGTTCAGCACGGCGATACCGCTGCCGCTGAAGGAGCCCGAGGTGTCGAAGTACAGGTGGCCGGTGGCGTCCAGGCGCAGCACCGGCGCCGGCGCGCCGACCACCGTCTTGGCGCCGCGGCCCGCGTCGATGTTCCCCTCCGAGGACCACAGCAGCAGGTCGCCGCTGCCCACGGTGAAGATGCGCGACTGGTTGACGGCGAGGTTGTCGCGCACCACGCCGGCGATGTCGCCGCCGTCGAGCGTGACGATGCCCAGCTGGCTCGGGTTCTTCGCCTGGCCGGTCGAGGCCACCTGGCCGGCGTCGACGCCGCCGCCCGGGGTCAGCAGCGCGATGCCGGCGTTCATCGCCGTCTTGACCTGGCTGGTCGGCATCAGGATGCTGCCGCCCGGCCGCCCGGCGTCACCGAGCGGGAACAGCAGGTTGATCGCCTGGTAGCCCCGCGCATAGTCGGCCGCCTGCGCGGCATCGTCGGTGGCCTTGGCCGCCGCGCGGCCGGCGCTGCGCAGCTCGCCGACCAGCACGCCGTTGAGCCACACCGCCTGCCGCTCCAGCGGCAGCGATTCGAAGCGCTGCGCCGCCGCGGCGTCGCTCAGCGAGGCCTCGCCGGTGACCTTGCGGACATAGGCCGCCAGCGCCTGCTGCTGCGCGGTGCTGGCCCAGCTGCCGAAGGCGGCATAGCGGGCCTGCGCCGGCAGCGCCGCGAAGGCCTGCGCCAGCAGCGGCAGCACCGCCGTCGCCTGCTGCGCGGGCGCCAGCATGCCGAAAGCGGCGCGGGCCTGATCGGGCGTCAGGCTGCTCCACAGCGGCTGGGTCTGGGCGGTGGTCTGCTTCAGCGCCTCGGCCACGCGGGCATCACCGACCTTGGTGCCGAGCAGCGCCGCCATGCGGATCGCCTGCTCGGTCGCATCGGCACGGGTGGGCAGCGACTGCGCGTAGCTGCCCAGCGCCGCCGTGTAGGCGCCGGTGCCCAGCAGCTGCTGCAGCGCCGCCAGCTGCTGCGCCCCGTTCATCGCGTTGAACGAGGAGTTGGCCGACGAAGCGCCGGCCAGCAGCGCATAGAGATCGCCGGCATGCCCCGCCAGGCCACTGACGCCCAGCAGCGCGAAGCCCTGCTTCGTCGCGTTCAGGTAGTCGCTGCCGTCGGCACGGATGCCGGCCACCATCGTGATGTCGGCACCGGTGGATGGCAGCAGCACGCTGGGCGACGGGCCGAGGCCATTGGCGTTGGTGCCTGAGTTGCCGATCGAGCTGACGCCGGCGCTGACGCCGAGGTCGATATTGCGCCCGGCCAGCACCACCAGGTCGCCGGGGCCGGCCACCTGGATCCGGCTGACGACGCCGCCGTTGCCGGCGCCCAGCACCACGTCGCGGCCGGCCTGCACCAGCGTCATCTCCGACTGCTGCTGCGGCTGGTGCTGGGCGACGAGGCCGCTGCCGTTGACGAAGACGATGTCCTGTCCCGCCGTCATGCGCACCGGCCGCGCGCTGCTGATTCCGCTGCCGTCCACGGTCACGTCGCCGGCCGCGGCGGCCAGATCGACCGGGCTGCGGTCGCTGGTGTCCAGGCCGCCGGCGCCGTTGGCGGTCGTGTTGCCCTGCGCGGCGATCGCCGCCGTGCGCGTGGCCGCGGCCACCGCCGGCGCGGCGCCGGCCGCGGTGACGACGATGTCCTGCAGGTTCAGGTCCTGCCCGGCCAGGGCCCGGAAACCGCCGCCCTGCGTGGCGATCTGCGTCACGCCGCCCAGCAGGTTCACCGAACCGGCAGGCGCCTCCAGGCTCACGTCGCCCGGCAGCTGCGCACCCAGCGCATCGGCCTGGCTGTTGCCGGTGAGCGGCTGCCTGCGGGCGAGGTAGCTGACGTCGCCGGCGGTGGACTGCAGGCGCAGCGAGGCCTCGTTGGACAGGCCGGTCACCGTCGTGCGCAGCGAGGCCGTGCCGTTGGCCGACTCGGCCATCAGGTTGGCGAAGCTGGCCGCGTAGCCGACGCTCAGGTCGCGCGCCGCGCTGACGCGCACCTCGCCGTCCTGGTAGACGAGCTGCAGGCCGGTCTCGCTGTCGTTGCTGCTGGCCGCGTCGGTCGTGATGCGGCCGCCGGCCTTCACCTGCAGCAACGCCCCGGCCGCATAGGCGCTGCCGTTGACGATGTCGTGCCCGGCGCTCTCGTAGACCGAGCCGCCGCCGAACTGCTGCAGCTGCGAAGCCGCGCCGCCCGTGCCGTTGATGACCCAGCCGTTGTTGGCCGCCGCGGTGCGCACGTTGATCAGGTCGTGGCCGGCCGTGACCTGCACCGAGCCGCCGCCGAAGGTGGCGATGCCCTGCCGGAACAGGTCATAACGCGAGAACCAGACGGACTGGGCCGCGCCGTTGGTGCCGCTAACCTGCGTGCGCCAGGCCCAGCTCGTGACGCTGTCGGCCGCGGCCGGCGTGGCGCCGACGACGTCGCGGCCGGCCTTGACCGAGATCGCGCCGCCGCCGTCGAGGAAGGGCGTGCTGGTGCCGTCGACCAGGATCTTCTGGTTCTTGATCGTCGGCAGGTTCACCGGCAGGCTGGCCGCCGGGAAGGGATCGGGAG
>NZ_LYVQ01000314.1 GCF_001984095.1 Pelomonas sp. KK5
GATCAAGTCGATGCTGGAGACCCTGTCGGACGCCGGCGCCAACCAGAGCCGCACGGCCGAGCGCCAGGGCCTGTCCGCCGAGCTGCAGCCGATCACCGAGTTCTGCGCCCGCACGATCGCCGGCCGCTACCCCTTCGCCCAGGGCAGCAACAAGGATGCGCTGCCGGACGACTTCGGCCAGCTGTTCGGCGTCGGCGGCATGCTGGATGACTTCTACCAGCGCCGCCTGGCGGCCCTGGTGGACATCGGCGTCACGCCCTGGGCCTACCGGCCGCTGGCAGACGGCAGCAAGCCGCCGGGCGGCGGCGCCGCGCTGGCCGACTTCCAGCGCGCGGCCAAGATCAAGGAGGCCTTCTTCCGCGCCGGCGGCAAGCAGCCCGGCTTCAAGGTGGACATCCGCGTGCTCGAGATGAACGATGGCATGAAAGACCTGACCCTCGACATCGACGGCACGCCGCTGAAGTTCACCGCCGGCAACACCGCGGCGCAGACCATCACCTGGCCCAGCACCAAGATCGCCTCGCAGATCAAGCTCAGCGAGGGCAGCGGCACGCCGGTGCTGTTCGAAGGCCCGTGGGCGCTGATGCGCATGTTCGGCAAGTACGAGATCCAGCCCTCGGCCCAGCCCGAGCGCTTCAGCGTGGTCATCAACCTGGACGGCAAGAAGGCCAAGCTGGAAGTGATCTCGGCCAGCGCGATCAACCCGCTGCGGATGCGGGAGATCCAGCAGTTCAGGTGTCCGGAAAGCTTGTGATCAGGAGAGCGGCGGGACTATTTTTTCGACGTAGGCCGTCGACATCAACGGGCGCAGCGTCGGCCATTTCCGCTCCCAGAAGGGCCCGGCCGGGATCAGCATCGGGTCGATGGCGTCCGCGACGTGCAGGCCCCAGCGCGCGGCGACCTTGCGGCCGGCGTCGTCCAAGGCGAGTTTCTCGATTTCGGAGACGAGTGGCTGGACGGGGCTGCGCCCGAGGCGGGTCGCCTTGGGATCGTGGCGGGAGGCCTGCTCACGCAGATAGGCTCGCGCGACTTCAATGCCAAGACGCAACTGCTCGGCACCCTTGTCGTTCTGCTTGTCGGGCAGTTGGTACAGGTTCGCAAGCCGGCTGGCCAGTACGTGAAACGGATGCATGACCCGCAGCCGCACTGTCTTGCCAAGCTTCATCGTGATCACGCGCTTGAGGATGGCATCCGCACTCAGTCCGAAGACCTTGAAGATCACGTCCACGTTGATGAACTCCTCGTCCGACAGGTCGAGATGCACCTGGCCGACGATCGCCGTCAATGCCTCCGGCCGTGGGAAGCGCGATGTCCCGTTGATAGCCGCTGCGAGACGGCGCACCAAGGCCTTGTCGGCTGCGGAAGGTGTGAAGAAGTCGGTGTCGAGCGTGACAGCCGGCAGGTCATCGGGCAAATCGATCCCGTAGTGGTTCATCCAGAAGCTCAGCGCCTGACCGCCAACCAGGACCGGTTCTTCGCCAGCCGCTTCAAGCAAGCGGTTCACCAGCGCCGGCGGCGTGACCGTCTCCCTGCGCGAAGTCACCACCCGTCGCCCGCCACCTCGGGCTCACATGCCAGCACCGTCGCCTCGCGCGCCCGCTTGCTGTCGATGAAGAACAGGCTGCGGGCCGATCGCTTGCCTTCTACAACCTCCCGCTCGAACTGCTTCTTGCGCTTCTCGATCGAGGCAAAGCCCTTGAACTCGCGCGCGTGGCGCTTGGCATTCAGCTGCTCAAGTATCCGGTCCTTGACTTGAGCATCGCCCTTCAGCAGGGCCGCCGCTTCTTCCATCGTGATGCCCGCCGCATCGAGCGCAGCGCCAAGCCGCGCCCAGAACTCCACCTGCTCGGCCAGCGAGCGGTGCATCGCCTCGCCCGCCTGGGAGGCGAGTTCGTACATGCCGTCGGAGACGCGAATCGATTTGGCCATGCCGAGAGTCTATGTGGCAAAACGCCACATGTCCAACGCTCAGCGGCCTTGCAGAAGCCCTGGCATGTCCAGCCTCACGGCTTGCTCACGTCGAGCTTGGGCGCCGGAGCGCTGCTGCTGAGGCCGCCGGAGACGCCGCCGGCCGCGCCGGCTGCACTGCCTCCTGCGCCGCCGCTCGCACCGCCGGACACGCCACCGCTGAGCGAAGGCGGCTTGACGCCGCCGGTGGCGCCACCGCTGACCCCGGCGCTGAGGCTCGGGGGCTTGATGCCGTCTGTCACGCCGCCGCTGATGCCGCCGCCGATGCCGCCGCTCAGGCTCGGCGGCTTGATGCCGCCCGCCAATCCGCCGGTCAATCCGCCAGTCAATCCACCGCCCAGGCCGCCGCTCACGCCAGCACCACCGGCCGAGACACCGCCGCCGATGCTGAGGCCCGCACCCAGGCCCGCCGCGCCGAGGTTCAGCCCGGCCACGGCCGAGGCCGGATTGCTCAGCAGCGCCACCGGGCAGACGACCATCGCGCAGCTGCCCGCCGGCATGCCCAGCTTGAAGCCGGCCATCGCGTTGAGCAGCATCGCCAGCTGGCCCACGGCGGAAAGATTCGCCGAAGCGACCGCGGCCATGTTCAGACCCGCACCTGCATTGGCGCTGGCGGAAGCCGACGCGCTGGCCGTGGCGGACGCCGACAGCTTGGCCAGGCCCGCCAGCGGCAGGCCGGCCAGCGCCAGCTTCAGCTGCGCCATCGCGTTGACCGACAGCAGGTTGACGCCCAGCCCCAGCTGGATCGTCGCGATCATCGAGAGCACGGCCGACAGCGAGGCCAGCAGGCCGAAGTTGCCGATGCTCGGCAGCCCGGCCATCAGGCTGGCCAGGGCCGAGGCCTGGGCATTGGCGCTCAGCGCGCCGGCGGCATTGAGCTTCAGCCCCAGCGCCGCCATCAGCGAGGCCATCAGGCTGGCATTGGCGCTGACGCTCGCGGAGGCCGAGGCGCTGAGCGCCGCCTGCAGCGCCAGCAGCGCGCCGCTCGCGCGCAGGTCGATGCCGAAGGCCGCGCGCACCGCCAGCACGAGGCCCGCCAGCGCCATCAGCGCCTTCAGGTCCAGCGCCAGCGAGGCCAGCAGGCTCGCGTTCAGGCTCAGCAGGGGCAGGCCGGCGTTGAAGCCCGAGATCGAGGCGGCCAGGCTCGCCTGCACCGAGGCCATCATCGAGGCCGACAGCGCCGCCGAGAGGTTCATGCCCAGCGCCGCCTGCAGCGCCGCATTGAGGCTGGCCATGGCCGAGAGGTTGGCCGCCACCGAAGCCATGGCGCCCAGATTGAGGCCCAGCCCCAGGCCGGCGCCCAGCGAGAGGCTCGCCGCCGCCACCAGGTTCAGCGAGATCGGCGGCACGAGCCCGATCGTCGGCGGCACCAGTCTCAGCTGGGCCGTCAGGCTGGCAAGCTTGGCGGAGCAGAAGCAGGTCATCGTCGGGGTTCTTGGGACTTAAGCGAGGTCATGATAGCGGCTACAGTCGCGAGAGATGAATGAGGCTAACGCCAAACATCCACTGACTGTGGATGAGACGGCGGGCCGTGATGCGAGGGACCCGACTTGAACGAAGACGCTGCCCGCACCGGCTGGTACGGCAAGCTGCCCAGCCTGGGCGACTTTGCCTCGCGCCGCCTCGCGCCGGACCTGATCGAGGCCTGGGACCACTGGCTCGCCGACGGCCTGGCGCACTGGCGCGAAGAGCAGCCCGACACCTGGCTGGACGCCTACCTCGCCGGCCCGAGCTGGCGCTTCGTGCTGATGCCGGGAGTCATTCCCGACAAGACGCCGGGCGCGGAGGGCATGGTCTGCGGCGTGCTGATGCCCTCGGTGGACCGCGTGGGCCGCTACTTCCCGCTGACGCTGATGCACGCCTGCACCCGCGAGGTGGCCGGCACCGAAACCCAGCTGAGCTGGCTGCACCGGCTCGACGACCTGGCGCTGGATGCGCTGCAGGAAGACTGGGAGATCGACCGCTTCGAGGCCGAGCTGGCCCGGCTCGATGCCGATGAAGTAACGCAGCAGCCCGACGCCATCGCCGCCCTGCCCGAGCTGTACCGCGGCCAGGCCTGCTGGTGGCGCATCGGCGACGACGGCCTGCGCCTGACCCACTGCACCGACGGGCTGCCGACGGGCCCCGCCTTCATCGCCCTGCTCAGCGGCCTCTGAACCGCTGCCACACCGACCAAGCAACACCATTCCCACCCACCCGGAGAACAAGACACCATGAGCGACTTCACCCCGAACTTCGGCGGCGTCAGCCTGCCGGCACCGACCTGGGCCCCCAAGCGCCCGCTGCGCATCGCCCTGCTGGGGGACTTCGGCGCCGGCGCGCTGCGCGGCCGGCTCGACAAGGGCGCGGCGCTGGCCAAGCGCAAGCCGCTGAAGGTCGAGTTCGACACGCTGGAAGACGCGCTCGCGCGGCTGGCCCTGAAGCTCACGCTGCCGCTCGGCGCCGAGGGTGCGCCGGTGGAGGTCGAGATCAGCGAGCTGGAGTCCTTCCACCCGGACGAGCTGTACCGCAACCTCGAGGTCTTCTCGGCGCTGGCCTCGCTGCGCAAGCGGCTGAACAACAGCTCGACCTTCGCCGCGGCGGCCGCCGAGGTGCAGGCGATGGGTGGCGAGGCTGCTCAGAGCGCCTCCTGCATCTCCCGCCACGGCCGCGCCCGCGGCGGCGCGCCGGCCGGCAGTGCCAAGCTGGACGACTTCGCCCGCCTGACCGGCCGCGCCAGCGTCAGCAGCCAGGCGGACGACTCGATCGGCACGCTGCTGAAGAACATCGTCGGCCCCTTCGTCAAGCCGGCCGCTGCGCCGAACAAGGACGCGCTGGTCGCCACCGTCGACGCGGCGCTGACCGACGCGATGCGCGCGGTGCTGATGCAGGGCGACTTCCAGAACGCCGAGAGCCTGTGGCGCGGCGTGGACTTCCTGCTGCGCCGGCTGGAAACCAGCCACCAGCTGCAGGTGCACCTGATCGACATCAGCGCCGAGGAACTGGCGGCCGACCTGAGTGCGGTCGATGACCTGTCGGAGTCGGGCCTGTACAAGCTGCTGGTCGAGGCGCCCTCGCAGGATGCCGACGGCGGCTACGGCTACATCGCCGGCCTCTACCAGTTCGAGGCCACGCCGCCGCATGCCGAGCTGCTGGGCCGCGCCGCCCGCGTGGCCGCGCACGCCGGCGCGCCCTTCATCACCGCCATCGTCGCGGACACCTTCACCGATCGCAAGGAAGAGCCGCACCGCCTGGTCAAGCAGGCCTTCACCGCGCTGAAGGAGATGCCCGACGCCTCCTACCTCGCGCTGATGACGCCGGCCTTCCTGCTGCGCCACCCCTACGGCAAGAAGAGCGACCCGATCCAGAGCTTCGCCTTCGAGGAGTTCAGCCGCAGCTCCGGCCTGCGCGGCATGCTGTGGGGCCACCCGGCGCTGCTGGCGCTGTCGGTGCTGTGCGTGCCGGGCGGCAAGCTCGCCATCGACGACCTGGCCTTCCACTACTACGTGGACGAGGATGGCGACAGCATGGCCCTGCCCTGCACCAAGCGCCTGATCAACACCCACGCCGCCGGCATGCTGCGAACCTGGGGCATCAACGGCGTGATGGCCCACAAGGGCGAGGCGCTGGTGCGGCTGGCGGGGCTCTCCGCCATCAACGACGACGGCCTGGCCAGCGGCACTGCGCCGCGCAAGAAGCCCAGCGACAGCCGCGGCGCCATCGGCACGGCCAAGTCCGGCTCCGGCAAGCCCGAGGTCGACTGGGCGCCCGCGCAGCGCACGGCGGGCACGGTGGGTGTCAGCATGACGA
>NZ_LYVQ01000315.1 GCF_001984095.1 Pelomonas sp. KK5
GCCGGGCCCTGGTCAGTGCAGGTAAGCCGTTATTGCTGCTGAACCCGCCGCATGTGCCGCATCTGCCGGGCCTGCTGGCCTGCGGCCTGGCGCCGCAGGATCTGGTCTGGATCGAGGCCGCCACGCCGCAGCAGCAGCTGTGGGCGGCCGAGCAGGCAATCAAGTCCAACGCGGCGGGCGCCATCATCGCCTGGCTGCCGCAGGCCCGGCCCGAGCAGATCCGCCGGCTGCAGACGCACGCGCTGGCCGCCGAGTCGCCGATCTTCGTGCTGCGGCCGCTGACGCTGGCGCAGCAGCAGTCCTCGGCGGCGCCGCTGCGACTGGCGGTCGAGACGGGCGACGGCTGGGCCCTCAGCCTGCGCATCCTCAAGCGCCGCGGGCCGGTGTTCGAGGGCCGGCTGGACCTCCTCGCCATGCCCACCGACCTGGCCCGCGCGCTCTCGCCGCGGATGCTGCAGGCCAGGCCGGCCGGCCCGCATCCCTTTCCTCCCACCGTGGAGCCCCGCCGCCATGCACTGGCTCGCGCTGCTTCTCACCAGCCCGCCGCCCACGGATGAGGACGGGGAGCGAACCGCAGCACGTCAACAGGCCCTGGCCTGGTGGGCGCTGCAGTTCTCCCCCCGCGTCGCCCGGCTGGAGGAGTCCGTGGTGCTGGAGGTGCAGGCCAGCCTGAAGCTGTTCGGCGGGGCGGCGGCGTTGCACCGGCGCATCTGGCGCGGCGCGCGGGAGGCCGGGCTGGCATTGAGCGGCATCGCCTGGGCGCCGACCTCGCTGGGTGCGCTGGCGCTGGCGCGCGGCGGCGTCGTGCGCGACGGGCTCTCGCAGCCGCTGGCGCCGCTGCTCGACGCGCTGCCGCTGCACACGCTGAGCGCCGTCCAGGCTCATGCGCCGATGCTGCAGCGGCTGGGCTGCCGCACGCTGGGCGAGGTGCGGCGGCTGCCGCGCGGCGCGTCCGCCAAGCGCTTCGACCCGGCCCTGCTGCTGGCGCTGGACCGCGCGCACGGCCACATCGCGCAGGCCCATCAGTGGGAGGTGGCACCCGAGACCTTCGCGGCCCGGCTGGAACTGCCCCACCGGATCGAACACGCGCCCGTGCTGCTGCATCACGCCCAGCACCTGCTGACCCGGCTCTGCGCCTGGCTGGCCGCGCGCCATGCCGGCATCCGGGCGCTGACGCTGCACTGGCAGCACGACGCGATGCGCGCCCGCGACGTCGATGCCCGCGGCAGCCTCTCCTGGCGCACGGCCGAGACCACGCGCGATTTCGGCCACCTGTCGCGCCTGCTGGCCGAGCACCTGGCGCGCATCGAGCTGGCCGCGCCGGTCGACGAGATCAGCCTCGCCGCCGACGAGGTGATGCCGCTCACCGAAGGCAGCCTGAGCCTGCTGCCGGCCTCGCCCGACCAGGCGAAGGAGCCGCTGCCGCAATTGCTGGAGCGCATCGCGGTGCGGCTGGGGCCCGAGAGCGTGCGGGTCGGCCGCCTGCACGAGGACCACCGCCCCGAACACATGCAGCGCTGGGACTCCTGGCCCGGCCCGCCACGGCCCCGGGTGCCGGCCCGGGTAGCCGCCTATCCGCAACCGAACTGGCTGCTGGACCCGCCGCTGCGCCTGGAGCAGCGGCGCGAGCAGCCGCTGTTCTGCGGCCCGCTGCAGCGCGTGGCCGGGCCGCAGCGCATCGAGGAAGGCTGGTGGCAGCCCGGCGAGGACGGCAGCAATTCCCATGTGCAGCGCGACTACTTCGTCTACCGCAGCGAGCAGGCGGGGCTGCTGTGGGTGTACCAGCAGCGGCTGTCGAAGGACGAGCACGGCTGGTTCCTGCATGGGGTGTACGCATGATCCCCACCTACGCCGAATTGCATTGCCTGAGCGCCTTCTCGTTCCTGCGCGGGGCCTCGGAACCGGCCGAGCTGTTCGCCCGCGCCGCCGAGCTCGGCTACGCCGCGCTGGCCATCACCGACGAATGCTCGCTGGCCGGCGTCGTGCGGGCCTACGCGCAGGGCGAGCGCATGCGCCGCGAGCACAAGGAGCTGCACGGAGAGGACAGCGAGCCGGTGCTGCCCCAGCTGCTGATCGGCAGCGAGTTCCTTGTGCGCGACGAGGCGGACCAGCCGCTGTTCAAGCTGGTCGCGCTGGCGCAGAACTCGAACGGCTACGGCAACCTCTGCCAGTTCATCACCCGGCTGCGCTGCAGCGCGCCCAAGGGCACCTACCGGCTGCGCTGGTCCGACATCCGCCCGGCCGAGCTCGACGACTGCCTGCTGCTGCTGGTGCCGCCGCGCGAGGCCGGTGACGAAGACCTGCTCGCACCGGCCCACTGGATGCTCAGGCACTTCATCGGCCGCAGCTGGATCGCCGTCGAGCTGCACGAAGACCTCGGCGACGAGCTCTGGCTGCACCGGATGCGCCAGCTCTCCGAGGCCACCGCGCTGCCGCTGGTGGCCGCCGGCGACGTCCACATGCACCTGCGCTCGCGCAAAGCGCTGCAGGACGTGATGACCGCCACCCGCCTGGGCAAGCCGATCGCGGCCTGCGGCTTCGACCTGCAGCCCAATGCCGAGCGGCACCTGCGCAGCCGGCTGCGGCTGGCCCAGGCCTACCCGCCGGACCTGCTGGCGCAGACGCTGGTGGTGGCCGCCCTGTGCAGATTCAAGCTCAGCGAGATCCAGTACCAGTACCCCAGCGAAGTGGTGCCTGCCGGCCGCACGCCGGCCGCCCACCTGCGCGCGCTGACCTATGAGGGCATGGGCAAGCGCTGGCCCGCCGGCGTGCCCGACGAGTGGCGGGAGCGCATCGACTACGAGCTCGCGCTGATCGAGGAACTGAAGTACGAGCACTACTTCCTCACCGTCGCCGACATCGTGGCCCACGCCCGCTCGCTGGGCATCCTCTGCCAGGGCCGCGGCTCGGCGGCCAACAGCCTGGTCTGCTACTGCCTGCACATCAGCGCGGTGGACCCGGCCCGCAGCACGATGCTGTTCGAGCGCTTCATCAGCCGCGAGCGCAACGAGCCGCCGGACATCGACGTGGACTTCGAGCACGAGCGCCGCGAGGAGGTGATCCAGTACCTCTACGGCAAGTACGGCCGCGACCGCGCCGCGCTGACCGCCGTCGTCATCTGCTACCGCTCGCGCAGCGCGATCCGCGACGTAGGCAAGGCGCTGGGCATGGACGAGGCGGTCGTCGAGCGGCTGGCGCACGATCATCACCAGTGGTCCAGCGAATCGCTGCCCGAGGCCCGGCTGCAGGCGCTGCAGGCCGAACTGGGCCTGCCGGCCGACGACCTGAAGCTGCGCCAGCTGGTGCGCCTGTCGCGCCAGCTGATGGGCATGCCGCGGCATCTGAGCCAGCACGTGGGCGGCTTCGTGCTGACCGAGGGCCTGCTCTCTCGCCTGGTGCCGATCGAGGCCGCGACGATGGAGAAGCGCCATGTCGTCGAATGGGACAAGGACGACCTGGACACGCTGAAGCTGATGAAGGTGGACGTGCTGGCGCTGGGCATGCTGTCCTGCCTCAGGCGCAGCTTCGACTTCTACCGCCAGTGGCGCGGCAAGGAGCTGACGCTGGCCTCGGTACCCGAGGGCGACGAGCCGACCTACGACATGATCTGCCGCGCCGATACCGTCGGCGTGTTCCAGATCGAGTCGCGCGCGCAGATGTCGATGCTGCCGCGGCTGAAGCCACGCTGCTACTACGACCTGGTGATCGAGGTCGCCATCGTGCGGCCCGGCCCGATCGAGGGTGGCATGGTGCACCCGTACCTGAAGAACCGCGCCAAGCGGCCCGAAGACGTCGAGTACCCCAGCGAGGACTTGAAGGTCGCGCTGCAGCGCACCTGCGGCGTGCCGATCTTCCAGGAGCAGGTCATGCAGGTGGCCATGATCGCCGCCGGATTCAGCGCCGGCGAGGCCGATCAGCTGCGGCGCGCGATGGCAGCCTGGAAACGCCCCGGCGACCTGCAGCAGTTCCACCACAAGATCCTCGACGGCATGCGCGAACGCGGCTACTCGGAAAAGTTCGCCGCCGCGATCTTCGAGCAGATCAAGGGCTTCGCCTCCTACGGCTTCCCCGAGTCCCACGCCGCCAGCTTCGCGCTGCTGACCTACGTCTCCTGCTGGCTCAAGAAGCACGAGCCGGCCATCTTCCTCTGCGCACTGCTGAACTCGCAGCCGCTGGGCTTCTACTCGCCCAGCCAGCTGGTGCAGGACGCCCAGCGCCGCGGCAAGGTCGAGGTGCGGCCGGCCGACGTGAGCGTCAGCGAGGCGCTCAGCAGCCTGGAGCCACGCGACGGCCAGGACCAACCCGCCGTGCGCCTGGGCCTGCATCTCGTCAACGGGCTGGGCGATGCGGCGGCAAAGCGGATCGTGGCAGCACGCGAGGAGCGCCCCTTCACCGGCCCGCAAGACCTGGCCCTGCGCGCCGGCCTGGACCAGCGCGAGATGCAGCAGTTGGCCGCCGCCGATGCGCTGGCCAGCCTGGCCGGCCACCGCCGCCAGCAGGTCTGGCAGGCCAGCGCGCTGCGCGCGATGCCGCCGCTGCTGCACGGCGCCAGCCGCGATGATGAAGACCCGCTGGAACTGCCCGCCGCGCCCGAGAGCGAAGAGGTGCTGTGGGACTACGCCTCGCTGGGCCTGACGCTGCGCAGCCATCCAATGGCCATCCTGCGCGAGCGGCTGGCGGCCAAGGGCCTGCTCAGCGCCGCGCAGCTCGACCAATGGCCGCGCGGGCGGCTGGCCAAGACCTGCGGAATCGTCACCGTGCGCCAGCAGCCGCAGACGGCCAAGGGCACGATCTTCGTCTCGCTGGAGGACGAGACCGGCAATGTGCAGGTGATCGTCTGGCCTGCCGTCTTCGCCGAGTACCGCAGCACGCTGCTGGGCGCGCGGCTGCTGGCGGTCCAGGGCGTCTGGCAGCACGGCGACGGCGGCGTGAAGAACCTGCTGGCGCGCAAGTTGCACGACCTGACCCCGCTGCTCGGGCGGCTGGCGACCGAGAGTAGAAATTTCCGCTGAACACGCATCGAGCCGGATAGAGCCGGCATTCCGGGCCGAGCGCCGGGCCGCCCCAAGCCGGCCCACTGCAGTCAGTTGCGGGTCGATCCCGCAACTGACTGCGTCCCCTCGGGGGACCGACCAGGCTCGCCCGCGTCCAGCGCGGCGAGACTGGGCGAGGGGCTCCATCCCGACGTGCCATCATGCAGCGATGGCGAACTTCCTCTTCGGCTGGGAACTCGGCGCCGGCCTGGGCCACGTGGCGCGCATCAAGCCGCTGGCGCAGGCGATGCACCGGCGCGGCCACGGCTGCACGCTGGTGCTGCGCGACCTGGTGCAGCCCGCGGCCATCCTGCGCGAGCTGGCCGAGCTGCCGCGGCTGCAGGCGCCGTTCTGGCAGCACGAGACCCGCGGCCTGCCCCAACCGCAGGTGAGCCTGCCCGAGGTCCTGCTGGCCCAGGGCTATCTGATGGCCCCGCACCTGCAGGCCCTGGTCGAGGGCTGGCTGGCCGCCTTCCGGCTCGCCGGCACCGAGGCGCTGGTGGCCGACTACGCGCCCACCGCCGTGCTGGCCGCGCGCATCGCCGGCATCCCCAGCGCCACCATCGGCATCGGCTTCGCCCTGCCGCCCGACCAGCAACCGCTGCCCAGCTTCCGGCCCGAGCTGAACGCGCCGCAGGCGCGGCTCTTCGATGGCGAGGCGCGCGCGCTGGCCAGCGTCAATGCCGTGCTGGCCGCCCACGGC
>NZ_LYVQ01000316.1 GCF_001984095.1 Pelomonas sp. KK5
CCCTCCCCTCTCACCCCACCACTCCGCATCAACCAAGGAGGTTTCATGAGCAGTGCATCAAGCAGTCAGAAGTTCATCGCAAGGAACCGGGCGCCCCGCGTCCAGATCGAATACGACGTCGAGATCTACGGCAGCGAGAAGAAGGTCGAGCTGCCCTTCGTGATGGGCGTGATGGCCGACCTGTCCGGCCAGTCGCAGGCCGAGTCGGTGGACCTCACCGAGCGGAAGTTCCTTGAGGTCGACGTCGACAACTTCGACGAGCGCATGAAGGCGCTGCAGCCGCGTGTCGCCTTCACCGTGCCCAACACGCTCACCGGCGAAGGCCGGGTGGCCGTCGACATCACCTTCGAGTGCATGGACGACTTCTCCCCCGCCGCCGTCGCCCGCAAGGTCGACGCGCTGCGCCAGCTGCTCGACGCCCGCACCCAGCTGGCCAACCTGCAGACCTATATGGACGGCAAGTCCCGCGCCGAGGACCTGGTGCGCAAGCTGCTGGCCGACCCGGCGCTGATGAAGACGCTCGCGGCCCAGCCCAAGCCGCAGGCCGACGCCACGCATTGACCAAGAAGAGGACCAACCAGCATGGAAACACAAGTTCAATCCGTGGGCACCGGCGGTACCGGTTTCGCCCCCGACACCTTCGCCAACCTGCTCAACCGCGAGTTCGAGCCACGCAGCGAGGAGCAGCGCTCGGCCGTCGAATCCGCGGTGCGCACGCTGGCCGAGCAGGCACTGGCCAACACGGTGACGATGAGCGACGACGCCTATTCGAGCATCGAGGCCATCATTGGCGAGATCGACGCCAAGCTCAGCGAGCAGATCAACCTGATCCTGCACCACGAGAGCTTCCAGAACCTCGAATCCGCCTGGCGCGGCCTGAACCACCTCGTCAGCAACACCGAGAGCGACGAGATGCTGAAGATCCGCTTCATGGACGTCAGCAAGAACGAGCTGCGCAAGTCACTGCGTCGTTACAAGGGTGTGATCTGGGACCAGAGCCCGATCTTCAAGCGCCTGTACGAGGAGGAGTACGGCCAGCTCGGCGGCGAGCCCTATGGCTGCCTGGTGGCCGACTACTACTTCGACCACACCCCGCCCGACGTGGAGCTGCTCGGCTCGCTGGCCCGCATCGCCGCCGCGTCGCACGCACCCTTCATCGCCGGCGCCGCGCCCTCCACGCTGCAGATGAACTCCTGGCAGGAACTCGCCAACCCGCGCGACCTGTTCAAGATCACCGGCAACCTCGAGCACGCCGCCTGGAACTCGCTGCGCGACACCGACGACGCCCGCTACGTGGGCCTGGCGATGCCGCGCTTCCTGGCCCGCCTGCCCTACGGCGCCACCACCAACCCGGTGGACGAGTTCAACTTCGAGGAAGAAACCGAGGGCGCCGATCATCAACGCTACGTGTGGGCCAACGCCGCCTACGCGATGGCCGTCAACATCAACCGCAGCTTCAAGCTCTACGGCTGGTGCACGATGATCCGCGGCGTCGAGTCCGGCGGCACGGTGGAGAGCCTGCCCTGTCACAGCTTCCCGACCGACGACGGCGGCATCGACATGAAGTGCCCGACCGAGATCGCCATCTCGGACCGCCGCGAGGCGGAGCTCTCCAAGGCCGGCTTCATCCCGCTGATCCACCGCAAGGGCACGGACCACGCCACCTTCATCGGCGCTCAATCGCTGCAGCGCTCGCAGGAGTACGACGACCCGGACGCCACGGCCAACGCCAACCTCTCCGCCCGCCTGCCCTACCTGTTCGCCAGCACCCGCTTCGCGCACTACCTGAAGGCCATCGTGCGCGACAAGATCGGCGCGTTCAAGGAGCGCGAGGAGATGCAGCGCTGGCTGAACGAATGGATCATGAACTACGTGGACGCCGACCCGTCCAACTCCAGCCCGGAGACCAAGGCCCGCCGCCCGCTGGCGGCCGCCGAGGTGGTCGTCGAGGACGTCGACGGCAACCCCGGTTTCTACAACGCCAAGTTCTTCCTGCGGCCGCACTTCCAGCTCGAAGGCCTGACCGTCAGCCTGCGCCTGGTCGCCAAGCTGCCGTCGGTCAAGGCCGCGGCCTGATCCATTCCCCCTGTTCCACAGCAAGGAGTAGTACCCCATGTCACAAGACATCTTCATCAAGATCACCGGCATCGAGGGCGAGAGCATGGATGCCTCGCACAAGAACGAGATCGAGGTCCTCGACTGGTCCTGGGACATCGTCCAGGAATCGAACATGCACATGGGCTCGGGCGGCGGCTCGGGCAAGGCCACCGTCAACGACCTCGTGTTCATGCACAACGTCGACCGCTCCAGCCCCAACCTGATGAAGTACTGCCTGACCGGCAAGCACATCCAGGAAGCGGTGCTGGTGGTGCGCAAGGCGGGCGGCAATCCGCTCGAGTACCTGAAGGTCACCATGTCCGACGTGGTCATCACCAAGGTCAGCCCGGCCGGTTCGCGCGATGACGAGCGCATCCGCGAGCGCATCGGCCTGTCCTTCGCCAAGGTGCGCCAGGAGTACACGGTGCAGAACCAGCAGGGCGGCTCCGGCGGTGCCGTCACCACCGGCTATGACCTGAAGCTCAACAAGGAAGCCTGACCCAGGCCGGCCCGCGATGTCCACGTCCCTCCATCGCCGCGCCTGCCTCCTGGGCCTGCTGGCGGTATCGACCGCCCGGGCCCAGGACAAGGAGCGCACGCGCCTGCTGCTAAACATCCTCGCCAGCGACGGCGTCAACCCCGACGACGCCGGCCGCGCCGCGCCGATCCGCCTGCGGATCTACGAGCTGAGGGACGTGCAGGCCTTCCAGGAGGCCGATTACTTCAGCCTCGACGAGAAGGACCGCACGCTGCTCGGCGCCGACCTGCTGGCCCGCGACGAGTTCATCCTGCGGCCCGGCGAGTCGCGCCGCATCGAGCGGTCGAGCCATCCGCAAACGCGCGCCATCGGCGTGCTGGCCGGCTACCGCAGCCTCGCCCAGTCGACCTGGCGGGTCGTCCAGCGCCTGCCGGACGCGCCCGACGCCGCCTGGTACCGCGCGCTGGTGCCCGCCAACAAGAGCGACCTGCGCATCGAGCTGCAAGCCCAGGGCATCGCCGTCAGCAACAACGCGTCCTGAACCACGAAGCACCATGAACTGGAACAACAAGGTCACCTGGAGCGAGGGACTGTTCATCCGCCCCCAGCTCTTCCAGCAGCAGGAACGCTACCTGGAGTGGTTCGCCCATCGCCGCGTCGCGCCGCTGACGCCCTATTTCTGGGGCTTCTCCGATCTGGCCCTCGACGTCGAGGCGCTGAGCCTGGGCAAGCTGGTGCTGGGCCGCTGCAGCGGCGTCTTCCCCGACGGCACGCCCTTCCAGGCGCCCGGCCATGCGCGCCTGCCCGCGCCGCTGGCGCTGCGCGAGGAGCACCTCAATCAACGCGTGCATCTGGCGCTGCCTATCCGGGCGCCCAACGGCGAGGAGACCACCTTCGAGGAAGCGCCCGGCTCGCTCGCCCGCTTCAACGTCTTCGACATCGAGCTGCGCGACTCCAACTCGATCGGCCAGGGCCCGCGCCCGGTGCAGCTGAGCAACCTGCGCCTGACCCTGGTGCCCGAGAAAGAGCTCACCAGCGCCTGGATGGGCTTGCCCGTGGCCCGCGTGCGCGCACTGCACGGCGACGGCAGCGCGGAGCTGGACAACGAGTTCATCGCCCCCGTCAACCACTACGGCGCGTCCACGCTGCTGAGCCGGTGGTTCGGCCAGCTGCTGGGCACCTGCACCCAGCGCGCCGAGTTCCTCGCCGGCCGGCTGGCCGGCGCCGCCGGAAGCACCCAGGCCGCCGAGGTCAGCGACTTCATCCTGCTGCAGGCGCTCAACCGCTACGAGCCGCTGCTCGAGCACCGGCTGCGGCTGCGCGAAACCTCGCCGGAGGCCATCTATGCGCTGCTGCGTTCCCTCGCCGGCGAGCTGGCCACCTTCGTGCGGGTGGACACGCGCCGGCCTCGGCCCGTCGCGGCCTATGACCACGGCGATCCCTTTGCCTCGTTCAAGCCGCTGATCGAGGAGGCGCGCTGGCTGCTCAACGCGCTGACCGTGCGCAGCGCCGCCGAGTTCGCGCTGGAGGCCAAGCCCAACGGCATGTATCTCGCCAGCATCGACCCGAGCCAGCTGGCCGGCTTCGAGTCGGTGGTGCTGGCAGTCGTGGCCGACCTGCCCGGCGACCAGGTGGCCGCCCAGTTCGCGGCCCACGCCAAGCTGGCCCCCAGCGACCGGCTGGCGGAGCTGGTGCGCCTGCACCTGCCCGGCATGGGGCTGCGCGTGCTGCCGGTGCCGCCGCGGCAGATTCCGTTCAACGCGGGCCATGTCTATTTCCAGCTCGAGGCGCGCGGCCCGCTGTGGGACCAGTTGGTCAGCCATGGCGGCATCGGCCTGCACGTGGCCCGCTCGCTGCCCGGCCTGCGCTTGCAGCTCTGGGGCGTGCGCTGAACAGAAGCGCAGGAGACGCACGATGAAAGACTCCAATCAGGAACGCGCCGCCCTCGCCACCCGCGAGCCCGCGCTGAACGTGGCCGACGGCCTGGGCATCGGCTCGGCGCCCGTCAGTGCGCTGCAGTTCGAGCCCGGGCCCCGATACGAGGAGCGCCTGGCGGCCGTGCAGGCCGCGCAGCAGCGCGGCGCCAATCCCATCATCGAGGCCGCGACGGTGCTGCTGCGCAGCCTGGCCGAGATCCCCCAGCGCCTGGACGTGACCGGCCTCAACGGCCTGCACGGGCTGCTGGTGCAGGAGCTCAAGGTGTTCACGCGGCTGTGCGAGCAATGCAATCTGCGGCGCGACCACATGCTGATCTCACGCTACGCGCTGTGCACCGCGCTGGACGAGGCGATCAACCTCACGCCCACCGCCGGCGGCGGCGCCGACAGCACCGGCCACTGGTCCACGCTGGCCCTGCTCAATGCGCTGCACGGCGAGAGCCACGGCGGTCGCAAGGTCTTCCTGATCATCGGGCGGCTGGCGCAGTCGGTGGACGAACACCTGCCTGTGATCGAGCTGATGCACCACCTGCTGAGCCTCGGCTTCATGGGCGACTACCGCGTCCAGGCCGACGGCCGCCGCCACCTGGAGACGATCCGCCACCGGCTGCATGTGCTGGTCGCGCAGGGCCGCCCGCCACTGCCGCGCGAGCTGTCCGAGCACTGGCGCGGCGAGACCGAGGGGCGCTTCCGGATGCTGCGCTCGCTGCCGGTGTGGGTCAGCGCGAGCCTGCTGGGCCTGGCCCTGTTCGGCGCATTCGCCTGGCAGAAGTACCAGCTGCTGCGCCAGGGCGCCGCCGTGCAGGCCGACATCCAGGCCATCGCGAAGATCCCGCTGGCGGCCGCCGCGCCGGCGCCGCGCACGCTGACGCTGGCGCAATTGCTGGCCGACGACATCAAGGCCGGCCGCGTCGCCGTCACCGACGGACCGGGCCGCTCGCTCGTCGTGTTCAAGGGCGACGGCATGTTCACCGGCGGCCTGACCCGGCTCGCGCCCGCCACCGAGGCCATCCTCACCCGCGTGGCCGAGGCGCTCAACGACGTGCCGGGCACCGTGCGCATCGTCGGCCACACCGACAACGTGCCGATCCAGTCGGCGCAGTTCAAGGACAACCAGGCCTTGTCGGAGGCGCGCGCGGCCGCGGTGCGGGCCTTCCTG